>JAFAMZ010000075.1 GCA_019232935.1 Silvibacterium sp.
ACTTCTCCCGCATCGAGTCCGGCAAGAAGGAATACAACTTCCGCGAAACCAACCTCGCCGATCTCGTGCGCGATACGCTCGAAGCCTACCGTTTCGAGATCGAGCAGAACGGCTTCAAGTTCGAGCAGAAAATCGCCAACGACGTGCCGCCGCTCATGGTCGACCGCGAAGCTATCGCACGGTCCCTTTTGAACCTGGTGAACAACGCCCTGAAGTACTCACCGAAAGAGAAATATCTGGGCGTGAACCTCTATCCTCACCACGGCGGTGTGAATCTCGAAGTCGTCGATCATGGCATCGGAATTCCGCCGAAGGAGCAGCCTAAAATTTTCGAGAAATTCTACCGGGTAGGTGATCCTTTGGTGCACAACACCAAGGGGAGCGGACTGGGCCTGTCACTGGTCTCTCACATAGTGCAGGCCCACGGCGGAGAGGTTGCCGTCGAAAGTGAGCCCGGGCGCGGCAGCAAGTTCACCATCACTCTCCCGATGCAGCATATGCCAGTCGAGCAACACGTCGAGGCTCACGCATGAAAACACAGGACAAAACAAAACCAGCCGAATCGACCGCCAAAATTCTCATCGTCGAAGACGAGCCCAACATGGTTGCCGGCCTTCGCGACAACTTCGAGTTCGAGGGCTATCGGGTCATTACTGCCGGCGACGGTGTTGAAGGCCTCCAGAAAGCACTCGACGAGTCCCCGGATCTCGTTGTACTAGATGTCATGATGCCCCGCATGAGCGGCCTTGAAGTCTGCAAGCAGCTGCGCGCCAAGCGCGCTTCACTCCCCATCATCATGCTGACCGCTCGCGGCCAGGAGGTCGACAAAGTCGTCGGCCTCGAGCTCGGCGCCGACGATTACGTGACCAAACCCTTCTCGATTCGCGAATTGCTGGCGCGCGTCAAGGCCATCCTGCGGCGCGCCGCGGCCGGGCCCAAAAATCCTGAACAGCATTCCTTCGGCGACGTCGAAGTAGACCTGCGGCGCTGTCGCGTCGTCAAATCCGGCAAGCTGCTCGATGTTTCTTCAAAGGAGTTTGAACTGCTCAAGTATTTCATTTCTCACTCCGGCGAAACCCTTAGCCGCGATCGTCTGCTCGAAGACGTCTGGGGATACGACAACTTTCCAACCACGCGCACAGTCGACACGCACTTGGTGCGCCTGCGCCAGAAACTCGAACCCGATCCCGAGCAACCGCAGTATTTCCTCACCGTACATGGAACCGGCTATCGATTCGTCGGTTAAAAGCTATTGATCTGGTTAATCAAAAGCCTGGGCCCAAACGAAATGAGGTGACTCTTGCACGCGGAAACATTCGCGACAGCAGCCAATAGCGGATTCGAATTGAACCCCGATCACCGCGATTGGAGTCTGGTTCCCCCTCCGGTACCGCCGTTCGCCGAGACCGCCGAGCCCGGCATGTCTCTTCCCGACTCTTCATTCAAAGACGAACTCGACTCGCTCCACCGCGAAAAGCTCGATCTGCACAACCAGCTCTTCGAGGCCGCCCAGATCCAGCGTAAGCTCAGCGGCCCGCGCCTGCTGCGCCACGGCGATCTGCAGTTTGCCAGCGAAGTCTTCGCCGCGCGCTTCCTGTCCGGAGACTTCATCACCTTCTCGAAAAACGGCTCGCGCGTCTTCACTGCTCACGGAGACATTGCCGGCAAAGGCATCGCCGCCGGCATGTGGTTCACCAACCTCGCCGGACTTCTGCAGAGCTACGCTCGGCCCGACTCCGACCCCGCGAGCATCGCCTCAGAGGTGAATCGCCACCTCTGCTATCTGCGCCCCGTCGCCCCGTTCGTCACCGGACTCATTGCCCAGATCGACTGCGACCGCGGAGAGTTGACCTACTGCAACGCCGGCCACTTCCCGCCGCTGCTGCTTCACGCCGATGGAAGCTTCGAGCTGCTCCAGGAAGGTGGCCCGCTGCTAGGCGCAATCGACGGCGCGGAGTTCCGCTCCGCAACGCTGCTGCTCGCACCGGGCGACACGCTCGTCGCCTACTCTGATGGTGTGCTCGAGTGCGCAAGCCCCTCAGGCGAGGAGTTCGGCACCGACAGGCTGCTTGAAACGCTGCGCTGCGCCGAAGGCCAATCCGCTCATACCAAGCTGATGATGGTGCTCGCCGCCCTGCAGGATTTCGCCAACGGCACCCCGCTGCGGGACGACGTCAGCCTGACCGTGATCCAGCGCGACGCGGAATCCTCGCGGTAGGGATTCAGTCATTCTTCTCTAAGCGAAGCAATCGGATCCAGCTTCGACCCCCGCCGCGCGGGCAGATAACTCGCGGCCAGCGCCACAACCGCGAGCAGAACTGTCGCCAGGGCCAGCGTTGCCGGATCACGCGGCTTCAGTCCGAAGAGCATGGCGCTCGCCGCACTTGCCGCTGCGAGTGACAGCCCGGCGCCTAAAACGAGCCCAACGACGAGCATTCGCACGGCCTTGCCGAGAATCATGACGATCACATTTGCACGTCCCGCGCCCAGCGCCATACGGATGCCGATCTCGTTCGTCCGTTCGGCTACTGTATACGACATGACACCGTAAAGGCCTATCATCGCCAGCACGACGGCCAGCGCGCCGAAGAATCCCGAGAGAGTCGCGAGCAGCCGTTCGGCCAGCAACGACTGCCGGATCTGCTCCTGCAGCCCAGTGAAATCGAAGCTGATGCCCGAACTGACCTCGCGTATCGTGCGCCGAATCGCCTGCTCTACTGCATCCATCGGTAACCCTGACCGCACGAGAATCCGCATCGTACTCTCAGCGTCCTTGTCCTGTGAGAGCGCGAGATACGCGATCGCACCAGCCGGCCGCCGGATATGCCGGTATTTCGTGTCCTTGACTACGCCGACAATCTCGTTCAGTTCCTCAGGGCTGGATGGCGTCGCCTCACGCCAGAAGCGCGCGCCCACGGCGTTCGCGCCCAGTCCCAGCTTGCGCGCGAAGGTCTCGTTCACGACCGCCACACGCGGCGACTGCGTCGTATCCCTGTCGTTAAAATCGCGGCCAGCGACGATCGGAATGCGCAGCGTTTTGAAATAATCCGAGCTGACGGCGCTGAAATTCGAATCGTGCCGCTGCGTCGAGTCGTGGCCGTCAATCCAGACAGTGTTTCCCCAGCCGGCCCCGCTCAGCGGCACAACATTCGTATCTGCCGCCGCATCCACACTGGGAATCGCGCGTATCCTGTCGAGCAGCTGCCGCTGGAATGCTCCTCGCCGCTCGACAGGAATTTGCAAACGCGTAAAATCGAGTGCGGCGATCAGCACGCCGTCGGTCCGGAAGCCCGGGTCATTGAGCAGGAGGTTCCGCAGGCTTTCTGTAAACAGCAAGGCGCTGAACAACAGCACAAGAGACAGCGCCACCTGCGACACGACCAGCACTCCACGAAATCCCAGCCGTCCTCGCCCCGCCGTCATACCGTGGCCGCCCGTCTTCATCGCGGCGCCAGGAGTTGTCCGCGAAGCGCGCAGCGCCGGAGCCAGCCCGAAGAGCACACACGTCACTAGCGAGACCGCCAGCAGAAACGCGAACAGCCGGCAGTCCAGCTTGAAGTCGAGGGTTACGGCATCGTCCTTCGTGTTCAGGTATGCCACCAACCCGTGGCTCAGCATGCGGGCCAGCGCTGCGCCTGCCAAAGCACCCGCGAGCGACAAGAGCAAGCTTTCTGACAGAACCTGCCAGATCAGTCGCCATCGGCCCGCTCCAATCGCAAGCCGTACTGCCATCTCCCGCTCGCGGGCGCTCGTCCGCGCGAGCATCAGGCTGGCCAGGTTTGCACACGTGATCAGCAGTACGAACCCGGAAATCCCCAGCAGAAACTTCAGCGGATCAGAATAGGTCTCACGCAGCATCGAGACGCCGGCCGCCGAAGGCGCGGCGGTCAGCTTCATCGCCAGGTAGTCCTTCACACTCTCGACTGGATAATCCGGTCGGAGCGTCGAGGCGAAGATCCCCGGCGAGATGGCTCCGAGATACGCGGCTACCTGCTTGACAGACCAGCCGGGATCGAGCCTGCCGATCAGCGACAGCCACCACTCTGTGCTCGAATCCAGCAGGCTCCTTGTTTCGCGATATGGCTGCGAGCACACCGGCACAGCCACGTCGAAGCTGCGCCCCACGGCTACTCCGAAGAAGCTCGACGGAGTTATGCCAATCACCTCAACCGGCTTGTCGTTGAGCAACAGCTTGCGGCCCAGAGCTGGCCCGCCGCCAAACTCCTGCTGCCAGAACCCATAGCTGATCACCGCGCCCGGCAGACCGCATCCACGGCGATCGTCCTCCACGGTGAAAACCCGTCCTTGAATCGGCGGGACCCCCAGCACGCGAAAGAAATCACCGCTCACCCACAGGCCGTTGACGAAGCGCGCGTTGCCACCCGAATCGCGGCTGAATTGCGTATCCCTCCAGGCGGCAATCCCTGAGAATCCCTGGTGATCCTCGCGCAGCTTCTCCCAGATCAGATTTGTTACTACCGGATAGCCGCTGAAGACGCTACCTCGCGCCTTGTCCATATCGACAACGTGCACCTCGGCCAGCTGCTGCGGGTTCTTCACCGGCAGAGACTGCAGGAGCACCGCGTCCAGTAGCTCAAAGATCGCCGTGTTCGCGCCGATGCCCAGTGCCAGCGTGGCCACTGCGGCAATCGTGAATCCCGGAGCTTTGATCAGCCGTCGCAGCGCGTATTTCAGATCCTGGCTCGCGCGCTCCAGCCATTCCCAACCCCACATCGCACGCGTCACATCCATCACCAGAGGAACGTTGCCGAATTCCTTCGCGACTGCCACCCGGGCCTGCTCCAACGGCACGCCGCGCTCCACGCGGTCCCGCACGGCCATGTGTATTTGAGCCTCAATCTCTTCATCAAGATCGCTCCGCCACCGCGCGAAGAACTGCCACCAGCTCACGGCTCGCTCCGCTCCGGTTCGATGCCCATGATCGCGCCGATCGCCTCGACCATCTGCTGCCACCGGCCATGGTCAGATGCGAGCTGCTTCTTGCCGGTCGCAGTGATGCGATAGTACCTCGCGCGCTGGTTGCTCTCCGTCAACTTCCACTCCGAGTGCACCCAGCCCTGCCTCTCCAGCCGGTGCAGTGCCGGATAAAGCGATCCGGTTTCGACCTGCAGCACATCCCCCGAGCGCGTGCGGATCGCCTGGCTGATGCCGTATCCATGCTGCGGACCCCATTGCAGCGTCTGCAGAATTAGCATGTCGAGCGTGCCCTGCAGCAGCTCAATTCTGTTTTGATAGGGACTCGCCTTTTCCGCTGGCTTCTTCATAGATGTAGGCAATCTACTCCTCTGGCGGTAGATTGTCTACATCCCAAACAAAGGTGCGTGCCTCAGGCCTTGGGGCTTGGGTCTTTCTAATCCCTGTTCCCTAATCCCTGATCCCTGCCTTCCCGTTACCTCCGTGACATGTCCCGAATTCCACCAACCACTTATGCTGAATCACCAATGCTCCGGACATCCTTCAGCCTTGCTCTGGCGCTCTCAGCGAGCCTCGCGCACGCTGCCGGAGCAAAGCCGCACGTTGTGGCCCTGGGAGGCGTCCGCAAGGTCCCTTACTCCCTCGTCGGAGATCCTGCCGGCGCTCGCAAAGACGAGACCGAGCTGCGCGTGCGCCCGTTGGTCGTCGACGGCAAGGTCAAGGAGTGGACAACCGGCGACGCCCACGACATCACCGACCGAAGCTTTGTTGTTCGCCGTGCCATCCGTCTCAATGATGCCCTCCCCTCGGATGCAGGCGGCATCCCAGGTGCGGCGCACTGGGTTTGGCAGCGTGGCCCCTGGCTGCTCATCGATCGCGTCAGCGGTAAGGTCACCGCGCTTCGCCTGCCCGACTATGATCCGGGCGTCTCCGATGTCGTGTGGTTTCGCGATTACGCCGCATATTGCGGACTCAGCTCCTCCGGGCGGCAACTCTATGCTGTAGTCGCGCAGATCGCCGCGCGCCGGCCCGTGCTCAGCAAGAAGCTGCATGAGTGGAACCCCATCGACCATCCTTCCCCCGCCTGTAACCCTGCGGTCTGGCAAAGGGAGCCCCTCCGCATCGCCTTCCAGCCCGCCGGAAGCTCACCGGTCAGCTTTGACCTGGTTGGGCTCTCGGCCGTCCTCGTCGAGGATGGTGACGCGGGAGAGTCAGGCGAAGCAAGCAACTGATGCTGGCTAATAACGTTTGACGTTATTAACACGTTGCGTTAATATTCACGATGATAGCAAGCTTCAGAGATGACGATACGGAACTGCTCTGGAGAACGGGCAAAAGCCGTCGGATTCCGGCAAGCCTTCGCAAATCTGCTGCTCGAAAGCTGATGATCCTGAATGCTGCTCTCGCCGTTGAGAACCTTCGCGTGCCGCCCGGCAACCACCTGGAGGCACTGAAGGGAGATCGTAAAGGACAGTATTCTATTCGCGTAAATGACCAGTACCGAATCTGCTTTGTATGGCGAGGTGGCAACGCTCACGAAGTCGAAATCGTCGACTATCACTGAAGGATGCGAGGCATTGGATGGCCAGAAAGGTATTTGCGATTCATCCCGGAGACATTCTGAGCGAGGAGTTTATGAAGCCGCTCGGAATCACCGCATACCGGCTCGCCAAGGACATCGATGTTCCTGTTCCCCGCGTGAACGATATCGTGCGCGGCAAGAGGTCGATTTCCGCCGATACGGCCGTACGTCTGGGGGTTTATTTCGGCCTGCCGGCCCAGTTCTGGACAAACCTCCAGGCCGACTACGATCTTCGGCTGGCCGGAGCCCACGTCGACCTGAGTAAAATTAAGACTCGTAAAGCAGCCTGATCCCTGCCGTACCCACGCAGCAGCCCAGATCGGTCTAAACTAACCTCATGGAATCCTTCGACGACCTCCTCAAACTCGCCGAAACCGCCCACGGACATCTCTGCGCCGGCCAGGTCCTCGGCGTGCGCTTGGCCATGCTCGGCTGCAGCCGGCTCGGCGTCGAGGAGCCGCGCGGCAAGGACCGCAAACGCCTTGTCACCTACGTCGAGATCGACCGCTGCGCCACCGATGCCATCGGAGTTGTCACTGGATGCCGCCTCGGCAAGCGCGCCCTCAAATTCCGCGACTGGGGTAAGATGGCCGCGACCTTCGTCGATCTCGACTCGGGTCGCGCCCTGCGCATCGCCGCGCTCGAATCATCAAAAGCGCGCGCCCGCGAGCTTCATCCTGAAATTGAAAACAAGAACAGGCAGCAAATGCTCGCCTACCGTGAGCTGCCCGACGAAGAGCTTTTCTCCGAAGAATGGGTCTCCGTCCGCATCGAGCCGAAAGAATTCCCCGGCTACAAGGGCGAGCGCATGGCCTGCGCCGAATGCGGAGAAGGCATCAGCTACGAGCGCTTCGTCGAGCGCGGCGGACGCATCCTCTGCCTCGCCTGCGCCGATCCCCAATCGCGCTACTACCAGCCGCTCGGGTCGTCGTCGGAATCCGTATCCGAACCTGTTACGATTTCTGGTCCGCGCTGCGAATGCCCTTAGACGCCTAGCTTCTCAACGGCCTGCCCCACGCGAAATACCGTCGACTCACCGAAATGCCTGCCCAGGATCTGCATCCCGATCGGCAGGCCCGTGCGTGACTCTCCGCAGGGTACCGAGACGCCGCAGATTCCAGCCAGGTTCGCCGTCACGGTGTAGATATCGGCGAGATACATTTCCATCGGATTGTCGGTCTTCTCACCGAGCTTGAACGCCGGAGTCGGCGCCGTCGGCGTGAGGATTGCATCGACCTCGTCGAAAGCCTTGAGAAAATCCTCGGTCAGCAGCCGCCGCACCTGCTGCGCCTTCTTGTAATATGCGTCGTAGTAGCCCGCGCTAAGCACGTAGGTTCCGAGCAGAATGCGCCGCTTCACTTCCGCACCGAATCCACCCTCGCGCGAGCACTGATACATCCCCGCCAGCGTCGGCGTATTCGGCGCACGATACCCGTAACGCACGCCATCGAACCGGGCGAGGTTCGCGCTCGCCTCTGCCGTCGCGATCACGTAATACGTCGGCACCGCGTACCGCGTATGCGCCAGCGAAACCGGCACAATCTCCGC
>JAFAMZ010000122.1 GCA_019232935.1 Silvibacterium sp.
TATCCTCAACCTGCGAGAAATTCATCCAAGCGTTCCGCCAGTCTACCCGGATTCTTCAGTTCGCACTGCCAAACCGTAAACACGCTCCACCCGAGCTTCTTCAGCTGACGCCGATTGCTCTTGTCACGAGCCGCGTTGCCGAGGAATTTCTCCTGCCAAAAAGCTTCGTGAGTCTTAGGAGTGGACGCGCGTCTGCACCGATTATGTCTGTGCCAAAAACAGCCGTGAACAAATATCGCCTTGTGTTTCGACGGAAATACCAAATCGGGCCGACCGGGCAATTTTGGATCGTGTAGGCGGTATCGATATCCAAGAGCATGGGCGATCTTTCGTACAGCCATTTCCGGACCGGTATCCTTCGAGTGGACTGCCGCCATATTTAGCGAGCGTTCCCTTCGGTTCAGATGATCAGGCACGCCCAGACTCCCGTCTTCCGAATAATGGCCACTGATCCGCAACATATCTCTCGGCAGCCTCCCGAACAACCCAAGCTAAGGAAACCTTTTTTCGCCGAGCGATTTCTTCCAAGTTTCGATATATATCGGCCGGAAAGCCGATAGAGGCCCGAATCGTTGATTCCGATCCTGCCTTTGGATCGGGGCTATCTGGCTTTTGGCTAATCATCGGCGCCTCGTCGCACCATGTTACACCACTCCGGTTCAATTGGAGGCCCGGCACACGTGCAAAACCGATCCATTACTGGTCCCCTCTTGAGAATTCTTGTCAACTTTCTCAAAAGTAACGTCTCCTCTAAGTCTCACAAATCGTTTTCCTTATCGGCCCGGTGCCCATTCCAGCCCCGCATTTGGGCTTGAGTGGGCGGACCCAAAACCGCGCACTGAAATGCCGCTGAGCGAATCGCCACTTCGCTCGAAGCCGCGGCTCATTCCGGCTCAGACTGCGCTAACAACTCCTGCACCGTCCGCAGAGGCAGAAACAATCGCCTCTCCGATTCAGGAAACGGTAAAAATCCAAACGCCTCATAGAAGCGATGGGCATTCGCATCGATCGCATCGACCACTACCCCAACTGAGGCAATTTTCCGACTCATCCGGTTCGCCACTTTGAGCGCGTCTACCAGAAGAAGCTCGCCGATGCCCATTCCCTTGAATCCGAGATCGCGAGCGAGCCGCCCAATCAGCGTTGCTCCAAGCACCGGATATCGAGGCAGCTTCAACCGCTTCACCAGCTCAGCCGGAAGATCCTCAACCCGAATATTGTCCGCTGAAAGTGTGTAATACCCGGCGATGCGCTCACCCGCAACCAGAACATAGGTCACAGCAACGCGCCTTTTGGCGTCCTGCGAGGCTTGCTGTTTTAGATAGCGGTCCAGAGCTTCGTTTCCGCACGAAAAAGCCGCTCGCAGCTTGTCGTGCTTGGCGCCCAGCGGCTCAATCTCATGGAATTGGGTCCCGATGATTCAGTCCTGAAAAATCTGCGCGTGGCGGGCTGCAGCCCTCCGCAACTTCTGATCTGGAGCCGGAGGCGCGAGCAATGCTTCGACAAACGCTATCCGGTCGCGGCGCGTGAGCTCGGAGAGCTCGTTCTCCTTCACCGTGCGCCTCGCGGTTTCCACTGCGCAATTGACTACGAATTCCGTCAGTGTGGTGCCCTGGATCTCGGCCGCCCTGGCACACAAAGCCTTGGCCTCAGGACTCACCCGCGCTTCCAGCCTTGCGCTCTTCGTCGCCCCTCTCGAAGCTGATCGGATTCGTAGCCCGCCCATGTCGATTCTCCATCTGCTCCAGCGTACGCTAATTAGCCGTACGCATTCAAGACAAGACGCCAAAACGAGTCGGCGTCAACTCTCCCTAAAGTAACCTGCGCGTGCAATCTATTCAAAATACATAGGTTGCCGCTATCCTCCCGTGGCCGAATAATTCTCCCGACCCGGTAAAATAGAAGTAGAGATCAATGAAGGTGCCCCATTCAAGCCCGATTTTGGCTTGAGTGGGTCGTCAGAGATTCAGCCCGCTTTGTGGGCTTTTTCAGTTTGCGCCCAGATCTCAGAACCGATTCAGGAGGCAATCCGTGGTTCCCCTCTGTACCTTCCCCAACTCGACCGGCAAGCCCTGCGGTTCGCCCGCCGTTCGCGGACGCAATCACTGCTACTTCCACAATCCATCCCACCGCGTCTCCGGACCGCGCCGCCCAACCACACGCGCCTCGTATCGCTGGTACTCGTTTTACCGCAAGCTCTCAAAGATGCGCCCCGAGCAGGCCATCCCAACCTGGAATTGCGTCGTCGAGGCAGCTCTGAAGCACGAAATCTCCAAGGAATGGGTCTTCAAGATCATGAAGCGCTACGCCGCGCGCATGAACGAACTCGGAGCCGCCATGCAACAGCGCCCGAACGGACAGCCGTAATCGATTCCATACACAGGAGAAACTCGCAAGGTCCCCAATATCAATGGATTACAGTCACAGCTCCGAAAAGACCGAATGAATGTCTCTGCATCATAGAAAATAAAGGAGAAACTCGCAAAATCCCCGAAATGAATGGATTACGGCCGACTGTTGGCCTTGCGAAAGCTCGCAAAGTCTTTGAAATCTATGAAGTGCGGGATAGCTGGCGAAACCGGGGGGGAGGGTACCACCACCCAAAGCAGCGGCACAACAGCGAATCCCTACAGCAGCGCCTTTGCCTCCATGACTCGCTGGACAGCCTCATCCTGAGTCTTGCCCACAGCCGAAAGATGTCCCATCTTCCGGCCCTTGCGCGGCTTGTGCTTCTCATAAAGATGCAGCGTAACTCCCGGAACGCCGAGTGCCAGGTCAAACCTCGGTTCGCGTAGATCGCCGTTCTCGCCGAGCCAGACCTCGCCAAGCAGATTCGCAATCGCCGCCGGTTGCACGACCGACACATCGCCCAGCGGCAGATCGCAGACGGCCCGCACCGCCTGCTCGAACTGGCTGGTCACGCACGCCAGCTCGCTCGCGTGATAGCTGTTGTGCGGGCGCGGAGCCAGCTCGTTCACCAGCAATTCGCCCGATGTGGTCAGAAACATCTCCACCGCCAGCAAGCCCTCCACGCCCAGCCCGGCGGCAATACCGCACGCCAGTTGCTGCGCATGTTTTTCCAGATCGGCAGAAACCGCCGAAGGGATTACGCTCCACTCGAGAATCTGGTGCTCATGATGGTTCAGCGCGGAAGGAAAACTCTTCGTTTCGCCGCTCGGAGCCCGCGCGACCATGACGGATATCTCCTTGTCGAGATCGAGCGCCTTCTCCGCCACACACGGTTTCGCGCCCAGTAAGCGCCACGCTTCGGGTGAACCGGTATCGTCTCTGAACCCGATCTTCACCTGGCTGCGCCCATCGTATCCGCCCTGAGCGCTCTTGACGAACACTCGCCCGCCAAGAGCCGAAACCGCGTCGGCCAGCTCCGACTCTGACTGGACCGCGCGCCACTCGCCCAGCGGAAACCCACGCTCCGCAAGCCACGTCTTCTGCAGGATCCTGTCCTGCACGATCCGCATCAGCCCCGCATTGGGACGCACCGGCGCATACTTCGCCGCAGCCTCAAGACTGGCCAGCGACACCTGCTCAATCTCCAGCGTGACCACGTCGCAGCCGCGGGCGAGATCGGCGGCGACCCGCGCGTCATCCCAACCGCCCTCGAAACAGGCATCCACCACGAACCGCGCCGGACACGACGGATCGGGATCCATCACCTGGATCCGATACCCGAGCGACCGCGCCGCCATGGCTGTCATCCGGCCAAGCTGCCCGCCACCCAGAATCCCGATCGTCCCGCCGGGCAGAATTGCCGTCACGGAACCGGCTCCTTCACAGCGGGTTCGGGCAGAGACTGCGCCAGCACCTCATCCCGCCGCTCCTCGCGCCACGCCCTTAACCGCGCTCCGAGATCGCGGTCGGTAAGCGCGAGGATCTCTGCGGCGAACAGGGCGGCGTTGGCTGCTCCGGGTTTGCCGATGGCCAGCGTGCCGACGGGGACGCCTTTGGGCATCTGCACGATAGAGAGCAGCGAGTCGATGCCGTTCAGCATGGTTGCCGGCACCGGCACGCCCAGCACCGGCACCAGGGTCTTCGCCGCAAGCATGCCCGGCAGATGCGCCGCACCCCCGGCCCCGGCGATGATGACGCGCAGCCCACGCGCCTCCGCCTGCTCGGCGTATTTGAAGAGCCAGTCGGGCGTGCGATGCGCCGAGACCACACGCGCCTCATAGGGAATATCGAAATATGCCAGAAATTCTACGGCCGGCGCGAGCACTTCGTAGTCGCTCTTGCTGCCCATCACGACCCCCACGAGGACTGGCCGTTCGGGCGACCCTACCGGAGCCATGCTATGTATAGTTGACAGCGTCTCAACAGGATCATCGCCTCTGTTCGCGCGCGGTCTAGTCATAGAAAAATTATAGACACTCAGCGCGCCAGCAACTCCCGCACACACTCCGTCCACGCCTCGAGTTCAGAGATTGCTATGCACTCACGGTCACTGTGCGCCGTGCGCATGTCGCCGGGGCCGATCACGACTACTTCGTCGGCAATGCTGGCGAAACGCGTCGCCTCAGAGCCGAAGGAGATGCCCGTCGGCTGCGTTCCAAGCAGGCAGGAGAGAGTCTGGACCAGATGCGAGTCCAGCGGGTAGGCAAAGCCCCCATCGGCACGCAGGCCCTGAATGCACACAGTGCAACCGGGAGGTTCGCGCTCGATCTGACCGGCAAGGGACTTGAGGAATGTGAGTGCGGACAGGGGATCCTCATCCGGTACCGGACGCCACTCTACGAGAAATCGGCATTCTCCGGGAACAACGTTCTTGGCGGTTCCACCGTGCACAACGCCGACATTAAAGGTCGTCGATGGCGGATCGAAAAGGTTGTTGCTGATAGAACTGTTTTGGTCCCGTTCCCTGATTGCCAGGATCAGCTTCGCCGCGGCGTAGATCGCGGATGCGCCCTCACGAGGAAACGCGCTATGGGATTCGGTGCCGCGCACGAAAATTTCTGCGAGCCCGTATCCTTTGCCCGCGATAGCCGGGCGCAGCGAAGTCGGCTCGCAAACGATAACGCTTCTAGACTGCAAGATGGGGGCCGAAAGCAGTTTTGTAGCGCCGATGCAGCCGATCTCTTCATCAGCTGTCAGAATCAGCGCGACCGGCCGCACGATGTTCTCGACGGGCGTCTCCATGATGGCCGCGAGCATTCCAGCGAGCGAGCCCTTCACGTCGCAGGCCCCGCAGCCGTGCAGGAAGCCATCGCGCTCCGTCAGTGCAGTCGCATCCGGCCACGCTTCCGAAACAAAGGGGACCGTATCGGTATGACACACAAAAGCGAGATCAACCTTCGTGGCTTCCTGTTGCGACGGAGACGCAATGAGATTGAGCTTCTCGATGCCGTTTGCGTCACGGTATGGAAACTCCCCCGCAGTCCAACCGGCCCTCCGCAGAAGGCGCACCGCCGCATCGATGACAGGCCGATTCGAGAGTGCAGAAACAGACGGAATGCCGACCAGCTCACGCAGGATGTCTACGGCTAAAGTCACGCGGGCCAGAGTCACGCGCCCCACACCTTCCGGTGGACTTCCTTGTATTGGGCGACGATTTCGGCTGAGAGGGGATGGACCCGATCCTTGCAAATGTGTCTGCCGCCTGCGATGACATCCGTAATGGCGCTGCGATTCAGTCCGAAGACGATCATGGGAAGCCGATCTTCGCCAGAACTGCCCGCAATAGATGGGTCTTCCAGATCGACAGCGAAGAAATCTGCGGGACGGCCCGCGGCGAGCACGCCGCCGTCACATCCCAGCGAATCTGCCCCTCCTGTTGCAGCATAATGAAACAGCCGTTGTGACATACCTTGACCGCCGATCTCGTCAAGCACGGCTCGCCGCTGTATTTGTAACCGCA
>JAFAMZ010000373.1 GCA_019232935.1 Silvibacterium sp.
CTGTGTCTCAGGCGGCAGGTTGGCCATGCCCAGTTCCGAAGGCATACTGGCAGCTGCCGCAGCCGATGGTGAACTCACCTGAGTTGTCTGCGACGGACTCTCCTGAGCGAGGCCAAAACCGCTCGATGGCAGCCGGGAACCGGAGCCGTAGGACGCATTGTGATTCGGGGTACCTTGATCGTTGGGGCCCTGTCCGCTGACTCCGGGACTGCAAACACAAATCGCCAAGAGAGCAACGCACCAGCAGCGCGGAGTGGCTGCCGATCTACGGAATTTCGTTCGCATACGCGCCTCCTTTGCGGAACCGGGCGAACGGTTGTGTTCAATATAATCCCACTCTCAGGCAACAACTGCCAAGTGCCTGCGTGGTGAACCGTTGGACGTGCCGAAACTCCCCGCCAGTTGTCCCGGTCCCCGAAGCGAGCTCAAAGGCGTTTTACCGGCCCGATAATGTGCCAGTGAATCGAAACCCAGCTGAGGATGAGGCAAGCCAGCGCCACCAGCGAAAACTTGATTCTTGTAGTCCGCCGCAGCTCAGTGCGGCGCCATACGCGAATGCCTGAAATGATTGCAAACACACTGAATACGAGTGCAATAGCGGTTACAAAATTGACCAGATGAAACCACTTGTCCCAAGCGGGAGTAGGCAGGTCCAGATCGTCCCCTGCAGACGCAAAAAAGCCGAGTAACCCTCCCAGAAGCGCAACCCATATCCAGGCCGCCAGTTTTGTGACGAACGGTAGCCAGACAGTGCCGGGCTGCTGAGCCGGCCGTGGACGCCTGCGCAAAAAGACTCGCCGCAACGTCCGCAGGATCGTCGCCAGAACGACCAGCCCCAGAACTCCCAGACTCGCAGCGGCCACAGTCAGAACGAATTTACCGTTCTCGTACCACTTCACCCGTTCGGCCTGCACGCCCGGGAAATCGAACGCCAGCCGGACCACTTTGCCCTGATCGTCTCGTATGGCGAAGAGGCGCTCCTGCCAATCGACTGCCTGCCACAGGTTCTGCTCGATGGGCCTCCACTTGATCGTGTGGCCGCGCAGGTCCTTAAAGTCCGGTACGCTCAGGACGCCATCCTTGTCCACCTTGGCAACACGCTGATCGAAGAGGTCGGTAAGGGCGAGTCTCGTGCTGTCAGCCCGCCGGGTTGTCTCGTAAGTGCCTTCAATGGCGGTCAGGTCGACCCGCGGCAGGTTCACAAAGGCCTGCTTCGTCTCTGCCGAATAATAACGGTCGGAGAACATGTTGACGATCTCGGGCCGCGGCTTGCCTCCGCCTCCCGCTGAGTTATAAGAGACAAACAGGACCAGCTTCTCCTTCGGCTCGACGAAGAAGAGGCTATGAAACGCAATCAGGTCGCCCTCGTGGCCGATCCAGCGCAGGTTGTTGCGCCAGGTCTGGTAGAACCCCATGCACTGCGGCGGCAGCTTCGGATTGGCCTGGAACTGCGGAGTCCACATCTGTGCCAGCGTCTCCGGTTTGAGGATGCGCGTGCCGTCCAGCTCGCCGCCATTCAGCAGCGCCTGGCCGAAGCGCCCCATATCCGCTGCTGTCGACGACAGCGCTCCCGCGCCCGGAGGGTTGACGATCTCAAACCCCACCGCAGCTTTGTCCGTGCTGTCTCGATACCCCTCGGAAGGCGCTGCCGGAAATCCCTTTGGCGGCGGCTGGTAGAAGGTCGAGTGGGTCATGCCCAGCGGAACGAAAATATGCTCGGCGACATACTGTTCGAAGGGCTCGCCGCTCAGGCGCTGCACGATGTAGCTGGCCAGGCCGACGCCATAGTTGGAGTACGCCGGCACCTTTCCCGGCGGAAACAGCCGCCTCGGCTGGTTTTGAACCAGGTAGTCGCGCAGCGGAATCCTCCATTTCGGATTCGTAACGATCAGGTCGCGCAGGGTCTCCTCGAAGCCGCCGGTGTGCGTCATGAGATTGCGCAGCGTGACCGGCTGCCCGAATGCCGGCTTGATCCGGAAGTCAAGATATCGATTCACATCCGCATCCAGATCGACCTTGCCCTGCTCTTGCAACTGCATGATGGAAACCCAGGTGAAGAGCTTCGAGATCGACGCCAGGCGGAAAATCGTCGTGACCGGATCGACCGGGGTCTTCTTCTTCCAGTCCGAGTAGCCATAGCCTTTCTGGAGAAGCACATTGCCGTCCTTTATTACGATCACCGATGCGCCGGCGATGTCCGAGCGCTCCAACTGCAACGGGAGAACGCCGTCAAAGAAAGCCTGCAGGTCCGCCGAATCAAGTGTGTGCCCGCTCAGGGGGTTTGCTGGAGGCGTCTTTTCTTCAGAGTGAGGCTGCGGCCCGGGCGGAGTCGCAGGAACGGTGGTCTGCGGCGCCTGCGCACAGGCGAGAGTCGAGAGCGATATAGCTGCAGAAAATGCCGCTAGCCGAAAGAGATGCATGCGATGCTCCGACGAAAAAAGTCGGATCATTCTAGCAAGCGCAAGAGAGTTTCAGGACTCGTTCTTTGCGTCGATCTCCACCATGCGGGCCCTGACGATCTTCTTCACCAGGGAGGCCGACAGCGGCTTGTCCAGAGGAAACTGCAGGGTTCCCTTTGACGTATGAAACCCCTCCAACTCAACTTTGAACTTTTCGATTACCGCGCCGCTCATCGGAAAGAGGCTGCAATGTTTCTTGAACGCCGCAATCGCCACAAGGCCGCGGCCCCGGTATTTGAACGCAGGCATCCCGTAGCTGATGACCTCACTCGCGGCCGGAGCAGCCGCCCGAATTGTCGCTCTCATGTTCTCGAGCGTCGTCCGCCCCGGCTCCGGCACGACCGCCAGGTATTCATCGATAGTCGTGGCCGGTCGCTTGTCCATCCCCATGAGGCTCCTAGTAATCTCCGCCGTCACCACCATACGCCAGATTCTCGAACCGCGTGCATTTCGACAGATATGCAAGGTGCACCGAGCCTGTCGGCCCATTGCGCTGCTTGGCGATAATAATTTCCGCCTTGTTCTCCGTATCCGGATCGGGGTCGTCGCGATTGTAGTAACTCTCGCGATGAATAAACGCCACCACGTCGGCATCCTGCTCGATGGAGCCCGATTCGCGCAGGTCGGAAAGCAACGGCTTCTTGTCGCCGCCGCGCTGCTCCGATGCGCGGGAGAGCTGGGAGAGGGCGATCACCGGCAGGTTCATTTCCTTGGCCAGTGCCTTCAATCCCCGCGAAATCGCAGAGACCTCCTGGGTCCGGTTCTCATATCGCTTCTGTCCCGGTCCGGGAACGCTGGCCGACATGAGTTGCAGATAGTCGATGACGATCAGATCGAGGCCACCCTGCACCTGCCGCAGACGTCGCGCTTTGGCGCGCATCTCCGTAAGAGAAATCCCGGGAGTGTCATCGATGAAGATCCGCGCCTCGACCAGTCTTTCCAACCCGCTCGACAGCTTGGCATGATCATCGCGGCCAAGAAAGCCCTTCTGGATTTTTTGCGAGTCAACCAGCGCCTCCGATGCCAGCATGCGTCGCAGCAGCGACTCCTTGCTCATTTCCAATGAGAAAATGGCGACGACCTTGCCGCCGCGCACTGCGGCGTTCTGCGCGATGTTGATGGCCAGCGCTGTTTTGCCCATTGAGGGACGGGCAGCGATAATCGTCAACTCCGATTTCTGCAGACCGCTCGTCATCCGGTCGAATTCATCGAAGTGGGTCGCCAGCCCGGTGACCTCGCGGCCTTCCTTATAGAGATTGTCGATCGTTCCGAATGAATCCCTGACGATCTCCGGAATTCCGGCAAATCCACGCGAGATGCCTTTTTCGGTTACTTCCAGCAGGTCGGTCTCGGCCTGATTCAGAATGTCCAGCGCGTCCTCGCTCTGGTCGATGGCCCGAGTCATCGAGATCGTGCATATACTGATGAGCTGTCGCAGCAGCGACTTGTTCTTGACAATACGGACGTAGTCTTCAATCGAGAGCCGGCGAGGAAGCCCCTCAATAAGCGAGGTAAGATACGCGACCCCGCCAATCGACTCGACTTCCTTGCGCTTGGCTAATTCCTCGGTGAGTGTAACGATATCAACGGCGCGATTCGTGTCCATCAGCTCGCCAATGCGAGCAAAGACGCGTTGATGCGACTCAAGCGCAAAGTCGGCGGCCTGCAGCTTTTCGGCAGCTTCGTTGTAGGCGTGGTTGTCTAAAAGAATCGCGCCGAGGATCGACCGCTCGGCGTCAACGGAGGCGGGTAGCCCGCGCTCGAAGGCTATGTCGGTAGTAGTGGCCATGTGCCTGAGCCCCAAAGTTTAGGTTGGCTCGGCCTGTGGATGTTCGCAACCGAATGTGCATAAAGAGGCAATGGTTAGCCCCACACAGCCGCAAGCCTTTATCATTGAGAGAGACCCCCGGTTTTGCGTATGAAATCCATTTTCCTCTCACTCGCCGCCTCGGCGGTACTCTTCGGCAGCCTCGCGACTGCTCAGCAGGCCGTCCCACAGCAGCCTCCCGAAATCGTTCAGTTCCAGAAGCTCGAAGACCAGTGGAGCGATGCGGTCGCAAAGCGGGACCAGTACTCTCTCGAACTGCTAATGTCCCCGCTTCTGGTCAACATCTCGGCCGCTGGAGAAGTCACCACCCGCAACCAGCAGATCGCTCAGCTCTACGAAAAAGGCGGCCCGCAGCTTGTCAGCATGGAACAGCGCGTAGTCAACGTGCGCACCTTTGAGGGCATGGCCGTTGTCGACGGCACCTATATCACCAAGTGGAAGGTTGACGGTCAGATGCGCGAGGAGCGCGGCATCTTCACCCACGTATTCCAACGCGCGCGCGGCAACTGGGTTTGCGTTCACGCTCAGCGCACTGCAGTCGTTGAAAAGACCGATGACAAGCAGAAAGCCGCCAAAAAAAGCAACGCGGAGCTGCCGTTCCACATTCCTCTCGTCCACCAGGGAGCGCAGTCTACGCAGCCTCCTCCTGCGCAAGGCGCCGATCCCAAGTCCCCGTAAGCGCCTGATGACCACACGACCCGTCTGGGCGGAGATATCGCGCCCTCGCCTGCTTGAGAACTATCGCCTGCTTCACCGTCTCGGTGGAGAGGCCGAGCTGCTGGCCATTATCAAGGCCAACGCCTACGGACACGGCGTGCTTGACTGCGCCGAGGTTATCGCCGCGGAGAATCCGCGTGCCTGGCTTGGCGTGACAGGAGTGGAAGAAGGCGCCGCCGTCCGCGCTGTCGCTCCTCACGCGAACATTCTCGCCATGGGCAGCGTCTGGCAAAGCGAAGCGGATGCAGCGATAGAACACCGGCTAACATCCGTCATCTGGGAGCCCTCGCAGATCGATGCTCTGCAATCGGCTGCAACAGCTCGCGGCTGCTCGCCTGGTTCGATTCAGGTCCATCTTGAAATCGACACCGGCATGTCGCGACAGGGCGTTCGCATCGAATGCCTGTCGGCGCTAATTGAGCGCCTCTCGTCTGCTACGGCTCTTCGGGTCGAAGGCGCAATGACCCACCTGCACTCCCCCGAAGCTCTCGACTGCCGAGCGAGCACGGACCAGCTTGAACGATTCGTAAGCGTATTGGATACACTTATCTCTCTTGGCATTCGCCCCGATTGGGTTCACGCCGGAAACTCGGCCACTGTGCTCAGCGATGGCGGGCCCGCGATGCTCACCCGGATCGCGATAGAGTACAACGCCAAAGGGATGCTTCGCCCCGGACTCTCGCTTTACGGCTACGCGCCGCGGTTCTCAAGCGCCGGGGTCTCGCTCGGGGGCTTCTCCAGCTCCGGATTCAGCAGCACCGAGCCTCTGACAACATCGCATCTGCTGCAACCGGTGCTCTCCTGGAAGACGAAAGTCGTTTCGCTTCGCACCATCCAGCCCGGCGAGAGCGCCGGATACAACGCCACCTTCCGCGCCACCCGTCCCACACGCATCGCCCTGCTCCCCGTCGGTTACGCGGACGGACTCAACCGCCTGCTCTCGAATCGTGGCAGCATGCTGGTGCGCGGACAACGCGCGCCTGTCGCGGGACGCATCTCCATGGACCTGACGACCATCGACGTGACGGATATCCCCGGTGTCGAGATCGGAGACGAGGTCACGCTCATCGGCGAGCAGGGACGGGAACGGATCACCGCCTGGGATCATGCTGATCTCGCCCGAACCATTCCCTACGAGATCCTCTGCAACATCGCGTCCCGCGTCCAACGCGTGATGAAGGACTGAACGGAATGCTGAAGAACCTTTACGGCAAGTGGATGTACCGCTGGGAAACCGCGCTGACCACCCGCGACGAAAACCGCGTCGTCCGCCCCGTCGAGTGGGGCTTCGAATGGCTTGAAGACTTCATCGATTCCGCCGGTCTGCGCAACAGGATTTTCGGCGCGCACGACCCTGCCTCCCTGAGTGGAGATGCCGCCGAATCTGCCATGGTTTCGCTGAATCAGACCATTGTCGAGCGCAGCGAAGAGTTCTTCAGCTACACGCGCCCGGCCGACTTCCAGCTTGAGACACGGTATCCTCAGCTCTTTCCCACCAACGTGCGGCCTGAGACGCTACGCCGCGACGCCGAGCTGAAACGACTTGCCGCCGAAGGCAGGCTCAAGCACGCCGAGTTCCTGCGCTTCACCTCGCCTGTCCGCACGCCTTATCCCGAGAACGATCTGGTAAATGCGCGGTGGTATCCGGCGCCGCCCGAAAAGATGTCGGGCAAGCCGAAACAGGCCATGATTGTCATGCCCCATTGGAACGCGGACGCGTTCAGCCACAATGTTCTGTGCTCGTTGTTCAATCGCTTCGGCATCTCCGCGCTGCGCCTAAGCAAGCCGTTTCACGACATCCGCCGCCCTGCCGATATCGAGCGCGCCGATTACGCTGTCAGCTCCAACATAGGGCGGACAATAGCGGCCTGCCGTCAGGCCGTCGTCGATATTCGCTGCTGTATCGACTGGCTGGAGGAGCAGGGTTATGAGCAATTCGGAATCCTCGGAACGAGCCTCGGCTCCTGCTACGCGTTCATCGCCAGTGCGCACGACGAGCGTCTGCGCGTGAACGCCTTCAATCACGCCTCGAAGGACTACGGTGACGTTGTCTGGACTGGCCAGAGCACGCGGCATATCCGCCAGGCCTTTGAAGACGCCGGGATGACGCAAGCGCAACTGCGCGACGTATGGAGCTCCATCAGTCCTGTTTCTTACGCGCAACGTTTTGCCGATTTGCCGAAAAAAGTCCTGGTCGTCTACGCGAAGTACGACCTGACCTTCCTGCCCGAATATTCGCAGGAAGTGGTGCGCGGATTCAGCGAGCTTGGCATCGACTTCGTCGCCAAGGTACTTCCGTGCGGGCACTACACCACCGGCGAGACGCCCTACAAATTCATCGATGGGTGGTACCTGGGGTCGTTTGTGTACAGCGCGTTCAAGCAGCTAGCTTCGGGCTCGTCGGAACGTACAGGATCTCGCGAGACGGAATTGGTGGCGCGATAAGCGCGAATCAGCCTGACGCGTCCAACTCATCAGACTGCGGCGAAGCCATAGGTAGCACAGAAAGAAGCCCGCTACGGGGTCCAGGTCCCGCCGTTGACTAGACCGTCATGCCCACCGATTGAATCGGGCGCGGTGTCGTGTGTAAGCCGGAAGCAGGCGACCAATCCGCCATGCGGGATGACGTGCGTAGAAACCATCTGTACCTCATCCGCACTCAGAACCCGATCCCAAATCCGCACGTCACGGATCGCTCCGAAGAAGAAGCTTTTAAGATCGCGGGTGGCTATCCGCACAGGCGCCGTTCCGTGCACAGGAACGATGTTCTCCTTCGACCACGGCTGTTGATCTTGAAACGCACCGTTCTTGTAAATCACGGTGGCCTGCTGGGTGCCATCAGCCACGCCTACAACGTGAATCCATTGGCCCACCGTCACCGGGCCCTGAAAATAAGCTCCGACGCCAAGGTTGACTTTTCCCCCTGCGGCTGCTTTCGGATTGAAAACATAGAAACTGATGCGGCTGGGCCGTGCCTCGGCCGGATTGTTGTTGTACATGCGAAAGGTCCACTCCTGCTGGTCGTCCTCCCCTTTGCCCAGCCAGTGAACATATGCGTTTTCTCCCGATCCGTCACTTTCCGCGATGGGAAAAGAGAGCGTATCGGGCCGCATCCATGCCGAGACACTCAAACTGCCCGTGGTGGCAGCGCTGAATACTGGATCGTCGGGGATCTCAATGTAGTTGCTATTCGTACCGTTGAACTGAAGGACGCTCATAGGTTCATCCTCATCAGCAGACCTGCCCGCGCGCGACTTGTGCCACCGTCCATCACCGGGAGGCGCTTGGTAAAATGGTGCCCTATGTAAGCCTGGCGTTTCAACTCAACCGCCCCAACCCGGTCTCAATTGTATGAACTGCGCAGGACGCGTTCATGAGGGCATTCCTTCAGGTGAAGCGTTGGTTCGGTCATCGGTATCGGCAGATCTGCCATCTAGCCCTACAATCTACTTATGACCGACCGCATGTCTCTGCCCCTCGCGCAGGCCGACCCTGAGATCGCTGCCGCCATCGAACACGAAGTCCTCCGCCAGCATGAGGGCCTGGAGATGATTGCCTCGGAAAACTTCGTCTCCCGCGCTGTGCTCGAGGCCGCGGGTTCGGTCTTTACCAACAAGTATGCCGAGGGGTACCCGGGCCGCCGCTACTATGGCGGATGCGAGTTCGCCGATGTGGTCGAGAACCTCGCCCGCGATCGCGCCAAGCAGATCTTCGGAGCCGAGCACGCGAACGTGCAACCCCACTCCGGCTCGCAAGCCAACGCCGCCGCGTACGTGGCCGTGCTCCAGCCCGGAGACACCATTCTCGGCCTTGACCTCGCCCACGGCGGACACCTTACCCACGGCCACAAGCTCAACTTCTCGGGCAAGCTGTACCGGGTCGTCTCCTACACCGTGCGCCGCGACACCGAGACGATCGATTACGATGAGCTCGAGGCCATTGCGCTGCGCGAGAAGCCCAAGGTCATCGTCGGCGGAGGCAGCGCCTATCCCCGCACCTTCGACTTCCCGCGGATGCGCGAGATCGCCGACAAGGCCGGCGCGCTGCTCCTCGTCGATATGGCACACTTTGCGGGGCTTGTCGCCGGAGGAGTGCATCCCTCGCCGGTGCCGCACGCGCAGATCGTGACCAGCACGACGCATAAGACGCTGCGCGGTCCGCGTGCCGGACTTGTCTTATGCCAGCAGCAGTTTGCGGCTGCCGTTGACAAGAGCGTCTTTCCCGGTCAGCAAGGCGGCCCTCTGGTGCATATCATCGCCGCCAAG
>JAFAMZ010000400.1 GCA_019232935.1 Silvibacterium sp.
CTGCACTACGTCGGTCCGCTCGTCGATGAGCGCGTCCGCCCCGCAGTGTCATTTCCCTGGGACAAACTCGACGGGCGTCCGCTCGTCTATGGCTCGATGGGCACCATCCAGAACGGCTCGGAGCATATCTTCCGCGCGATCGCGGAGGCCTGCTCGACCCTCGACTGTCAGCTTGTGCTTTCGCTGGGAGGCAGCCACGAGCCCTCCGAACTCGGTCACCTCGCGGGCAATCCCATTGTCGTGCGTTATGCGCCCCAACTCGAGTTAGTAAAGCGCGCCTCGGCTGTCGTCACGCACGCCGGACTCAACACGACTCTCGAATCTCTCGCCGAGGGAGTGCCTCTGGTTGCAATCCCCCAGGGCAACGACCAGCCCGGAGTCGCCGCCCGCATCGCACACCATCGCGCCGGCATCGTCGTTCCGCTGAGCAAGCTCTCCGCCTCGCGCCTGCGCCGCGCCATCGATGCCGTACTTACCGACGGGACTTACCGCGCCGCAGCCAGCCGCATTCAGGCCGCCATCCACGAAATCGACGCGGTCGAAACCGCCGCGAACATCGTCGAGAATGCCCTCGGCCTGCATTCCACTTCCAATCAAGCGGACGCCAGGAGCCGAGCGCCCCATTCAAACCCGGTGCTGGCTTGAGGCTGTTTCCTGGCCCTGCTCCCTGCACCCTGCCCTCACTCTGTCCGCAGCGCTTTCATCGGATCCACCCGCGACGCACGCCAGGCCGGCAGCAGGCACGCCGCAGCAGCCACCATCAGCAGAACTACGCTCACCGTGACCAGCACCGCCGGATCGAGCGCCCGTGTCTGGTAGAGCATCGACTCGATCAGCCGCGTTACCGCCACGCTTGCGATCAGACCCAGAACCAGTCCATAGAACGCAGGACGCAACCCGTCTCCCAGCATGAGGCGGGCCACCTGTTCTCGTCGCGCGCCGAGCGCCATGCGAATCCCGATCTCGCCGGTCCGCTGTGCCACTACGAACGACAGCACACCAAACAGTCCCACGGCGGCCAGCAGCAGGGACGACGCGGCAAACACCACCAGCAGCGTGGCGTTGAAGCTCTCATCGGCCGTATTTCTGCCGATCACCTGTTCCATGGTCAGAATGTCTGAAACCGGCAGGTCGCGATCCAGCTCCCGCACAATCTGCTGCACCGGAAGCGCATAGCGCATTACATCCCCGCTGCCCCGAATAACCAGCGCCGCTCCATCCATATCGTTGTCAGCATCGAGCGCGAAGTACTTCATCGCGCGCGGCGCCTCGCCGACCTCAAAGCGCGTATCGCCCACCACTCCGACAATCTCATACACATGCGAGTCGAGCTGCTTCAGGTGTTTGCCGATCGGGTCCTCGCCGGGAAAGTACTGCTTCACGAATGCCTCGGATACCACCACCTCCGTCGCATGTCCGGGCCTCTGGTTATCGCTGAACGTGCGGCCCCGCAGCAGCGGAATCCCGATCGCTGAGAAATATCCCGGATCGACCCAGCGATGAATCGCAAAATTCCCTTGTCCCTGCGGCAGCGGAGGATGCTCAACAATGGTGAATCCGCTGTCTCCTCCATATCCATCGCCCGGCACCACCGGAAACACCAACCCCGCGGCCTGAACACCGGGCAGATGCCGTACCCGGTCCAGCAGCGTGTCGAAAAAGTTCGCTCGCTGCGCCGGCTGCGCATAGCGGGTCTTGGGCAGATCGAATTGCATCGTCAGCACATTCCGGGTGATGCAGCCGAGGTTGGCGGACCGCAGCCGGTCATAGCTCTTGAGCAGCAGCCCCGCTCCAGTCAGAAGAACCACCGTCAGCCCAACCTCCATCACCAGCAGCAGCTTGCGCAGCCGAGCCCGCCCCTGGCCTGCGCTGTAAGACCGGGACGACTCCTGCAGGGAACCGAGAACTTCGGCGCTCTTCGCTGAGAAGGCCGAGATCAGCCCGGCAAACAAAGCGCAGAGCACCACCAGCGCGACCGCAAAACCGCCGGCCACCCAGTCGATGTGGATCGAATTGACTCGCGCCATCTCCGGCCTCGTGCTCACCAGCCAGCCCAGCACCGCCCAGGCCAGCACCAGTCCTGCCGCCCCGCCGCCCATGGACAGAATCAGGCTTTCCAGCAGGTGCTCGCGGAGCAGACGCATCCGGCTGCCGCCCATCGCCGTGCGGATCGCCAGCTCCTTACGCCGCGCCGCCGTTCGCGCCACCAGCAGATTGGCCACATTCAGGCACGCGATGAGAAGCACGCAGCCCGTCGCTGCCAGCAGCACGTAAAGCGGCGTCTTCATCTCGCCCACAATCGAGTCGAGCAGCGGACGGATATTCGCTCCATTGCTCACGAACGGCTTGTCGAGATGCTCCTGGCGAATCCTTTGCGTAATAAGCGATAGCTCAGCCACCGCCCCGGCCTGAGTCACTCCGGGTTTCAGGCGTCCTATGGCCTCGAACTCATGATCGTCCACTGCCTCCATCAGATTGGCCGGCTCTTCGTGGTAGATCGGCGTCCACAACTGCATCGCCTGTTGCGGATACCCGAACCACTCCGGCATGACTCCGATCACCGTGTAGGGCTTGCCGTCGAGCAGAATCGTCTGGTTCAGGACGCCGCGGTTTCCACCGAAGCGGCGCTTCCACAAGCCCCAACTCAGAAGTACGGTCCCGTTCGCTGATGGCTGGTCCTCGGACGCGGTGAAATTGCGGCCCAGAGCGGGTTCGATGCCGAGGGTCGGCAGCATATCCCACGAGAGAACGCCTGCCCGCACATTCTCCGGCAGCTGCCCGCCCGTACTCGAGAGGTTGTATCCCGCATAGCCACTCAGCGCCATGTCGGTAAAGCTGCGGCTCTGCTTCTTCCATGCCGCATATACCCCGGCCGCGCTGTTATTAAAAGGAAAGCTGCCGACCGCGCTGTGCTCGTAAAGCCTTACCAGCCTGTCCGGATCGCGGAACGGCAAGGGCTTGAGCAGCACGGACCGTACCACGGTAAACAGCGCTATGTTGGCCCCGATTCCGAGCCCTATCACCAGAATCGCCGTCAACGCGAACCCCGGCGTCCTCAGCAGCGTTCTTCCTGCAATCCGCAAATCTCTCATCGCCAACTCCACTCCACTCCAACTCCACGTTTCGCGCGCCTGGTCCCGCAGGGCCGGGGGATTTCCGAATGCACGCAGCGCAGCGTGTCGAGCCTCCTCTTCACTCATGCCTGCCGCGACGTACTCTGCGATCTGCTGCTCGAGATGAAAGCGCAGCTCCTCATCCAATCGCTCCGCCGCGCGCCCGCGGCGAAAGAGCATCTCGATCCGCATCCGAGATCGATTGATCAACCGCATTGCCTGAAGGCTATCCCTTAAAACCCTGTTCCCTACACCCTGTCTTTCACTCCGTCCTCAGCGCCTGCACCGGATCAAGCCTCGACGCCCTCCACGCCGGCAGCAGGCACGCAGCCGCTGCCACTATGAGAAGGATGAGACTCACAGCCGCCAGCACCGCCGGATCGAGCGCCCTGGTCTCGTACAGCATCGACTCGATCAACCGCGTCACCGCCGCGCTCGCACCCAGCCCTAAAACCAGCCCGTACAACACCGGGCGCAGGCCATCCCCTAACATCAGCCGCGCCACCTGTTCCCGCCGCGCCCCAAGGGCGATTCGGATTCCGATCTCCGTCCTCCGCTGTGCGATCAGGTAGGCCAGCACGCCGTACAGCCCCGCTGCCGCCAAAACTAGCGCAATCGCCGCAAAGGCCAGCACCAGGATCGAATCGAATTTTGAATCAGTCGTCGACCTTCCAATCGCCTCGCGTAGTGTCATTACATCGGAGACAGGCAGATCCGGATCCATCTGGCTGATGAGCTTTTGCACCGGCACCGCGAACGATTCGACATCGCGCCGGGCGCGGACAACGATCGTAGCCACGCTATAGCTATTGCCGTAGATCGGCCAGTACAACGTAGGTTGGGGTGCTACCGATACGGACCAGCGCGTGTCTCCCACCACGCCGATTACCTCGACCAAGTCACCGCTGAACTCGCTCTTGAGATGTTTGCCGATCGCGTCCCCGTTGGGGAAGAACGCCCGCTCGGCAGCCTGGCTAATGACCGCCACGTGCGCTCGTTCGAGCCGCTCATCGCTGGTGAAGAGCCGCCCGCGCAGCAGGGGAATCCCGATGGCGTCGAAGTATCCCGGTTCCGCCCCGCGAATCATCATGTCGGTAGCTTCCCCTTTGCGTGACGGCGGACGTTCGACCACCGTCATGAGAGTATCGCCGCCCCAGCCTTCTCCCGGAGCCTTGCTCACCAGGCCTGCAGCCTGAACACCGGGCAACGCGCGCACGCGTCCGATCAGGGTTTCGAAGAACGAAACCCACTGCTCGGGCTTCTTGTAGCGCGCCTCCGGAAGGCTGATATGCAGGGTCAGCACGTTGTCCACTGGCACGCCAAGGTCGGAGTTTCGCAAGCGCTGATAACTCTTCAAAAGCAGACCGGCGCCCACCAGCAGTACGACCGTCAGACCCACCTCCATCACCAGCAGCGCACGCCGAAGACCCGCTCTGGACCTCCCCGCGCTCTGGCCACGCGAGGATTCCTGCAGACTGGCGAGAATCTGCCCGTCCCCTGAACCCAAAACCGAGATGAGCCCAGCCAGCAGTGTGCACAGCGCGATCGCGCCCATCGCAAAAACAATGACAGCGCTGTCGATATGGATCGCTTCGACCAGATGCATATCCTGCCGAGTTTCAACCAGCCATCGCACTCCCGCCCATGCGAGAAACAGCCCCAGGGCGCCACCCGCCGCCGAAAGCAGCAGGCTTTCAAGGATGCGTTCCCGCATGAGACGTAGACGGCCCGCGCCCAGCGCGGTTCGAATGGCCAGTTCGCGCGCCCGTGCCGCCGAGCGCGCCACCAGGAGGCTCGAGACATTCATGCATGCAATCAGCAGCACGCATCCGGTGGCGGCAAGCAGGGCATACAGCGGTGTCTTGTAGCCATAGACCGCATCGTCGAGCATCGAGAGCCCATTCACGGCATTGTGAACGGCAGGCTTCGGGTGCGCCGCCACGATCTGCTTCTGCACCATCCTCAGCCGTTCGACAAGTGCGGGCAGCGTTGCACCATGGATCAGACGGGCGTGGACGATGAACTCGTGATCTTCGTAGACTTTTAGCAGCGCAGGCGGCGCCTCATGATTCAGTGGCGTCCAGACCTGAATCGGCGTGCCCACCATCTTGCTCAGATATACAAATGATTCGGGCAGAACACCAATGACTGTATATGGCCTCGCATCGAGCCAAACGCTCTTGCCTACAATGCCCGGATCTCCGCCGTAACGCCGCTTCCAGAAGGGATAGCTGAGCACAACGGTGGCCTGTGCGCCGGGACGATCGTCGTCACGCGCGAAGCTTCGGCCCAACGCCGGCTCTACGCCCAGCAGCGTGAAGTAATTCCACGAACACCAGCCGGCATCGATCTTCTCCGGCAGCTGGCCGCCCTCGGCAGACAGGTTGTACTCCTGCCACGGAGAGACGAAGGCCATATCCGCCATGTCCTTCGTGGCCTGCTGCCAATCCTTCATGCTGCCCGCATCGACTGGCAGATAGGGGCTCCACTGCGGGTGATTCCCGCCCACATCTCCTTCGTAGATCGAGACCAGCCGCTCCGGATCGGTATACGGAAGCGGCTTCAGCAGCACCGACCGCACCACCGCGAACAGAGCCACATTCGCGCCGATGCCCAGTGCCGTGATTCCGATTGCGGTCAGCGCAAAACCCGGAGTCCGCGCCAGCGTCCGCGCTGCGATTCGCAGGTCCCGCAGCAGAGACTCCATCCCGCTCCAGTTCCATGTTTCGCGCGCCTGGTCCCGTAACGCTGCCGGATTCCCGAACGCCCGCAGCGCCGCGTGTCTCGCCTCTTCAGGATTCATCCCAGTGGCTACGTACTCTGCGATCTGCTGCTCGAGATGAAAACGCAGCTCCTCATCGAGCCTGCCGCCCGCGCGACCTCGCCGGAAGAGCATTTCGATCCGCATCCGAAGCCGATCCCGCCACCGCATCCGCTTCTCCTGCACCCACGAACTGGGTGCCCCATTCAAGCCCCGGTTTTGGCTTGAGTGGGCTCGTTTAAGCTTAGCTCTCCTGCACGATCAGGTTGATAGCCCCCGAGAGCCGCTCCCAGCTCGCCGTTTCTTTTTCGAGCTGTGCCCGCCCGGCCGAGGTCAAGGAGTAGAACTTCGCCTGCCGGCCCGTTTCACTCTCCAGCCACTTGGCCTTGATCCAGCCCTGCTGTTCGAGCCTGTGCAGCGCCGGATAGAGCGAGCCCTGTTGCACCTGCAGCACTTCGCCCGATAGCTGCTGGATGCGCTTCGCAATGCCCCATCCATGCCGCGCTTCAGTCGACAACGTTTTCAGGATCAGCAGGTCGAGAGTTCCCTGCACCAGATCGCTCGGTTTTCCCATACCTTGACTATCTACACATTGCAATTGTAGATAGTCAAGGTGTCAGGGGTGTATACGACGGGATGAGTGACGAATGGAAGCTCTCAGTTCCAAACCCAGCTCACCAACAGACACCCCGATGCCGCGAAGATCACCGCCGTCGTGATCCAGCCCAGCACATTGATCACCCGCCCGTTCACCTTGTTGCCCATGATTGATCGGCGATTCGTCATCACCATGATCAGCAGCATCAGCGGAGGCGTCGAGAATCCCTGCACGATCCCGGCCAGCACCAGCGCCCGCATGGGATTAATGCGGAGAAAGTTCAGCCCCATCGCCAACAGCGTGAATACCACGATGGCTGCGTAGAAGGCCCGCGCCTCGCCTGGCTTCCTGTGCAGGCCATTCTTCCAGTTGAGGCTCTGCGCAACGTCGTATGCCGCGCCCGTCGTCATCACCGGCACAGCGAGGAATCCCACTCCGATGATGCCGAGGGTAAACAGCAGGCCCGCGGCCTTCCCGGCAAGCGGCTCAAGCGACCGCGCCGCATCGGCTGCCGTTTCGATGTTGTGGTGTCCGGACACAAAAAGTGTCGCTGAAGTCGCCAGAATGATGAAGTACATCACCACATTCGAGAACAGCATGCCCCAGATCACGTCCCACAGCGTGTTCCTGAGCTGGCGATGAGTCGTTCCCCTGCGCTCCCACAGCGTGTGCTTGCCGGCAGCAACCTTCTCTTCCACCTCTTCGTTCGACTGCCAGGTATAGAGATAGGCCGAGAGGGTCGTCCCCACAATCGCCACCAGGATGGACAGCGTATTGCGGTCCCATCTCAACGTCGGAACCAGCGTGCCGCGCGCCACCTCGCCCAGTTGCGGATGCGACAGGAAAGCCGAGAGGATATACGCGAGCAGCGACATCGCCAGCACCCGGAACACATTGCGGATGAGCTGGTATGAGCCCCAGATCTGCAGTACCAGTGCCGCCGCCGTCACCCCCGCCACAATCATCCATTGCGGCAGATGAACCAGGATGCCAAGCGCGGCCGCCATCCCGCCGATGTCCGCGCCGGCCTCGATGATGTTCCCCACCAGCACCCCGGCCAGGATCAGATACAGCAGCCAGCGCGGCGCATGCGAGCGCAGGACGCTGAACAATCCCTGCCCGGTCACCTGTCCCAGCTTGCCCGACAGGTAGACCACCGCGACCATCATCGGAAAAGTGACCGGAGCCGTCCACAGCGCCTTATAGCCGAGCTGCGCGCCGGCCTGCGCATAGGTGCCGATCGCCGAACAGTCGTCGTCCGCCGCTCCCGTGATCAGGCCCAGACCTATCGAGCGACCAACGGAACGCAGCAAATTTTGCTTGCGCGGGGCGGCAGAAACCTCGGGCATCTACTGCTTGGATGCAGAGTCCCTCACCCTAAAGGTCTGTCATCCCGAGCGGACCCTGAGCGGAGCGACGGTGAAGTCGAGGCAC
>JAFAMZ010000135.1 GCA_019232935.1 Silvibacterium sp.
CCAAACCCGTCTACACCGCCGCCGACCTCGATTCCATCGGCTTCGACCCCGAGCGCGACCTCGGATACCCTGGCGAATACCCCTTCACGCGCGGCATTCAGCCCACCATGTACCGCGGACGCCTTTGGACGATGCGCCAGTACGCCGGCATGGGAGACGCAGAAGAGTCCAACCGCCGTTACAAATTCCTCATCGCCAACGGAACCGCCGGCCTCTCCGTCGCCTTCGACCTGCCCACACAGATCGGCTACGACTCCGACGACCCGATGGCCCTGGGCGAAGTCGGGAAGGTTGGCGTCGCCATCGACTCCATCGAGGACATGACGCGCCTCTTCGACAGCATTGCTCTCGACAAGATTTCTACCTCCATGACCATCAACGCGACAGCCAGCATCCTGCTCGCGCTCTACGTGGCGGTCGCCCGCCGCACCGGTGCCGACCTGAAGAAACTCTCCGGCACTGTTCAGAATGACATCCTCAAGGAGTACATCGCTCGCGGAACCTACATCTATCCCATCCCGCACGCCATGCGCATCGTGACCGACATGTTCGCCTGGGCCAACGACGAAGTGCCCGAGTGGAACACCATTTCCATCTCCGGATACCACATGCGGGAGGCCGGCTCGACCGCCGCCCAGGAGGTCGCCTTCACCCTCGCCAACGGCATGGCTTACGTTCAGGCCGCCATCGATGCCGGACTCGACATTGACCGTATCGCCCCGCGCCTGTCGTTCTTCTTCAACGCTCACAACAAGTTCTTCGAGGAGGTCGCCAAGTTCCGTTGCGCCCGCCGCCTCTGGGCATCCATCATGCGCGACCGCTACGGTGCGAAGAACCCCCGTTCCTGGATGCTGCGTTTCCACACCCAGACCGCCGGCTCCACGCTGACCGCGCAGCAACCTGAGAACAACATCGTCCGCACCGCCATCCAGGCTCTTTCCGCCGTCCTCGGAGGCACTCAGTCCCTCCACACAAACGGCTATGACGAAGCCCTTGCCCTGCCCACCGAAGAGGCCGCGCGCATCGCCCTGCGCACGCAACAGATCATCGCCTGCGAGTCGGGTGTTGCGCAGACCGTTGACCCCTTCGCCGGCTCCTACTACGTCGAATCCCTTACTTCCGAAATCGAGCAGCAGGCGCGCGCCTACCTCGACCGCATCGATGCCCTCGGAGGAATGCTCCGCGCCATCGAGCGCGGCTGGGTGCAGCAGGAGATCCAGAACGCCGCCTACGAGTATCAGCGTGCCGTCGACACCGCAGAAGCCACCGTCGTCGGCGTCAATCGCTTCACCCGCGAAGAAGAGCCTCCCATCCCTATCCAGCGCATCGACGAATCACTCGAACGCAAGCAGATCGAGCGCGTCCGCGCCCTCCGCACCCGTCGCGATCCCCATCGCTGGCGGGCTTCTCTCGAATCAGTGAAAGACCGCGCCCGCACTGGATCAAACCTGATGCCGGCCATCCTCGAAGCCGTCGAAAGCTACGCTACGGTGGGCGAAATCGCCGCCGCCATGCGCGAAGTCTTCGGGGAGTACCAGGAGAGCGTGGTTATTTAATTGGTTCCTCTGGGTCATGCAAGGGCTAAATCCGCGCCGCCACAAGGCCACCGTTGGTGTCCCATATAGGCATTGAGAGGATTAGACATGGGGAATGATACTGAAATGAATTGTCGTTACTGCCAACCTTGCGGTGTTCCAAAGGCACTTGTTACCGAGTCAACCAAATGCAAATCTTGTGGTAAATCGCCTGTAATTTACGAGAACGGCGGCCCTTGGTTTATCGGATAGGGCGAATGACTAGTTGGTTGAAATAATACTTCGGGCGAAGCACCGAAGTGGTAGGACTAATTGGCGTCGGAGTTCTGGGACGTAGGTTTCGCATAGCGCATGGGATCGCCGACGAACCACGTCGGTAGTGATCCACGATAAACATCAAAGCAAGTGGGCAGATTATTCGTCCTTCCACTTCGAGCAACCCAGCATTCTTGTCCGGTCTTACGATCAAAAGCTGTGAAGTAATTCACGCTCACGAATCGATCCACAGGC
>JAFAMZ010000041.1 GCA_019232935.1 Silvibacterium sp.
AAATTGTAATGAATCGCTTTTGCGGCAAGGGATATCTTAAATCGCGTGGGTCTCAAGGAGCGACGTTATGGCCGAGACGAAGACGGGCAGGTATGCGCAGGTGGTGAAGGCGGGTGGTCCGCTGGAGGTGGTGACGCGGGATGTTCCGGAGCCGGGGCCGGGGCAAGTGAGGGTTCGGGTGCAGGCGTGCGGCGTGTGTCACAGCGATTCCGTCACCTTTTATGGAGCGTTTCCCGGAATCAATTACCCGCGGGTGCCGGGGCATGAGATTGTCGGCCTGGTGGATACGGTGGGGCAAGGTGTCGACCAATGGAAGCCGGGGCAGCGGGTCGGGATTGGGTGGTATGGCGGCCATTGCGGCAAGTGTGAGCCCTGCCGGAGAGGCGACCACGTCTGTTGCGTGAACCTGCAGATCCCGGGCATCACTTATGACGGCGGATATGCCGATTACGTGGTGGCTCCGGCGATGGCACTGGCCGCGGTGCCGGATTCGCTGGTAGGCGCGGATGCGGGTCCGCTGCTGTGCGCCGGCATTACAACTTTCAATGCGATTCGGAACAGCGGGGCGCGGCCTCCGGATGTGGTGGCGATTCTAGGCCTGGGCGGGCTGGGGCACCTGGGCGTGCAGTATGCGGCGAAGATGGGCTACACCACGGTGGCGATTGCGCGCGGGGCCGACAAGGCGAAGTTTGCGCAGGAACTGGGCGCGCATCATTACATCGACAATGCCGCGCAGGATGTGTCGGCGGAGTTGCAGAAGCTGGGTGGGGCGCGTGCGATTATCGCTACGGTAACGGATGCGGATGCGATGTCAGTGACGATTGGGGGGCTGGGGCATCAGGGTAAGCTGGTGGTCATTGGCGTGCCGGGCGATCCGCTGAAGGTTCCGGCGATTCCGCTGATCATGGCCAAGCGCGGTGTGGTGGGATGGCCGAGCGGGACGTCCGTTGATTCAGAAGACACGCTGAAGTTCAGCGCGCTGACCGGAGTAAGGGCGATGATCGAGAAGTATCCGCTGGACAAGGCACCGGAGGCCTTCGAGCGCATGATGAGCGGGAAGGCAAGGTTCAGGGTGGTGCTGGAGATGTGATCTAAGGCAGGCCACAGAGCACAGAGCACAGAACTCAGAGCACAGAGCAGCGAGTTGGTTGGATTCAGCTCGCTTTCCCTTTATGCTGGCGAGGCATGGGTACTCCCGCGATTTTGACGCGAGGGCTGACGCGGCGCTTTGGGGATTTCACGGCTGTGGATGACTTGACGTTCAGCGTCGCGCCGGGCCAGTTCTTCGGGTTTTTGGGGCCGAACGGGGCGGGGAAGTCGACGACGATCAAGATGCTCACCGGCCTGCTCGAGCCGACGGCAGGCGAGATCGAAATCCTGGGACACAAGTTCACCGCGTCATCGTTCGACCTGAAGCGGCAAGTAGGCGTGGTTCCGGAAGGCATGGCGCTGTTGAACCGGCTGACAGGCTCGGAATATCTGCGCTTTGTGGGGAGGATGTATGGGCTGGCCCGCGAGACAACGAATCGCAGGACGGATGAATTGCTGGGTTTCATGAGTCTCGCAAATGAACCGAAGAAGCTGATCGCCGATTACTCGCATGGCATGCAGAAGAAGCTGGCGCTGGCCGCGGCTGTTATTCACGGGCCGAAGGTGCTGTTTCTGGACGAGCCGTTTGAAGGCGTGGATGCGATTGCAGCGGGCACCCTGAAAACGATGCTGCAAGGGATGATCCATCGTGGCGCGACGATATTTCTTACGTCGCATGTGCTGGAGATCGTCGAGCGGCTGTGCAGTCATGTGGCGATCATTCATAAAGGACGGCTGGTAGCGAACGGGTCGCTGGAAGATCTGCGGGCGGGCGTTGCGACTTCACTCGGCGAATCGGGAGCAGCGGAGGAGAAGCTGACGCTCGAAGAGATTTTTTTCAATGTTGTGGGCGCCGGAGCGGGCGAGCCAGTGCAGGAGCTTTCGTGGCTGTGATGACTTCTGCACTGGCGCGGGAGCAGTACGCGGCATTGGCGCGTATGCGCCTCCAGATGCTGTCGAACTCGCTTCGGCTGAGCGGCGGCAAGTTCAACCTGGCGGCGCGGATTTTCCGCATCGTGTTCTTCTCGACGGTTGGTCTCATGATTGCGGTGGGGCTCGGGGCCGGCGTGTTTGCGATCGCGCGCGATAACCAGCTGCGGATACTGCCGGTGTTCCTCTGGGCGGTGATGATGTTGTGGCAGTTGGCGCCGATCGCGTTGGCTTCGTTCCAGGAACCAGTGGATTTGAGCCTGCTGCTGCGGTTCCCGGTGAGCTTCGGGTCTTATGTGCTGGAATATCTCGTCTTCGGGTTATTCGACACCTCGTCAATCCTTGGGGGGTTCTGCCTTGCAGGTATCTGGACCGGGCTGGTTCTGGCGCGGCCGGACCTGGCGGGATGGGCGGCGATGGGAATGCTGCTGTTTGCTGCGTTCAATGTGTTGCTTTTGCGCATGATCTTTGCCTGGATCGATCGCTGGCTGGCGCAGCGAAAGACGCGGGAGGTTCTGGGAATCATCTTCCTGTTTCTGCTGCTGGGGGCGCAGCTGATGAATCCGGCTCTTTATGGAACGCGCGAGCGGCCGTCGCGGAAGACAATCGCAACGATGAAGCAGGCAGCAAGAACCGCCGAGAGCGTTCAGAGGGCATTGCCGCCGGGACTGGCCGCAGGAGCGGTCCAGGCCGCGCACCAGGGAAGTGCGGCAGCGGCTGCCGCTTGTCTCGCGGGCCTTGTGCTTTATGGGGTGGGTGCCGGATCGCTGCTCGGGATCAGGCTGCGGGCGGAGTATCGGGGAGAGAGTCTCGGAGAGGCGCCGCGCGTGACGGCAAAGGTTCAGGAACGGCGTCGGGTGTTGGAACTGGGCGGGCCGATCGGAGCGATTGTCGAGAAGGAGTTCCGATATCTCGGGCGAAGCGGCGTGATGCTGTACAGCCTTCTCGCACCGCTTATTATGCTCTTTGTGCTGGGCCGCGGCGGCCAAACTGGCGGAGCGGAGCGCTTCGCGCTGCCCCTGGGGGCGGCTTACGGATTTCTCGGGCTGACGCGGCTGGTTTACAACAGCCTGGGAGGCGAAGGTGCGGGCATTCAGCTTTACTTCGTCTCTCCCACGCCGTTCCGGACAGTGATGCTGGCGAAAAACCTGGTGCAGTTCATGCTTTTCTTATTTGAATTTGCCCTGGTGGTCGCGATTGTGGTGTGGCGGTTTGGGCTTCCCGACAGGCAGATGCTGGAGCTCACCGCATGTTGGCTGCTGTTTGCGCTGCCGCTGCAACTGGCAGCGGGGAACCTGCTGTCGATCAAGATGGCTTATCGCATGACACTGACGCGGTTGAGCCGCGAGCAGGGAGCGGCGGGCAATGGCCTATTGAGCCTGCTGATACAACTGGCGATTGTGGGGACGGGCGCGGTTGTCTATTTCTGCCTTCGATACCTTGAACGGCCAGGACTGACAGTATGGGTGTTTCTGGCGCTGGCATTGGGAGCGATGGCAACGTGGCTAAGAGGTTTGGCAAATTCGGACCGTATTGCCATGCGGCGAAGAGATGTACTGATTGAGAGCCTGGCAAAGGCGGAGTGAAGGCCGTCCAGACGGGAAGTGTCCGGGATTTGGAGCCATTCCGATTCCCACCATTTACTGACCCCGTTGCGCTGTCTGCCTTTGCTGCTGAGTTTGCTTCGGGTAGTATCCTTTGCGGGTTCGGACAATCAGCTTCGCGTGGCCGTGAGCTTCAGCTTCAACGCGCACCGTCCGATATCCACCAAGACTCGCAGCTTTGGTGGCGTGATATCCAATGGTGTACTGGTTGCGAATGTCCTGGGCAACCTGACCTGCAATCTCATCCACGTCATCCAGAGACTTCGGAAAGTAAGCGATGCCGCCGGTCTCTGCAGACAGAGTCTCAAGTGCGGCCTTTGCGTGCCTCACCTTTTCTTTATTGTCGTTATCGAAGAGCAGCCCGATGGAATACACTACAGGGCCGCCAAGATCCTGTACACGCCGGATCGTTTGCTCGAGCGTAAGCCGCGATGCGTTGTCAGCTCCATCCGTGATGATGAGCAGTACCTGCTTGGGTTGCTTTGCGTGCCGCGCTAACTCATTCGCCGAGGCAAATACAGCATCGTAGAGCGCGGTACCACCTTTTGAGTCTACGTGTGATAGGCCCTTTTCCAGAAGACTTACATTCGAAGTGAAATCCTGATCGATATACGCGTCATCAGAAAAATTCACGATAAATGCCGCGTCCTGCGGATTGGAAGCTCTGACCAGATCCAGGGCCGCAGCATTCACAGCTGCGCGCTTGTCACGCATTGAGCCTGAATTGTCGACCAGAATTCCCATTGAGACCGGCAGGTCCTGATGCTGGAAGGATGCGATGGTCTGCGGGACCTCATCCTCCCAAACACGAAAATCTCCACGATTCAAATCCTTGACAAGCCTGCCTTTCTCATCCACAACCGTACAGTTGAGCAGCACCTCGTCCACATCTCTGCGAAATGTGTATATGTTGTTCTGCGCCTTCTGCAGGGGTGCCGCCACAGCGCCGGCCGGCGCATTGTCCGCCGGATCGGGGGACAGGATCGGATCCCGTTCCAGACTGAGGTCAGGCTGGGTCTCGGCCTTCGTGGGATCACTCTGCGCAGCAACGCCAGCATGCGTCGGCGTTTGCGCCTGCGCAGGACTTGCGCCGGTACTTTGTCCCCTCAGCGAGGCGCCAGTGCAGCAAAGTAGAACTGGAGCGGCAATAAACAAGGAGGTCAATCTGAGCGACTCTTGTGAAACCCTCGGCGACATATCGTAATTGATCCGGTATTCCTTTCAGCCAGTTTCCGGGAGTGTGGCGGCTCGAGCGCATTTCGACGCAAGCTGAAGGTGGTCCAAACGGAGTGACGTCAGCCAAACGAAATGCCTGACTGCCTTAGACGCTATCCGCTCACCTGATGTTGGACGGCTTCGGCGAATTCCGCTCTGGACCGGCGATTGAAAGCTGCCCTGCCTACGAACATCCTGAACGATGCGCCCTCTGAGCTCACGGCGAGCGTTCTAGTAAACTGAAGGTGAGGAATTTATGCCGGAAATTGTGCGCAGGAAGACCGTTACGGTCAGGGTGGGCGGGGTACGGGTGGGCTCGGAGGCCCCCGTCGTCGTCCAGTCGATGACCAATACCGATACCGCGGATGTGGCCGGGACCGTGCAGCAGGTGGCGGCGCTGGCCGCGGCTGGTTCGGAGCTGGTCCGGGTAACGGTGAACAACGACGAAGCGGCCAAGGCTGTGCCGTATATCGTCGATGGGCTGGCGAAGCTGGGCGTCGATGTGCCGATCGTCGGCGACTTCCACTACAACGGGCATCTCCTCCTGAAGAAGTATCCCGAATGCGCGCGGGCACTGGCGAAGTACCGGATCAATCCGGGGAACGTATCGATCGGGCGCAGGGACGACGACAACTTCCGCACCATGATCGAGTGTGCGGTCGAGAACCAGAAGCCGGTGCGCATCGGCGTGAACTGGGGGTCGCTCGACCAGGCACTGCTGACGCGCATGATGGATGAGAACTCCAGGCTCGCCGAACCGCGCGACGCGCGCGACGTGATGATGGAGGCCATGTGCCGCTCGGCGCTCGATTCGGCTGCAGCGGCGGAACGGTATGGGCTGCGGCGCGACCAGATCATCATCAGCGGCAAGGTAAGCGGCGTTCGCGATCTGATTGACGTTTATGAAATGCTCGCGGTGCGCTGCGAGTACCCCCTCCACCTCGGGCTGACCGAGGCGGGGATGGGGATGAAGGGCATCGTGGCCTCGACGGCGGGGCTGGCTCCGCTGCTCCTCAAGGGCATCGGCGATACCATCCGGGTGTCGCTGACGCCGAAGCCGGGCGGCGACAGGACGGAGGAAGTCCTGACGGCCCAGCAGATCCTGCAGTCACTGGGGATCCGGAGCTTTGCGCCACAGGTGACGGCATGCCCGGGTTGCGGGCGGACGACGAGCACCTTCTTCCAGGAGCTGGCGGCCCAGATCCAGGA
>JAFAMZ010000126.1 GCA_019232935.1 Silvibacterium sp.
TCCGGCCAGATCATGTCGGCAGTTGCGCTGCTGAAGGAGCCCTGCGGCCCAGCCGACGCCGACGTCAAGGAACTGATGAGCGGCAATATCTGCCGCTGCGGAGCCTATACGAATATCGTCGCTGCGATCCAGCAAGTGCGGCAGAAGGCCTGAGGAGATCTCGCTTATGGAGACATTTAAATACACCCGCGCAGATAGTGCTGCTCAAGCCGTGCAGCTGGCCGGCCAGTCGCAGACCGCACAGCAGGGGGCGCAGGTCCGTTTCGTGGCGGGTGGCACGACGCTGCTCGACCTGATGAAGCTCAATGTGGAGCGTCCGGCAACGGTGGTGGATATCAACCGGCTGCCTCTGGACAAGATCGAAAAGCTGCCCGATGGCGGACTGAAAATCGGCGCGCTTATCCGCAACTCCGACCTGGCGCACGATCCCACCATCCAGAGCCATTACGCGGTTCTCTCGCAGGCGCTGTTGTCGGGAGCCTCGCCTCAGTTGCGCAACATGGGCACCACCAGCGGCAACCTTCTGCAGCGGACTCGTTGCCCCTATTTCCGCAGCACGGCATTTGCCTGCAACAAGCGCGAGCCCGGATCAGGCTGCTCGGCGATCGACGGCGAGAACCGGACGCTCGCCATCCTGGGTACGAGCCAGCACTGCATCGCGACGAATCCGTCAGACATGAATGTGGCTCTCACGGCGCTCGAAGCTACCATTCACATTCAGGGCACAAAGGGCGAACGGGACGTTTCCATCCAGGACTTCTTTCTGCTGCCCGGGTCGACTCCACAGAAAGAGAACGTTCTGGAGCCGGGAGACCTGATCACCTATGTGACTCTCCCTGCATCGCGGCCGGGAGCGAAGTCGGTGTATCTTAAGCTGCGCGATCGCGCGTCATACGAGTTTGCGTTGTCGTCGGCTGCGGTTGTGGTCGAGGTTGCGGACGGACACATCAGGCATGCACGCGTGGCGCTGGGCGGCGTGGGCACGAAGCCCTGGCGGTCGGTGGAAGCCGAGAAGGCCCTGGAAGGCAAAACTGTCGATCCCAGGGTGTTTCGCGAGGTCTCGGAAGCGGCGCTGCGCGATGCCAAGCCGCAGAGCCAGAACGGATTCAAGGTGGAACTTGCCAAGCGCTGCCTGACGCACGCGCTGACGCTGGCAACGAAATCGGCTTAACACCGGGAGAGATTGGATGGCGACGAGAGTTCTTGCTCCGAATACGATTGGCGGCGGGCTGCCGCGCATTGACGGGCCTCTGAAAGTCAGCGGTGGCGCGACGTATGCGTCGGACCATCATCTGCCGGGGATGCTGTACGCGGTTCCTGTGTGCGCCACGATTGCGAAGGGGAAAATCACCAGCCTCGATACTTCCGCCGCAGAAAAGATGCCGGGGATCCAGTCCATCTTCCACCGCGCGAATATTGGCCGGCTGTACCGGACATCTCCCGCGCAGGGCATTTACGGATATCTGGACGAGCGGCGGCCTCCATTTGAGGACGATACGATCCGCTATTACGGGCAATATGTAGCCGTTGTGGTTGCAGATACCTTCGAGCAGGCGCAGGCCGCAGCCTACGCAGTCAAGGTGACGTACAGCGGGGAGAAGCCAAATGTCGCTACGCATCTCAAAACCGACGATGAGCCGAAGGTCGAGAGCTCACGCGGCAAGCCGGAAGACGCATTCAAAACCGCTGCCGTAAAGGTAGACGAGACGTATTGGACGCCGCCGGAGACCCATAATCCCATTGAGCTGCACTCGATAGTCGCCGTGTGGGATGGGCAGGCCTTCACGCTTTACGAAAGCACACAGGGAGTCGTGAACCAGCGCATCGTGATGGCCCAGATGCTTGGGGTGGCCCCGGAAAATGTGCGGGTGATCTCGCGCTTTCTGGGCTCGGGATTTGGGGGAAAGCTGTTTGTCTGGCCGCATTCGGTGATGGCGGCCGCTGCGGCGCGAAGCCTGAACAGTCCGGTGAAGCTGGTGATCAGCCGCTCGATGATGTTCCAGAACGTGGGGCATCGTCCGCGCACGCAACAGCGCGTTCGCCTTGGCACGACAGCCGACGGCAAGCTGGTTTCGCTGCAGCAGGATTACCTGAATCACACCTCTATTCTGGACGAATACGAGGAGACCTGCGGCGAAGCGACCGCTTATCTGTATTCCACGCCGAACCTGAAGATCACCTCGGGCGTGGTGCACCTGAACGTGGGCACGCCGACAGCGATGCGCGGTCCCGGTGCAGTTCCGGGGCTGTTCGCGATTGAATCGGCCATGGATGAACTGGCCGTCAAGCTGAAGATGGACCCCATCGAGCTTCGTCTTAAGAATGAACCGGAGAAGGACGAGAGCAACGGACTCCCGTTTTCGTCGCGCCATCTCACGGAGTGTTTCAAAGTCGGCGCAGAGAAGTTCGGGTGGTCGCAGCGGACGCCCGAGGTCGGCTCCATGAAGAAAAACGGGCTGATCCTGGGCTGGGGCACCGCATCGTGCGCGTGGATTGGGGGCCGCTTTGCTGCATCGGCGACCGTGGACCTGAAGAGCGACGGAACGGCGCGGGTTTCGTGCGGTACGCAGGACATCGGAACCGGAACTTACACGATCCTGGCGCAGGTACTGAGCGAGAAGACGGGGATTGCACTGGACAAGATTGAGGTGGTGCTTGGTGACTCCTCATTGCCGGAGGGGCCGATCTCGGGCGGATCGCTGGTGACCTCTTCCGTGATTCCGGCCGTCTCGCAAGCGGCCCAGGGCGCCATCCAGATGATTTTCATGACCGCGACCGATGGAGACCAGGCGGCATTCGCAGGGAGGAAGCCAACCGATCTGGCCTTCACCAACCAGCGCGTGCACCTGAAAGACAAGGCCCCCGAAACGGGTTTCGCCTGGCACGAGATTCTGCAGAAGGCCAACGTGAATGCCGCGTCGGGGAGCGGCAGGGCGGATGAGTACTTCGGCGGACCGGAAGCGAAGGAGAAAGAGAGATACTCCGTCCATTCCTACGGCGCACAGTTTGCCGAAGTCACTTGGCAGCCGGAGATCGCTCGACTGCGCGTGAGCCGCGTAGTCACCGTGATCGACTCGGGGCGAATCATGAATCCCAAGCCGGCGCGAAACCAGATAGAGGGCGCGGTAGTCATGGGTGTGGGAATGGCGCTGCTCGAAGAGACGAAGTACGAACCGCGCAGCGGCGCACCGATCAACAACAACCTTGCCGATTACATGGTGGCGACGAACGCCGACACTCCATCGATTGATGTCACCTTCCTGGACTATCCGGACAAGGTGGTCAATGAATTCGGGGCACGCGGAGTGGGCGAGATCGGCCTCGCCGGCATCGCTGCGGCCATCACCTCAGCGGTGTATCACGCAACGGGCGTTCGGGTGCGGAGCCTGCCCGCTAGGATCGAAGACCTGATCGGACATTCGGAAGCGGGCAAGCTGCGCGCTTAGGATCGGGCTTCTCCGAGCGCAGGATCTCGGCGTTCGTCCTCGGGCTGTTGCGCCGCCACGAACGTTGCGTGAATGTCTTCGTGCAGCGGTGCCAGAATCGACGCAATGCTGTCGGTTAGGTGAATGATGTCCGTCGCCTCCGTCGAAAGCGGCTGGCCACGGTCCGCAAAGACTTTGCTGATCGCAGCGTGCAGGCTGGATGCTGAGGCCGAAATGTCCGGAACGGTTGCGGGAGGCTTTCCGACGATCTCGTCGGCCATCGCGCGCATCAGGCGAGCCACGTCTGTCTCGAAAGCGCGCTGCGCTTCGGCAAGCCCGGACGGCAGCGTGTCGATCGGGCGCTGCAATCGATATTGCGCGAAAGTGAGCTGCACCAGGAGCAGTGTGCGCAGATTTGGCTGCCAGCGGCGAACCTCATCCCGGACCGCAAGCTTCCTCCGGCGGTCTCGTCCGAACTCGAACAGAATGGCATCGGCCTGCGCGTTCACGGCCTGAAATCCATTGTTGATCTGGAGGCGCAACTGCCGGATTCGCTTGACGGCAAGGTTGCGGTCCTCGAGCAGCAGTTGTTCGGAGAACTCCGCCAACAGATCGAGGTTGTTAGCGAATAAAGCCTGCATTTCGTCGGCTGCGTTGCGTACCCACAGGCGGTCGAAGATCAGCCACATTGACATCAGGCCCAGCAGGACGCCGAAGACACGGTCGCGCGCAATGCCCAGCGAAGTCTGAATGGTAAATTCCTGCACGTTGATGAGAAAGAAGGCCAGCGCCAGCTGGACGCCCAGGTAGGAGAGGCGCGGCGACGCGGTTGCGATCCAGGCGGCAAGCGCGGTCACGGAGGCGAAGAGCACGGTAAAACCGGCGATTGAATCGAGATAAGGCAGGATGAAAATCTGTGCACCCATGCCGATGACGAGTCCGCCGATGATGGCGCCCCCCAGGCGCAGGAATTGCTTCTGGCGCGACGATCCAATGGTCGAGAGTGCGGTGATGATGCAGGTAGGCATGCAGGTGCTCAGGCCGCGCCAGTCGATTGCGTTGTAGACGATGTAACAGACCGAAGCGGCTGTCATGCCACGCAGAGCAAACTTCAGATACTCGGGATTGGAGAACGCGTCGGACACGAAGAGCCGCTGAGGAACATGTTCATCCATCGGCGCGGGCACGAATTCGTCGATCGATTCGACACCGGTGAAAGCCTGCGGGATGAGCGCGGCGGTTCGCTCCATCATGGGCAGAAAAGGGAGTCCCGACGGCTGGCCTTTTAATGGAAGATCGAAGGGGCGGGGTAGCCTGCGCGCCACCAGATCAGAGCGCAGTTGAGCCATCTCATCCGCAAGACGCAGGCAGCGCTCGCGGTCCGTATCGGTCGCACAACCGGGCTGCTCGGTGATGAACAGTCGCAAGCTGGCGGTGGAATCGATGAGACGCCCCAGCAACGACACGGCGGCGTTCATCTGCGCGACGAAGTAAGCGCTGTATTGAGAGCGCAGGAGCAGCCGCCGCAACCGTGAAGTGCCGACATTCGAATAGAGAGTTATCTTTTTCTCGACCTCTCCATCGAGAGGCAGGCAACCGGCAATGTGCCGAAGGACCTCCTCGGCAGCTTGCAGGCGTTGTTCGATGCCGTCGGTGAGATCGGTGATCGGGTGAACGTGACGGAAGACATATTCGACGAATACGGCGACAGCAACGCCGAGCGGCGTGGTGAATGCCAGCCAAAGAGTATTCTCGACGCGGTCCTCGACCTTCAGCAGGTTTTCGTCCCACAGCGGAATCGCTCCGGCAACCATGAAACCAAAGGCCACAGCGGTGCCGTAATCGGGGATGATCTGGATGAGGTAGAACGCAATGAATAGCGTGACGACCACCCAGAGAAAATGGCTCAGCGGATTCGCACCCAACATCGCGATCCCGCCGATTGTGTATGCGGCGGCGATGGCAAACGCAACTACCGCTCGCACACCGGACTTGAAGGTGGCGGTGGGATTCTCGCGGGTGATGAACAGCGTGAAGATTGCTGCCAGAAATCCGCTGGGAATGCGGAAGGTCATTACGATAATCATCACCAGCGTTGCGGCAATGGTGATGCGTCCCACCACCCAGGCGCGCCCCGGATAGGGCGAGAGCTCTGTCTTGAGAAAGGTCCAGAACCATTTACCGGCTTCGTCGATAGCTTCGAACGGAGCTCCGAGGAAAGGCTGGGTGCGGGTGGCCACGGCTAATGGTCTCCGCGAATGATGACGACGGCGGACTCACTCACGCGGAACGGCTCGTTGTGAGGAGCGTTGATGCGGACGCGCACGGGATAGCGCGTGGCAAGATGGACCCAATTGAGCGAACGCTGTACATCGGGCAATCCCTGACCGAATGTGCCCACCAGTGTCGAATCAGGCAGAACGCCGAACCCGACGCTATCGACAACGCCCTGATATTTGACATCGGGGCGCGAGAGCACGTACACGTCCGCACGCATGCCGGGATGAATGTGGCGAAGCTGGGTTTCGCGGAAGTTCGCGACCGCCCACCAGACGCGCGTGTCGATAAGCGTGAAGACCTGTTGGCCCACATGGGCGTACTGGCCACGGGAGATGGTCAGGTTTGTCACCCGCGCATCGAAGGGCGCATAGACGCGGCAGTTGTTAAGGTTGTACTCGGCGGTCTGAATGGCCGATGCGCGACCCTCCCGCTGGGCGGTGAGTGGATCAAGGGTCAGGACGGCATGCTGGGACTGATCGAGCTGCGCATGGCTCTGCAACATCGAGGCCTTTGCCTGCTCGTAAGCGGCAGTAGCGGACGCGACCTGCGCCTGAGCCAGCGCAAGCTGCGAGCGCGCCTGCTCGACTGCCTGCTGACGGGTGGTGACGGCGGTACGCGCCTGGTCGATCTGGTCGACGGTGACGAACTGCTTCGCAAGCAGCGGCTCGATGCGATGGAAATTGTTGGTCTGATAAGCCAGGTCGGCCTGAGCGCTGTCGAGGGCCGCCTTGGCGTTCGCAACGTTGGCGTTCGCTTCTTTTACCGCGGCGGCGGCGCGATCGACGTTAGCCGCAGCGCTCTCCGTATTGGCCTTGGCCGCTCCCACGGCGCTTACCTGGGAGGCGATGGTTCGGGTCTGATCGACGATCTGGCCTTCCAGGGTCTTCTGATCTGACCGCGCTTTCTCGAGCGCGTACTGGTAGGGGCGCGGATCGATCTCAAACAGCAGTTTGCCCTCGGGGATGAACGCGTTGTCCTGCACTGCGAGTTGTGTGATGGGGCCTTCAACCTGAGGAGCAATGCCGATGAAGTTTGCGAAGACCTCCGCGTCGTCGGTGCGCGGGTAGCGGGTAGTCTCGCTCACGCAGATCAGGCCGGTGACGGCCGCAGCGGCGATGATCGACCAGCTCACGATACGGCCCAGTCGCTTGCGCCGGACTTCAGGATCGTTGTCAGCCATCGTATTCTCTCCGGTTCAGCTGAAGAAGATCAGCCAGATCGTAAAGGTGAAGAACGCGGCCAGGCACGGATAGACCAGGATCATCGGCGTAAGATATTTTTCGAAATCCCAGCGAACAAACAGCAGCCGCACGATGACAGTAAGAGCGATACCGATAAGCCCGCAAAGAATCCAGGCCGGGAAAAACGATCCCAGAATATTGAAGGTAGGCGCTCGCGAGCAACCGGCGGCAAGCAGCGCGGCGAATGAAGCGGTCAGGGCACCCAGTCGTGCGATGTGTCGTGGGATGTGATGGTAATGGCGCATCTCAGGGAATCCTTCCATAGAGCAGGTCGCCGGTCTGGAAGGCGAGCGCGGCGATGCCGGTAAGCAACTGCGTGCGGGCGTTCACGTCGGCCGTGCGCGCCTGCGCAAGCGTGCGCTGCGCAGAGACCACATCGATCTGGCTGCGGACGCCGTAACGGTAAGACTCCAGGGCCGCGTTGTAAGACTCGGTGGCTGAGGCCAGCAACGCAGCGGCCGCTCTCTGCTGCCGAAGCGCAGTGCGCGCTGTTGAGTAGGCGGCCCAGACTTCGTTTTCCACCTGATCGCGGATGGCATCGATCTCCGCTGCGGCCTGCTTCTGGTCGGCTTTGGCGCGTTTCACGCGCTGCTCGCGGGCCCAGCCATCGAAAATCGTCCAGTTCAGATTGAGGCGCGCATTCCAGAACTCCTGCGTCGGCGAGTAGATTCCCGGAAGTTGTTCCTGCTCCCCGTAGGTGCGAGACAGACCGGCATCCCCGTTTACGCTGAGCGTGGGCAGATAATTCGAGTGCGCAGCCTTGATCTCAGCCGATGCGGCGCGAAGCTGGGCTACGCGTTCGAGCAGATCTGGGCGCTGCTCGAGCGCGAGATCGATGGATTTCTCAACGGTGACGGTGATTTCGTCGGGAACCTTGAGGTCCTGAATGCCTTGAACCTGCATCTTGACGGTGGGAGAAAGGCCGAGAGAGGTCATCAGATCGCCGTAGGCGATCTCCGTGCCTCCAATAGCGGCCTGCAGATCGTAGTCTGCCTGCGCTTCCGCGCTGCGCGCCTCCAGCACGTCAGGCAGGGTCGCGAGCCCGAGATTGAGGCGCGCTTCGGAGGCTTCGCGCACAGTCCGGGCATTCTTCAGATTGGCTTCCGCTGCGTCCTGCTGTCCGCGGGCGTTGAGCAGCCGATAGTAGGCCTGCATGACTCCGAAGATGACGGTGCGGTGGGTGTCATTGAACTGCAGATTCGCCGCGATTAGGTTGTACTTGCTGATCGTAATTTCGTCCGAGCGCCTGCCGAAATCGAAGATCACGTAGTCGAGCGAGAGAGCCGGCGCATAGCTGTAAGTAGTCTGCCGGAAGTAAGCAGTCCCAAAAAAGATATTGGTGCGGGCCGTCTCGCCGATCGCTGCCGCCGCCAGCGTGGGATAGAGCGCCGACTTGGCGATCCCTACGTCGGCCGCGCGTGCCTTGGCATTCTCCCAGGCGACGCGCGTCTCGGGATTGTTCTGCTCGGCGATGTTGATCAGATCGGGAAGAGAGTAGGTCTGGTTGGGATCGGGAACGAACTCGGCGGGGCGCGCAGGAAGTTTTAGCGGCTGTTGGCTGCCGGAGGGCAACTGCCAGGGCCGTTCCGCTGCGGGAGGCGCCGACTGCGCGCATGCGAGAGCCGCAGCGAGAAACACAGGAACCAGAAGGGACATCCGTCTGCGGAATAGAAGCATTTCAAAGCCATAGGGCCTCTGCGGCATTTCAGAGATATGCGAGCCTTCTTTCTCCTCGATTGATAGCGCTCTCTGATGTGGCGTCGATTTGAAGCTGTTATGGCTTTACATCATCTCTGAAAATGCTTACCCAGCGAGGCTTGCAGAAATGCCGATGATACCACGCCGCATTCCCCGATTTGAACGAGTTTGGCCTCGCCTTCGGATCGGCGCGGTCTTACTGCTTGCCGGCCTTATCGTTTCCTGTTCGGGGTTTTAGCGCTGCGTCGATCGCATTCAGCAAAGTGCCGCTCGGATCGCTGAGGTAGTCCCAGAACATGATTCCGCCGAGATGGTGGTCGAGCACGTAACGGCTTTTCAGGGTCAGCGACTCCGGGTCGTCGTAGGAGACGAATATCTGTTTCTGGGCGCTGTAAAGCCACGGGACGGAAGCAGTCTTGTCCCAATAACGGATAAAGCCCTGGCTCATCATGCTGTTGATCCCCGCGTACGGCACATTCGCCTCCGGTGCAGGCCTGCCGGGCTGAAAGAGGCCGTTGTTGATTCCCAGCACACCAGCCCAGGCGTGTCCGTAAAATGGCACGCCCAATACAATCTTTTCCGCAGGAACTCCGGCCTGTTCGAATTCGTAGATGGATCGCTCGGCTGAATAACCCCTCGGATCGGCGGGATCCGTGTAGAGAGGAGCATGGTTCCCCGTAGTCGCCTCTACGCCCGGCATGTAATAGTCATAGGCCATCAGATTGACGGTATCGACGTACTTTTCCACCTCGGCCATCTCGGTGTCACTGAGGAACCCGGTCGTTGCCGCCGCCGCAATCGTCAGGTAAAGATGGCGGTGCATCTTCCTCTCCATCGAATCAAAACGCGCGCGCAGTTCTCTCAACAGCAAGGCGTAGTTCTGCTTGTCTTCCGGGCGGAACTTGTTTCCTGCGCCCGGCTGCCCTGGATACTCCCAATCCACGTCCAGCCCATCGAGGTCATAGCGCTTTAGAAAGGCGGCAACGCTGTCGATAAAAGCAGCCCTGCTCGATGGCGTCAGCGCCATGTCCGAAAAGCCGCCCGACCAGCTCCACCCTCCAACAGAGATAAGCACCGTGAGCTTGGGATTCTCCCGGCGCAGGCGGGTAAGAATGGCAAGATTGCCCGCAGTGACCGGCGCGCCCTCCACCATCCGGCCGTTTTCGATGTTGGCAAAGGCGTAGTTGATACGGGTGAGCTTGCGCGCGTCGATCTGACCCGGGGTTAAGGGTGCTTCGCGTGTGAAGACGTAGCCGACGATGACGGGCCTTGCCTGCGCGCAGAAGCCGGGAAGCGCAATCGCAGCCTCGGCAAGAATGGAAGTGAGAAGAGTGCGCAGCTTCAATGTTGTCTCTGAATTTCGCGACGATTTCAGTCTTCGCGGCCCCTGCGAACTGATAGAAGCGACCGGCTCAGCCTTGCACTGAAATCCCCGAGAATGTGACCACAGCGACTCCGCGAACCGGCTCGCCGAAGATGTGAGCGGGTTCGAAGACGCTGAACAGCAACAGGTTCTCCACCTGCGCGCGGGAGACTGCATCGTCGGGGCCGGAGATGATCCGGTAATCGTAGACGCGCCCCTGCTCGTTCACATAGGCCGCCACCACCACGGCGTTGGGACTGGCGTCCACGGCGCGTGTCTCAGGCTGCGCGCTCGAGATGTTCACCGAATACTCAAGCTGCGCCGCGCCCATCGTCGACTCTGGCGCATTCGACTCGATCATCGAGTAGAGGAAACGCGGGCTGCTTGCAGCATCGGAGGGCTCATCCCGCGCCTCAACCGGCTCCGGAGACGCAAACGCCCCGATAAGCAGCGCAGCTGAGCCAACCAGAAGAACCGCGCTCGCAAATCCCGCAGAAGCCCTTAGAAGAAACGGCGCCCAGGTATTCTGCCAGCGCACATGCCACCGGGCGATACTGTTGCGCGCCGTCCGATTCCGCTCCTGGGAAAGCGCCACGCGCAGCCTCAGGCCCAGATCGGCCGGAGCCTTCACCGGCCCCAGTTCCCCAAGCGTCCGCTGCATCCGCCGCCACAGAGCAAAGTCATCCGCACACTCGCGGCACTGGTCGAGGTGGGCAGCCACTTGCTGCATCGCTTTGCCAGACATCGCTCCGTCAAGATAATCGGAAAACTGCGCGCTGATCGCTTTGCAATGCTTCATCTCGCCTCCTCGGCGGGGTGCAACGGTTGAAGAGCGGGGATGGGTCTCTTCCGGGCTGCCTCAACGAACGAGGCCAGACGGGCTTTGAGATTCGCGCGTCCTCGCATGAGGCGCGACTTCACAGTTCCTAGATTTACCCCCAGAATTTCTGCTATTTCCTCGTAAGCTAATCCTTCGATGTCGCGAAGTATGACAACGGTGCGAAAAGGATCGGGCACCTCCCGCAATTCCGCTTCGACGTGGGCCCGAAGCTCCGACTGGGCTGCCATCTCGAAGGGCGACTCATGCTCATCGACCAGCGTGTCGCGGATACAAAGCGGCTGTCCGTCACTGGACTCGCCCGTTTCAGCCTCGATGGTCACTTCCTGGCGGCAGTGGCGCGACCACCAACGCCGCTGGTTCGATGCCTCATGAAGGGCGATCCGGTAGATCCAGGT
>JAFAMZ010000233.1 GCA_019232935.1 Silvibacterium sp.
GGGATCGTCGGCGGTCGTCATCGAGACCCACGTCGTGCAGGGAGCCTTTACCAAGGGCGGGTTTGCCTTCATGCAGGACGCGATCCTGCATCCGGAGAAATATTTCAGCGGCGAAGCGTGGGTGCTGGGAGATCAGGCGCCGCCGTCGCTGGATCCAAAGACGCTGACGGGGCAGCTCGCGGGCCGCTATCTGGCCGATTACCGATCGGAGTGGCAAAGCTTCATGCACGGAGCCACAGTCATGAGGTCGCACGACTGGAATGACGCAGCGGCAAAACTCCAGAAGTTGTCGAGTCCCGATTCACCGCTGCTGCAGCTCTTCTGCACGGTGGCGCGCAACACCGCCGTGCCGAATCAGGATGTTGCCAAGGAGTTTCAACCCACCCAGGTGGTGAGCCTGCCCGAAAGCTGCACCGACAGACTGATCTACGACAAAAACTCGCCCTACATCACCAGCCTGGTTGGCCTGCAAACTGCTGCGTCACAGGTCGCGCAGGATACGAGTCCGCCCACCAATTCCGCCAAATTTCAACCGGTAATCGGCGCAGCGAGCAGCGCGCGCACCGCCCTGAGCCAGCTGGATCAGGGCTTCAATATCGACCCGCAGGGCCATGTGGAGCAAACGTCCATTGCTCTTCTGCAATCTCCGATCATCGACGCTGAAAACAAGGCCAAGTTGCCGGCAGCCGGAAATCCCATCTGCCCCGATATCGCTCAACTGGTGGCGAAATTCCCGTTCTCGCCGAGCGCAGCTGTCGAGGCGACCCCGGCAGAGGTGAACGCAGTCTTTCAACCAGGATCGGGCAGGTTATGGCAGCTTGTGAACTCCGATCAGATCAAACCACTGATCGTCCAGCAGGGCTCAACATTCATCCCTGCACTTAACCCTCCACAGAAACTGAACGCCGCGTTCCTTCCCTTCTTAAACAAGGCAGTGAGCATCTCCAATCTCTTGTATCCTGCCGGTGCAACTACCCCAACTCTGACCTTTACTGCGCACATCATGCGGTCGCAGAACATCCCTTCGGCCACGCTGATCCTCGATTCGCAGCAGTTGTCAGGATCGGACGTTTCCAAGCAGTTCACATGGAGCGGGCAGAGCTCTCAGGCGCAGCTGATTGCGACCTACGGCAATGCGCCCCTTCCGCTTGCCCAGTTTTCAGGGCCCTGGGCGCTGTTTCATCTGATCGCCAAAGGCCAGGCTGAAGGGGCAAACCCGGCGCGGCTCGCTTATCCTGTCGGGTTGACCAATACCTCGACAACCGTCACTGGCAATACGCCGATTGTGCACCTGGAGTTTTCGGGGCCAGGCGCAAGCCTGCTCGTGCCCGGGGGACTGGGCGGGCTCCACTGCGTACAGAAAGTAACTCAGTAGGCTACAATTCAAGCTCTCCGGTGGACGCGGGCTCGTCCATCTCGCTGAACCGCAGCAACAGGCAGGTCACATTGTCGACAGCGCCGCATCGCTTTGCAGTATCGATAAGAGAGTGGCAGGCCTGTTGCAGATCGGGCGTAGCCAGCACCAGGGCGGCGATGGCATCGCCATCCGCATAGCGGGTAAGCCCGTCAGTAGTCAGCAGAACGATGTCGCCGGAATCCAGTTCTGCGGTAAAAAGATCGGGCTCGACTGATTCGGCCGTGCCAATTGCGCGAGTAATCAGCGACTGCAGCGGCGAGGCGCCTGCATCGTCGGGGCTCATCATGCCATTGCGCACCTGCTCGGCAATATAGGAATGGTCCAGCGTCACCTGCGCGCATTTGCCGCGGCGCAGGAAATATGCGCGGCTGTCGCCGACATTGCCGATGACAATCTTGCGGCCATCCACACACGCGGAGACCATGGTAGTACCCATGCCGCGTAGGTCGTCGCTCTCGCGTGCCAGGGAGCATACCTGGGTGTTTGCATACAGGATCGCTTGGTACAACCGGTGCTCGGCCTGCAGTTCCGAGGTCTGCTGGTTGAAATAACGCAGCAGTTCGGCCACGGCGGTGCTGCTGGCAACCTCTCCGGCTGCCATTCCGCCCATACCGTCGCAAACTGCGAAAATCTGCGTCGACAGGTCGTATCCGAAACTATCTTCGTTGTTGGATCTCTTGCAACCCACGTCGGTTAAAGCCGCGACTTCAAGTTTAAGTGCGCTCTGGGTTTCCATCGAAGGATCTCTTCTTCTGGCCGACCTGACAGCTTTACGGAATTGATTTCAGGTGAAGACTGACCGGTTCCACGGGTGCGCGATTAGACTGCCAGAATGACCACCAGCGTGTAAAGACCTGTAACATAGCTCCGGGTGGCGCCACTATAAATTTTGATTAGAATTGGCCCCGGACAGGCGCGATTTCCCGCGCCCGGAGCTGGCCTTTTGGGGTACACTCTTTGGCGCTGATGCATTCTCGGAAAACCTACAGCCAGGGGCACGAATTACCTCCGCGGGCCCTGAGGGATGACTGGCTTCCTTGAATCGGAGATCAAAGAACTTTTCCGAATTGCAGTTCTTCCCCCGCTTATCGATCTTCTTGAAAGGTCATTTGTATGGCATTGGAACCCGGTACACGCGTGGGCGATTATGAAATCCTGGCGCTCCTCGGCGCCGGAGGCATGGGCCAGGTTTACAGTGCTCGCAACATTATCTCCGGCCGAACTGAGGCGATGAAGGTTCTGCTGCCGGATTTCGCCAACGAGCCGGAGCTTGCAGCGCGCTTCACCGCAGAGATCCGGACGCTCGCCGGGCTCGACCACCCGAATATCGCGCAGCTCCGCACAGCCTTCCAGTTCGAAAACCGGCTGGTCATGATCATGGAATTCGTCGAGGGCGTGACGCTGGAGAGGCGCGCCAATGCGGCTCCGATCCCGGTCGACGAGGTCGTCAACTATTCCACGCAGGTTCTCTCCGCCCTGAGCTACGCGCACAGCAAGGGAGTCACGCACCGGGACATCAAGCCGGCGAACATCATGATTACCTCTCACTGCCTGGTCAAGCTGATGGATTTCGGCATCGCCAAATCCACAAATGATCTGCAACTGACCCGGCCCGGTACCACGATGGGTTCGGTCTACTATATGTCGCCCGAGCAGGTGCGCGGAGGCACGGTAGACGCCCGGTCGGACATCTACTCCTTCGGCGTGACCATGTATGAGATGCTCACTGGCCGCCGTCCCTTCCAGGCCGAAACCGCCTATAGTGTGCTCAATGCCCAACTCACCGAGGCGCCGACGCCTCCCATACAGGTTAATCCGGCGCTTCCGCAGGAACTGAACAACATCATTCTGCGTGCGATGGTCAAGTCTCCCGACGGACGATTCCAGACCGCCGACGAGTTCCGTGCCTCCCTTCGCAGCTTCCAGCCGGTAAAGAGTGAGGGGACCTCATCCCGGTTCGCTCCGGTAGGCGTGTCTCCGCCCGCTCCAGTTCAGCCTCCCGCATCAGCGATTCCCCCGCCAATCACGCCTTCCGTCACCACAGTCAATAAAGGACATCGCAGCCTCTGGCTGGGACTCGGCGCCGCGACAGCGATCATCGCACTCATCGCAGCCGCCACCGTGCTGCCGCGAATGTTTTCCACTCGCGCCGGCCAGAGGGCACCGGTAACGGATTCCAGCTCAGCGGCACCATCGAACGGAGGCGCAAACGGAGCGGCAGCACAGCCGGCCGCAGCAACTCCCGTATCCTCTACTCCGAATCCACTGAGTACCACGACACCGGATGGCACAAATTCCGGAAGCACGAATCCCGGTGGGACGCCGCCCGCAACCTCCACTGTTCAGCCGCCGGTCACGCATCCGCTGAATGCTCCGGTCGGTCACCCGCGACCTCCGTATTCTCCGGAAGTGGGCACCGGTGCACAGCCACCGGCTCCGCCGCCTGGACCTTCAAAACAGGAGATCGCCCAGGCGCGCGAGCGCATGATTCAACTGGATGCGGAGGCTGACAGCATCAGGACTAACATTCAGCAAATGCGCAGCCAACAGCAGGCGCAAGGACTCGACATGCGCCCCGATGTACTGGCTTCGTTCGGGCGGATGAATTCTTATCTTGGGGAAGCCGACCACGCGCTCGGCCAGAACGATGTAGAGACGGCGCAGGCGGCGATG
>JAFAMZ010000261.1 GCA_019232935.1 Silvibacterium sp.
GGCAAGCCGATAGCCGAGTTCCAGGCCGTGCAGTTCGCCCTTGCCGAGATGGCCACGGACATCGAAGTCACGCGCCTGCTCGTCTACAACGCTGCGCGCCTCAAGGACGCGAAACTGGATTACGTCCGCGAAGCCGCGATGGCCAAATACTTTGCTTCGCAGGTTGCCGAGCGTGTCGCTAGTCAGGCGGTTGAAATCTACGGTGGATATGGGTTCGTCAAGGATTATCCGGTCGAGAAGTATTATCGCGACGCCAAGATCGGCAAGATCTACGAAGGCACTTCGAACATGCAGCTAGCGACGATCGGCAAGCTGGTGCTGGGTGGAAGCAAGCGTTGATTGGGCTGCATTCAGAGTAAGCTAGCCGCAGGAGTTTCTTCGATGAAAGCGCTTCTGCTCTCGGAATACAGCAGGCTGGATGTCACTGAGGAGATGCCCCGCCCCACCCCGGGGCCTGGCGAGGTGCTCATCCGGATTGCGGCGTGCGGTATCTGCGGCAGTGACGTGCACGGGTACGACGGGTCGTCCGGGCGGCGGATTCCGCCACTGGTGATGGGCCATGAGGCGGCGGGGACGGTAGCCGAGGCGGGCGAGGGGATCCGGCAGTTCGCGGTGGGCGATCGGGTGACCTTCGACTCGACCGTTTACTGCGGCGAGTGTGAGTACTGCTGTGCCGGCGACGTCAACCTGTGCGATAACCGGCAGGTGGTCGGAGTGTCTTGTGGGGATTATCGGCGGCATGGGGCGTTTGCCGAGTACGTCGTTGTGCCGGAGCGCATCGTGTATCGGCTGCCTGACTCGCTGCCCTTCTCCGAAGCGGCGATGCTGGAGGCAGTCTCGGTCGGGTTGCACGCGGTCCGAGAAGCTGGCCTGAAGGGTGGGGAAACGGCGCTGGTTATCGGCTCCGGTATGATCGGCCTGCTTACCCTGCAGGCCGCACGCGCGGGAGGTTGCTCTCGGGTCTTTGTGGCGGATATCGATCCATCGCGGCTGGCGCTGGCGCGGGATATGGGAGCAGACGAGGTGCTAAAGGCCTCTGGCGCCGATCTGGTCGCCCAGGTCCAGCGGCTTACCGGAGGCAAGGGCGTCGATGTAGTCCTCGAGGCGGTGGGCAGGAATGAGACCGTCGCGGGAGCCATAGACTGTGTTCGCAAGGGCGGAACGGTAGTGCTGATCGGCAACATCACGCCGGAAGTGAAGCTGCCGCTGCAGAAGGTGGTGTCGCGGCAGATCCGGCTGCAGGGCACAGCGGCATCGTCGGGCGAGTATCCCGAGGCCATCGAGCTGATGCGGACCGGCGCGATCAAGGTCAAGCCGCTCATCACGGCGGTTGCGCCGTTAGAGGACGGTCCGCGATGGTTCGAACGGCTGCATAAGGGCGAGCCCAACCTGATGAAGGTGGTGCTGACTCCGGATTCTCCCCCATCAGGTTCCCGAGAGCGGGCGTCGTGAGCGAGAACCTGTTCGACCTTAACGGTCAAGTAGCTCTCATTACAGGAACCAGCCGCGGACTCGGGCAGTACTTCGGGAGAGCACTGGCGCGAGCGGGAGCCGATCTTATCCTCACCAGCCGCAAGCGCGAGACGCTGGCGGAATTCGAGGTGGAGGTAAAGGCGCTCGGGCGACGAACTGTGTCGCTGGAGCTTGATGTCCGCGATTATGCGAGCATTCAGCGCATGGCAGAGGAGGCTCAACGTATCGTCGGACAGATTCACATTCTGGTCAACAATGCTGGGTGCAACATTCGCAAGCCGGCGCTCGATGTAACCTGGCACGACTGGAACCTCGTCCTCGACACCAACCTGCGCGGCAGCTTTTTTGTGGCGCAGGCGATTGCGCGGGGAATGGTCGCCCACCGGTACGGGCGGATTATCAATATCGGGTCGGTGACGAGCGTGATGGGGTACGCCGGACTGGGGCCATATACGGCCAGCCGGGGCGGCATCCGGCAACTGACGATGAGCCTGGCCGATGACTGGGGCAGGCACGGGATCACGGTCAACTGCCTCGCTCCGGGGTGGTTCAAGACGGCACAGAATCGGGTGATGTACGAGGACGAGGGCTGGGTCGAGTACCTCACGGAGCGGATTCCGCTGAAACGTCCCGGCGCTCCGGATGACCTGGATGGGGCGATCGTATTTCTCGCGTCCGAGGCCAGCCGGTATGTGACCGGGCAGACGCTGCTCGTCGATGGCGGCATCTCGACGGGAGCGATGAGGGCGACAGTGGCGAAGCGGGAAGGGTAGCCCCCCTCCCCCCGGGGTTTTCGAAGCATCCCGCAATCGTCTGATTTCGTGGCGCTTGGCGGGCGGCTGCTGCAATCGTTTGATTCGATAGATGAGCGCTGCAACAGTTCGGATCTAAAGAAGATAACGGTCCAAGAAAAGGGTACGGTTCGCAACCGTTTCATTTCATTGGGATGGCCCGCAATGGTTAGATACAAGAGAACTTGCTGCAGTGGCAGGGCCGGGCTGCGGCACGAGATCGCCGATTAACTCCTCGAGGCGAAAGGCGGCCGCTTCGAGGATCGCGCTGGCGTGCAGTGGAGGGATCGCGCGATCGCGGAACTCGTGGACGGTATTGCTGAGGGTAATGGCCACCGACAGGAGATCCATGTTGGCAATCGCGGCAATGAACTGGCGACCGAAGGCGTTTCGCTCCCGTTTTTGCGGATCAAGATGGGAGTGGCACCAGGGTTGATCTTTGAGTGCGATCTGACGGCATTTGCGGCCGGAAGGGAGAATTTCGGCGCAGAGGCGAACCTTCGAGACATTGTGAATGGACATCGGGCAGCTCCTTTTGTGTGCAGTGCAAATGAAAAGGGCCGCCGCGGCGGCCCAGAGGAGGTTCTATTTCTATTCTATTCAGCGGACGGAAATAGTCAGCCAGGCACGGCTGGCGATTTCGGGCCTTGAAATGAAGGGCTTAAGGGGGCTTCCGTGTCGGAAGGGGGTTGACAAGCGTCGGGCGGTTGTTTTGAGCGGCTGGCCTTAGAGGAGCTTCGTTCCCAAAAATGGGAAGCATGAACAAGGATGCGCTTCGCGCGTCGTATCGGCCCGGTTCCGATCCTTAAGCGCGAGGATCGGAACCGGGAGCAAATGGGTCGCTTCGGCTACGCCCGCGCTCCGGCCTCCCACCCCACGAACGAGGACCTGTTCGTGGGGACCCCGGCCTTCGGCAGAGAGGTTGGCGCTTCGCGCCGGTCATGTTGTGGCATGGCTGAAGCGATGCCTGGTCTGGGCACGAGGTGCGGTTCTCCGGCAGGGATGAAGACTCTTTTCGGCTACGCTCAGGCCGGTCTGTCTGTTGGGGCCGCACGGCTTTGGCAGAGAGAGGTTGGCGCATTGCGCCGTAAGATTCTCACCTGACCGACGCGGGGCCTGCCCGGGGAGGTGCTTGTCGGCAGTTAAAGAGTTCGCGCATCAGAAGGCCTGAGTTGCTGTGCCAGGTAGTAATCGTTCACCTTAAGGGAGCCGCTCATCGGCTACTATTCCTTCGACTAACATCTTTCAGGCTGAGGACCCCTTCGTGGCAGGCGAATCACAGACTGCGTTTATCAGCTACTCGCGGGACGATTCCAAGTTTGTGCTGAAGCTTGCCGAAGATCTGAAGGCAGCCGGAGCGGCGGTGTGGCTGGATCAGCTGGATATAGCTCCCAGTCAGAGATGGCCTCGCGCAATTGAGGAGGCGCTAACGAGTTGTCCCCGGGTGCTGGTGATTTTGTCGCCGTCTTCTGTAAATTCAGCGAACGTCGAGAATGAAATCACGTTCGCGGTTGAGGAACACAAGGCGATCATTCCAGTGCTCTATCGCGAGTGCAAAGTGCCATTTCAACTCCGGCCTATTCAATACGTCGATTTCAGGGATGACTATGACCACGCTCTGAGGAGACTTTTACAGACGTTGGGGGCTGAACTGGCTCCCGTTGGACTCGATTCTGCGCCGGCCGAAATAGGTTCTTCTCCCTCCGGCGAACTCGTGATGAGCCGATCGGCGCAATCGGGGCAAGCGAAAGAGTCGGGTGCGTTGACTGGAGCTCGATCCAGCGGCCTCACAGAAGAACCCAACGGGCTGACGAAGCAGCAGCTAAGTCGCCCTGATGAGGATGGTCGGCGTTCAAAGTTACCAGCCTTTATTTTCCGGTTTCCGGGTTGGACGAAGGCCGCTACGGCCGCGTGCGTGGTTCTGGTCGTGGCATTGAGCTTGTATTGGCAATGGGCACGATTCAGAGATCGCCAGCCGCAGCAGACCAGTAACTCAGGGCAAACAGTGTTTTCTCCGCCCGGAGATGTAGCTGCCGGCGTTGGATCGGCCCGAGGGGAACCCCGGTGGAGACCCCAGAGCAGCGGGACCGGAGAATGGCTGAGTGAGGTTGCATTCGCCACAGCGCAGTTGGGATGGGCAGTGGGAACAGGCGGGGTCATTCTGCACACTAGCGATGGCGGAAAAGTCTGGCACAAGCAAAGCAGCGGCACTGATCTAAGGCTGATTTCGGTGTTCTTTTCCACTCCTCAATCCGGATGGGCGGCGGGTGACGGCGGACGCATCGTGCATACGGAGGACGGCGGAATCAAATGGATCGTGCAACCGAGCGGCACCCGAGTTTCGTTGTATCGGATTGTTTTTCCCGCTCCGCGAGTTGGATGGGCGGTCGGACAGGGCGGCACTATCCTGCACACAGAAGACGGGGGAAGCACATGGACGAAACAGATCAGCGGCACGCAAGACACTTTGTTTTCTGTGGTATTTGCCACACCAAGATCAGGCTGGGCGGTAGGCGATGCAGGTACTATTCTGCACACTCACGATGGGGAGACATGGCAAAGGCAGTCCAGCGGGACAAGGAAATGGCTGACCGGGGTAGCCTTTCCAGCGCCTCAACTGGGCTGGGCGATGGGCGATGACGGCACGATCCTGCATACCGAGGATGGCGGAGTTACCTGGACGCAGCAATCCAGTGGCGTCTCAACAGCGCTTCTATCGCCTGTATTTGTCAGTTCAAAGTCTGGATGGGCGGTCGGACGTGATGGTGTAATCCTGCACACCGACGATGGCGGAAGCACATGGAAGCAGCAGGTTAGCGGGGTCAGCGTGTGGCTAAGTTGTGCTGCGTTTCCCACGCAAGCGGCGGGGTGGATCGTGGGCGAAAGTGGCACCATCCTGCATTGGGAGGAATGAGCGTAAAGGTGGTCGAAGCGGGCATTTCATAACGATGATTCATTGTTTTTACGGGTTCCGTAAAAAGAACTTCAATTTCCGTGAAGCTGGAAGCCACAGCGCTGGAGAAGGGTCGCGATCTCGCTTTCTTTGGCATGGAGTTTGGAGGCGGAGCGGAGGAGATCGTCGGGATCGATGGGGTACCAGTTTCGGCGGCCGGGATCGCCGAAGGCGGCGACGTTGAACGGTTCGATAGCGTGAAGGATTTCTTCGCAGAGGGCATTGGAGTCATGCCGGGTGTGCAGGCGCTGAGCGCGCTCGAGAAGCCGATGGCAGGCGGGGCCGAAGTCCGGGTGGTCGCGCAAGAGGAACGACGAGGCGAGGTGAGGCTTTCCAAGGCGGCGGGCAGCTTCGGAGTAGCTGACAGCGGCGAAGTAGAGCAGGGACAGCGAGACAAAGACGGGAAACTTGTTCATATTTGCGTACAGGGCACCGATGAGGCGGGCGGTCGCGAGCAGGTCGGCGTCGGTGTCGGCGGCATAATGGGCAAGGCTGGATGCGAGGCGGGGCGAGTCCCAGTCGCCTTCAAATATCTGCGCGAGGCGTTTGATTCCGAGAAGGGTAAGCGGAAAGCCGGTGGAGAGGAGCGGGTCGACGAATCCGGCGGCTGAGGGGAGCAGAGCCCACCGCGTGCCAACGACCTGGCCGCTGCGGAAGGCAAGGCGCGGGATGCGGGCGAAGGGACGAATGGGCTGGGCCGAAGCGAACTGGGATTCGAGCGCGGGGATGCGGCGGAGAAGACGCTGCCACGAATCGGCTCCGTCGACGGAGAGATGTTTCCGGGCGAATATGTCGGTGGCCGCAACGCCGGCGCTTGTAATTCCGTTATTGAACTGAAGAACCCAGATCCATCCCCCGTCGAAGACGTGATGGACGGCGGCGTCATCGACGGGATAGGCCGGTGACTCGCCGTCCGGCATCGGGTTCAGGTTCTGCAGCCGTCGGACGCCGGTGAAATGGCTGTAGAGGGCCTGGGTCTGCGGGAATCCGGGCAGGCCGAGTTCGCGGAGTGCCAGGGCGCGATGCAGAAAGCCGCGCGGACCGGAAGCGTCGACGAGAAATTTTGCCGAGATGCTGAGGTTCTGGTTGCGGCAGGTGCCTTCGAGCGTCACTCCTTTGCCCGATTCGGTGAAGGCATTCAGATCAGTTTCGTCGAGGTAGTCGACGCCAAGTTTCTGCGCCTCCTGAACAAGAAAGTGGTCGAAGTCGGCGCGGTACCAGTGGGTGTCTGCAATGTCGTCGTGAGGGCTGGCGGCGACGAGGAGCTGGGTGTCGCGGTCGGCGAATAGATGCTTGGTTCGATTCGGATGAAACGCAGATCCTTCGCTTTCGGCTGCAGCGCAGCCTTCGCTCAGGATGACATCATCGGGGTGTAGCAGCCTTTCGAGATCGTGATGGTAGAAGGTGAAGCCGCGCTTGAGGCCGCAGGCGATTTCAGGATAGGTGCGCTGCCAGGTGCCCCACTTCGAGAGGGGGCGAACGGAGGGCAAATCGTAACGGTCACTGATCTCTTCTAGATAAAGGTTGGTGAGCGGGGTGGAGGATTCACCGATGACGATGCGCGGGTGTTTGCCGCGTTCGATCAGCAGTACGGAGAGGCCGAGACGGCGGCCGATCATGGCAAGTAGAGAACCGGAGAAGCCGGAACCGATAATGGCAAGATCGCAGGGGGGCAGGCGGTACCGCGTGGTCAAGAGGCCCCTCGGCAGTATGCGCAGCTAATGGGTGGCGACACGGTTTGCTGAAGATTCATGGTGCGGAGCCTGGCGATGCGTTCCGGATAGCAGTGTGGGCATTCGACGCCTGGCTTGAGGTCCCACAGATCAGCAAAGACTCGCCCGCAGCCCAGATTGATTCCGTATGCCGCGGTGGCTTCGAGGGTGGCGAGTCGCGGGGGGAGAAATTCGCGCGTGGCGGCGAGCGCCTCCATGGCTCCGTTGCCGGCGCGGGTGGGGATGAGGGTTGCGACTGTGGCTCCACAGTCGAAGGCGAAATGGAGTGAGCGCTGGGCCCAGTGGAGGGCTTCGGGCTCATCCATAAAGGGAGGCTTGACGAGAATAAAGACGCGCAGGTCGATGTCGTGTTCGCGGAGACGAACTGCGGCGGCAGCGAACTGATCGGTTGTCATGCGCTTGTTGAGTTTCTCGAGGATTTCGGGGTGGGCGGTTTCAAGGCCCATGGCGACTTCGAGGCGGCCTGGCAGCAATTTCTGGAAACGGAAGCAATTGTCTCCGATGAGGGCGGGGTGACATTCGACGATGACGCGCTCGAAGGCGGAAAGCCGTTCAGCGATGGCTGGATAGTCTTTGACAGGAATGGCGCGGGTGTCGAAAAAGTTTCCGCTGTTATAGAGCTTGATATGACGAGACGGAGGCAGATGCGTGAGGGCGTAGTCGATCTGGGCGGGGATTGCTCCTATCGGAACCGAGTCAGTCAGGGTGTTCTTCCAGAGGTCGCACATAAGGCAATGCCAGGGACACTCCCGGTTGGTGAGGAAGATGGTGGCGACGGGGACAGAGGTCAGGGAACAGGGCTCAGGGAACAGGACGGCTTGCGTTCCAACCGTTGTGCCAAAACCGGGCGCAAGGAGCGGGCCGGCTTCCTCTTCGACGAAAAAAGCATAAGGGCGCATGGGGTCGAGCGTGTTGCGGCCAGAACTTGATTTGCGGCGCGTGAGGATCCATTTGTCGCGCTCGGATTGGGTGTCGGGATAGGAGATGGGCACGTAAAAACTCATTGGTAGCGCGAGAGAAACTGCTTTCTTAAATCAGCCTCGCGATGCGGCAGGCGCGAGTGCATGGCTTCTGCGGGAAGGGCTCCGTGCTGGAAGCGGCGCTTGGGGAAGACCGGCATCTGTAGGCCGGTAAGGGCGGCGACTCCGCGGGAGACGATCTCTCCCTTCAGTTCGTAAAGGCGTGAGACGTCGTATTTGGTGAGATTGATGAAAGGGATCGATTCGGCGATCGCGATCACGGATGGCCGGGTGTAGGGGCTGAAGCCGCGGAATCCGAAGTGGTGGGCGGGGGCATAGGTGCGGGTGTAGGAGCGGCTGAGGCCTCCGCTGTAGGTAAGCGAGTGCTTGATTTTGCCGACGCCCCAGCCTTCCTGGTAAAGCATGGGGTTGTTGATCACGCTGCGGATGGTGAGCTCGGGGTTTTCCTCGATGGGATAGTCCTTGAGGTTTTCGTCTCCGCCGTCTCCGTCGATGAGATAGCGCCAATCGGGATAGCGCTCGCGGATACCGCGGCAAAGAGCGATGGCCATGGTGGCGGACTGGATGTCGAGAGGCTTGTAGTCTTCGGTGACGCGGAGGGTCTCGGCGACATCGAGGGACGCGGGACTGGCAGCGATCGGCTCCAAAAAAAGCGAAAGCCCGAGGCGGTCGAGGAAAGCGACGGCCTGGTCGAGGTCGGGGCCGGCTCCCAGGTCGAGGGTGAAGGCCTTGAGGCGGCTGGGGCTCATGCCGAGTTTTCGCAGGACAAAATAGGTGACAAGAAAGACGCTGCCGCTGTCGACGCCTCCGGAGAAGCAGATGCCGAGGGGTTCCTTTTCGGGAATTCTCTGCAGCCAGCGCGAGATTTCCTCGCCGAGCGCGGAGATGTAGGCGCGGCCGATGAGATCGAGGTCGGCCGGGAGCGTGCCCATCGGCGGAGTGAAGAAGCGCGTGTAGACAGGATCGGGATCGGGGCACCCGATCAGCTGCAGTTCGACGACATGGTGGGCGGGCACCATGCGCGAGTAGCTGGGATGGAATTGTCCATCGAGGCCTTCAGACTTAAGCCAGTCGTAGATGGCGTCGATGCGCGGAGAGACGATGAGTGCCGGGCCCTCGGAGCGCTTGGCAAGAAAGTAGCGCATGGGGCGATCGAGGGAGCGGACCATGCGGACGGTTTTGCCGGATCGGGCGAGCAGGGCGAAGGAGCCCTCGATGTTGCGGACGGCCTCGGCCGGTTGCTCGAGAAGGAGGCGCCGGGCATCGTCGGGGCTCATGTTGTAAATCTGGTTGGATTCCGGGTCGGTAAGGTCGACTACCCGTTCAATGTACTTGGCCAGTGCATCTGCCACGCGGTTTCACCTCGAAGGCTCAGTCTACTCTTCGCGGTGCTCGAGCGGCATCCGATCAGAGCACAGTGGTGTTTGTCCGGGGATGAACAGCGGTTTGCGATTGTGGACACGAAGCAGGAGGGAAGAGACGGATTGCACCGGCTCCAATCGGTCTATAAATCTGGGCTTAGGGTTGTCTTGTCGTTTAGCGCCTGTTGGCCCCAAAGCTGCTGGTAGATGAAAGGCCGAGGTGTCGGCTGGTTCACGATGGAGGGGCGAGCATGGCGCATTTTGAGCGGATTCGCGATGTGATTTCGGGGCCGTTCAGTCCGGAGATCATGCAGCAGAGGACGGCCGCGGGGTGGCAGCTGGTGTCACTCGAGTGGCGGCGGGAACTGCCGGACCATGAGGCACCGACGGAGGGGGCGTTCAGCGAGGAGATTCCTTACGGGCTGCGCATTTCGGACGACTGTCAGAGGCTGGAGGTCGATCCGATTGAGAACGCCGCGCTGACGCTGATGATGGAGCTGCTGGTGCAGGATTTTCCGCTGTCGAACGTGGTGAGCGACCTGAACGAGAAAGGGTTCCGGACGCGCGCGGGGAAGCCGTGGAACCGGGTAACCGTGTTCAACATGCTGCCAAGGCTGATCGAGGTGGGTCCGCGGCTGTTTTCGACCGATGAGTGGGAGAAGAAGCGGTCGAAGTTTGCGCGGTTTGTGTAGAGGTGAGGGTGCGGGTTTACTTCTTAAGGTGTTTTTGCTGAGGTGGTTGGGCGGTGCTCTTTGTGGAACCGGCGGCGGAGGTCGGCGATGTTTCGAGGTATTGCACGATGAGAGAGATGCGGCGGTTGGAGGGGTCGTAGGGATTGTTGGGCAAGCGCAGGCGCTGGTCGGCATATCCCCTGACCTGGGAGACCTGGTTTTGGCGGAGGCCGTTTTCCTGCATGAGGCGGCGCGCCGCGTTGGCGCGGTCCGCAGAAAGCTCCCAGTTGCTGTAGGCGGCGCTGTTGGCGTAGGGCTGGGAATCGGTATGGCCCTCGATGGAGATGTTATTGGGCACGTCTTTGAGCTGGCCGGCGAGCATGGCAAGAAACTGGCGGCCGGTTTCGTTGAGGGCGGCGCTGCCGGTGTCGAAGAAGGTGCCGTTTTTGGTCTCGAGCAGCTCGATGCGGAGGCCCTCCGGGGTGACGGTGATCTCGATCTGGTTGGAGAGGTGCTTGAACTGCTCGGTCTGGAGGATAGCTTTTTCGAGCCGTTGCTTGAATTGCTGCATGTTCTCGCGGGTGAGCGGCATGTTGTCGGCCGAGCCGGCCTTGTCCGATCCAGTGAGAGCGGAGCTGCCGCGAGGATCGTTGAAGTATCCGGCGATGACTTTGCGGACGTGATCGCTTGTGTTCATCAGCCACAGGACGATGAAGAGGGCCATCATGGCGGTGACGAAGTCGGCGTAGGCGACTTTCCAGGCGCCGCCATGGTGGCCGGTGTGGGCGCGGGCCTTACGGATAATGACGATGGGCTTTTTCGACATGGAGGAGTCCGGGATCAGGCGACCTGCGCTTCAGCGGCGGGCTCCTGCGGCTGATCGCCGCGACAGGCGGCCTCGATCTCTTCAAAGGTGGGGCGCAGGTGGAAGGGAATGGCGCGGCGAGCCATCTCGAGCGCCTGGACCGGGGCATTGCCCTTGATAAAGGAGACCATCAGGACGCGCAGCACGTAGAGGAAGGCGTGCTCTTCTTCGGTTTCCTTGTTCATGAAGGAGCCGATGGGGCCGACGAGGCCGTAGCAGAGAAGGATGCCGAGGAAGGTACCGACCAGGGCGGCGGCGACTTTGTGGCCAATGGCTTCGGGTGGGCCGCCGAGCGCGCCCATGGTGATGACTACTCCGAGCACCGCGGCGACGATACCGAGGCCGGGCAGGGAATCGGCGACGGTGGTGAGCGCCGAGATGGGCTGATGCGCGCAGCGATGCCGGACTTCCATGTCGAGGTCCATCATCTGGTCGAGATCGAAGGGGTCCACGCCGCCGGTGACGGCCATGCGCATGGTGTCGCAGAGGAAGTCGCGCGCGTGATGGTCGCGGATGAATTCGGGATACTGCTTGAAGATTTCGCTTTCCTCGGGTTTTTCGATGTCTATCTCAATAGAAAGCATTCCGGCGCGGCGGATCTTGTTCAGCAGTTCGAACATCATCTTCAGGGTGGATATGTAACGCTGTTTGCTGTAGTGGGATTTGCCGAAGACTCCGAGGACACCGCCAAAGATGCTCTTCAGGATGTGCAGTGGATTGGCGATCAGCAGCGTGCCCAGCGCGGCCCCGGCAATGATGAGGAACTCGGCCGGCTGGAGGAGCACGGCGAGATGGCCTTTTTCCATCAGAAAGCCGCCGATGACAGCTCCGAAGACCAGCAGAATTCCGATTATGGCAAACATCAGGGAGCCTCTCGATTGTGTTCCGGATGCGAAGACGCGGATGCGCCGACTGGTGAGTGTATCGGCGGAAGCAAGGGGTTAGGTTAACGCGTGGTGTTTTGCGCAAGAAGGCTTAGAGCGATCTAATCTTTGAGGTCAACTCGCGCGTTTGAAAAAATGCGGCATCCTCAGCTCGATTCAAGGAAATCTGCATGCTTTCTTGACACCCCTCGTCTTCTCCGCATAGTGTGACTTCCGCCGCAAATCAGGCCTGCCACGGGACGCCGATACTACCGCGCCGCCGCTTCGACGAAGCGCCACCACTCTCAGGAGAGCCCCCATGAGACTCGACAGCAAACGCCGCCTTCTGTCCACGGCGTCTCCCTTCATCTTGTTGCTCAGCTTCTTCGTCACCTTGCCGGCATTCCCAGCCGACCCACCCATCCCGGCCGGTCACATCCGCATCCATTACCATCGCCCCGACGGCACCTATTCCGGATGGACCGTCTACGCCTTCGATAACACCACTGAAAACAAAGGTGGCTACGGTAGCGGTCCCGTACAGGTCACCGGCACCGACAGCTACGGCGCATACTTCGACGTTGGCGTGACTATGGGTGCGACGGAGGTAGGGATCATTATTCACAACCCGACCGCCCCGGGCGGAGATCAGAAGGACACTCCCAACAATCTATTTGTTGATCCCGCCACGCAGGGCTTTGAGTACTGGGCATACTCCGGGATAGCCAAGCTGTATACAACCGCTCCTAGCTTGACCAACCCCACCGCACTGCTGCCGGGATACGTCCGTGTTCACTACCACCGCACCGACGGCAATTATGCAGGCTGGACGATCTACGCCTTCTTCGACACGACGGAGTACACCGGCGATTACAACAGCGGGCTCGTGCCGCCGACGAATTCAGACGCATATGGAGTGTATTTCGATGTGGCAGTTGTTGCGAATGCCCAGAACCTTGGCCTCATCATCCACAATCCCAGCGCGTCCGGCGGAGACGTAAAGGATCCCGGCCCCAACGAATTCGTCAACCCCTCCACCATGGGCAACGAATACTGGGCCTTCTCCGGCATCGGCAAGCTCTATAACGAAGCCATCGACATCGCCAATCCCAACGCCCTGCTCCCCGGATACGCCCGCATCCACTACTTCCGCCCTGACGGCAATTACTCCAACTGGTCCGTCTACGCCTTCAACGACACAGCCGAGTACACCGGCGACTACAACGACGGTCTCACCTTCGTGACCCAGTACGACTCCTATGGTGCTTACTTCGACATCAAGCTCATCGCCAATCCGCATGACCTCGGTTTCATCGTCCACAACACCGCCACGGGAGTGAAAGATCCCGGGCCCGACATGCATCTCAATGTCGCTACCTACACGCAGGCCTGGGTCATCTCCGGCAACGCGACTGTATTCACCACTGTCCCCACTCCTGAGGAAATTCTCGCCAGCCTCCTGAACGTAGAGCAAGCCTACTGGATCGACCGCCAGCGCATCGCCATCCAGCCGCAGTTTGCGCAAAACGGATCAACATACGCACTCAGCTACAGCCTCACTGGAGGCCTCTCCGTCACTCCCACGGGCATCACCGGAGGCACCAACATCCCGCTCACGTTAGGCGGCAGCCTCACTGCCGACGAGCTCTACCGTTACCCGCAACTGAGCGGCTACACGGTCCTCCAGCTTCCACCCAATATTCAGCTCTCCCAGATCCAGACCGCACTCAAAGGCCAGCTCGCCTTCTCGGCCGTCAACTCCAGCGGAGCACTCAGCTATGCCACCGGAATCCAGTTCGCCGGAGTCCTCGACGACCTCTACTACTACCCCGGCCGCCTCGGCGTCGTCTTTCATCACGACGATGATCACGGCTGGCGCGACTGGGACGACGACGACAACTGCGCCGTCAAACTCAAGCTCTGGGCGCCCACCGCGCAAGGCGTCTCCCTCGAGCTCTTTAATAACCCCTCTGACACCTCACCGGCCGCCGTCATCCCGATGCATAACCACGACGGCGTATGGGTCGCCGACGGCCAACCCGACTGGAGCGGCAAATATTACCTCTACAGCGTGATAGTCTGGGTGCCCGCCGACTCCGCCGTCGACACCAATGTCACCAGCGATCCCTACTCTATCGATATCGCCCTCAACGGCACCAAGAGCCGTATCACCGACCTCGACTCTGACGAAACTAAGCCCCACGATTGGGACGAGAGCTTTTCGCCCCCGCTGCGCAGCCTCAGCGACATGAGCGTCTATGAACTGCACATCCGCGATTTCAGCGTGAACGATCCGACGGTTCCCGCCGCGCATCAGGGTTTTTACGAGGCCTTCACCGACCGGGATTCCGACGGCATGAAGCACCTCCGCTCGCTCGCCAGGAGCGGACTCAAAGCCGTCCACATCCTTCCTTCTTTCCACTTCGCCAGCGTCAACGAAGACAAGACCACCTGGCAGTTCACCGGCGATCTCTCCGGATTCCCGCCCGACGGGACGCAGCAGCAAGCCGCCGTCACCGCCATCCAGAGCAAAGACGCCTACAACTGGGGATATGACCCCGTCCACTACATGACTCCTGAAGGCTCCTACGCCATCAACCCCGATAACCGGGTCCGCGAATACCGCACCATGGTGGAAGGGCTCCACCACGCTGGCCTCCGAGTCGTGCAGGACGTGGTCTTCAACCACACCAACGCCGCCGGTGAAGGCCCCAACTCCAATCTTGACGAAGTCGTTCCCGGTTACTACCACCGCCTCGACGCCAACGGCAATCTCGAAGAGGGTTCCTGCTGCCCAGACACCGCCAGCGAGCACCTCATGATGGAAAAGCTCATGATCGATACCCTGGTGCTCAACGCCACCGAGTACAAGGTTGATGGCTTTCGCTTCGATATCATGAGCTTCAACTTCCTCTACAACATGCAACACATCAAGCAAGCCCTCGCACGGCTCACACCTGAAAAGGACGGCATCGACGGGGCCAAGATCTATCTGTATGGCGAAGGCTTCAACTTCGGAGACACGGCCAACAACCAGATCGGCCCCAACGCGTCACAAATCAACCTCTACGGATACGGAATAGGCTCCTTCAACGATCGCATCCGCGATGGCATCCGCGGCGGCAGTCCCTTCACCGACCAGCGCGTGCAGGGTTTTGCCACCGGACTCGTCACCGACTCCAGCGACTACACAAACGCCAACCCGCCCCCACCCAGCCCGCAGGGCGCGCTCGGCCTCTACACTGACTGGATCCTCGTCGGCCTCACAGGCAACCTGCACGACTACACCCTTACCGACCACACCGGCACCACCCTTACCGGAGCCCAGGTCAACTACAACGGCCAGCCCACCGGATACACCAAGTCGCCGATCGAAGCCATTAACTACTGCTCCGTCCACGACAATCAGGATTTCTTCGACGCTGTGCAGCTGAAGTCATCCTTCAACGACTCTATTGACACGCGCGCCCGCCGCCAGATCATGGGCATGGCGCTCGTCACCCTTGGCGAAGGCATTCCCTTCTTCCAGGCCGGAGACGACCTGCTTCGCTCGAAAGACATGGACAACAACAGCTACGACTCCGGTGACTGGTTCAACAAGATTGACTGGAGTGGCCGGACCGCCAACTGGGGCATCGGCCTGCCCATTGCCAGTCAGAATGTGAACCAGTGGCCGATCATGACGCCACTGCTCTCGAACCCCGCATACACACCGCAACCCACCAACATCGCCTACAGCGGCGAAGCCTTCCAGGAACTCCTCCAGATCCGGTACAGCTCCGGACTCTTCCGGATGGCAACATTCAATGAGATCCAGCAGAATCTTACGTTCCTGAACACTGGACAAAGCCAGACTCCTGGCCTGATTGTGATGAAGCTCGACGCTAACGGCGGCGACTACGGCCAGTACAAGCACATTGTTGTGGTGTTTAATGCGGCCAACTCACAAACCACTTTCACCGACGGACGGCTGCAGGGTCTTAAGCTCCACCTCCATCCCGTGCAGAAGAGCTCGAGCGACCCGGCTACCCGCGAGTCGACCTACAACTCACAACAAGGATCTGTGACAATCCCGTCGCTTACGACGGCAGTATTTGTTTCAGAAAAGGAATAGCACGCAATCAGCCCGTCTGAAACTTACCAAGAGCTCAGGGGCGCTTGCACTTAGTTAAGTGCTACTCGGCGATGACCGATTTTGCCGGACTCACCGGCGGGTTGAGGTCGCGTCCGCGGCGCTGCGCGGGCGGGCGAGCAGTTGCAACGGGATGAAGTCCAGAAGGAGCAGTCGCACTTCAGATGCAGTGGACACGACGGCCGCGGCCTTGTAACGGCTTCAGGCGAGCTGCCGGAGGTTAGGTGTATACTCCGGCTACCCGAAAAGGCGAATCAGGCATTCGGACTCTATCGGGATCCAACATCGCTTGAGCCCGGTCAGGGTATCCAGTGCCTTCGGCTCGGCTCGACTGTTAGTGAGGGTGTGATGAAGCAGACCTTTGCTATCGGCATCGGAGGAGCAGCCGGTCAGGGAGTCGCCACTCCCGGCGACATTTTCGCAAAGATATTCAGTCGCCGCGGCCTCCATCTCAATGCCTACAACGCATATCAGTCCATCATTCGCGGCGGCCACACTTTTCTGACTGTTCGGACCGGTCCCGAAAAAGTCACCAATATGGGTGATCGTATCGACCTGCTCATCCCTCTCAACCAGGACACCATGGATCGCCACCTCGGCCTGCTTTCAGGCGGCGCTTCCTGTATCTACAACTCCGATACCATCAAGCCGGGCATTGCCGCAAATGGTGTACAGATGTGTCCCCTTCCGGTTTCTGAGCTGGCCGACATCACGCGGAATAAAGTGGCGCAAAATACCCTTGCGATCGGCGCCGGGCTCAACATGATGGGTATCGGCTTCTCTGCTCTGGAAGAAGTTCTCACCGAGCAGTTCAAGAAAAAAGGCGATGCTGTGGTGGCAGAAAACGTCGCAGTGGCGCGCGCCGGCTATGATTACGCCGCCGCACACTTCACGGCTTTCGCGAGTCCGATTCCCAGAACCGAGAATCGTACTGCCATTTTGAGCGGCAACACTGCCCTGGCCATGGGCGGCGCCGCAGCCGGCGTGAAATTCTATTGCGCTTATCCCATGAGTCCTTCGACTGGAGTGCTTCATTGGATGGCGGCGCACGCTCGCCAGGCCGGCATCATGGTCCGCCAGGTCGAGGACGAGATCGGCGTCATCAACATGGCCATCGGCGCAGCTCACTCCGGAGTCCGCGCCATGTGTGCAACCTCGGGTGGCGGGTTTGCCCTCATGAGCGAAGGCCTGGGGATGTCCGCCATGATGGAAACCCCGGTTGTGGTCATCGATTGCCAGCGAGCCGGCCCGTCCACCGGAGTGCCTACCAAAACCGAGCAGGGGGATCTGTGGCAGATGCTCGGCGCAGCTTTTGGCGATTACCCCCGCGTGATCGCGGCTCCGCTGGACATAGGTGACTGCTTCAAACTGATTCCTGAGATCTTCAACATCGCCGATCGCTTTCAGTGCCCGGGCATTGTTCTCTGCGACCTGCTGCTCTCAGAGGGCCGGCTGAGTGTCGATCCGAGAGAGCTGGATTTCTATCCTGCCATCGATCGCGGCGAGCTTATTACTTCGACCAACGGCAATGGTGCGGACTCGGCAGTTTCGCTGAATGGCAATTACAAGCGATACAAGATCACCGATAGCGGAGTCTCGCCGCGCGCCGTTCCCGGCGTTCCGGGCCATATCCACACGGCGGCGACCGACGAACACCAGGAAGACGGCGTATTGATCAGCGATGAATTCACGAATCCCATCAAGCGCCGCGCCATGATGGAAAAGCGCATGCGCAAGGTGGCCGGGATCGAGTCCGCCGTTCCTCCGCCTGCGCTGTCTGGTCCGCCTCATGCGGATGTGACGTTAATTGGCTGGGGCTCGACCAGGGGCGTCATCGAGGAAGCTTGCGAACTTCTGAACGAGCAAGGCATCGCCGCCAATCACCTCCAGATCCGCTGGCTGGTGCCGCTGCACGGCGAAGCGATCCTGCAAATCCTGAAAGACGCACGTCATACGATCATCGTGGAGAACAACTACAGCGGACAATTTGCCCGCTATCTGCGCAGCGAAACCAGCTTTGTGCCTGACGGCAACATTCGCAAATATGACGGCGAACCGTTTATGCCTCATCACATCGTTGAAGCCGTAAAAGAACAGCTTGCCGGGAACACGAACCTTTCCGTTCCCGCTCACGAAATCATGGTCTGAGGAGAAAACGCACATGGCGTCCATCGTAGAGAGTCCCCGCGCATTAACCATGGCCGATACGAAAGGCAAAGTTGATCCGGACTGGTGTCCTGGCTGCGGTGATTTCGGGGTTCTCGCCGCTCTTCAAAAAGCTCTGGTAGAGCTGCAGCTTCCCCTCCATAATGTCGTTACCATAAGCGGCATCGGCTGTTCCTCTAACCTCCCCGGATACGTCAACACCTACGGCATGCACACGCTCCACGGCCGCGCCCTGGCTGTGGCCACGGGCATGAAGCTCGCCAACCACGAGCTGACTGTGATCGTGACCGGCGGCGATGGCGACGGCTTCGGCATCGGCGGCAATCACTTCGTTCACACCATGCGCCGCAACGTCGATCTGCTGTACATCGTGATGGACAATCAAATTTACGGTCTTACCACCGGCCAGACTTCACCCACCAGCCGGGTCGGCATGAAAACCAAGAGCATGCCATTTGGCAACGTCGAATCCCCGGTTAACCCCATTTCTCTGGCTCTTGCTGCGGGCTGCACCTTTGTCGCTCGTGGTTTCAGTGGCGAGCAGAAGCATCTAACCGAACTTATACGACTGGGGATTCAGCACCCGGGCTTCTCCTTCCTCGACGTCTTCAGCCCCTGCGTCACTTATAACCACGACAACACTTATCAATGGTTCAGGCCGCGCGTGAAGAAGCTTGAGGACGACTCATCCTACGATGCCTCGGACTGGA
>JAFAMZ010000317.1 GCA_019232935.1 Silvibacterium sp.
TTGCACGTAGTCGCCTTCGGTGAGGCGTCCGGCGAGGGCGGCGCGGCCTCCGAGGAGCATGACGAGGGCGCCGACGACTCCGAGGACGGTGGTGGCGGCGAAGGAGAGCGCGCTGGTGGCGGTGAGCGACTTCATGACGTTGTCGAGCAGGCGCTGCACGCCTCCGGAGAAGACGCGGGCCTCGCGCTCCTCGGCGTGGTAGCCCTTGACGACGCGGACTCCGCCGAGGGATTCGGTGAGGCGGCCGGTGACTTCGGCGTTGATCTTGCCGCGCTCGCGGAAGATGGGGCGGATGGTCTTGAAGGCGCGCGAGAGGACGATGACGAAGACGGCAATGACCGAGAAGATGATGAGGGTCATCCGCGGGCTGCGGTAGAGCAGGTAGCTGAAGGCGAGGATAGCGGTGAGGACTCCGCCGACGAACTCGACGAGGCCGGTGCCAATGAGGTTGCGCACGCCTTCGACGTCGGTCATGATGCGCGAAACCAGCACACCTGTCCGGTTGGCGTCGTAGAAGGAGACGGAGAGGCGTCCGATGTGCTGTTGCACCTGGCGGCGGAGATCGGCGATCATGCGCTGCGCGGCCTTTGAGAGAAGCTGGGTGAGCGAGAAGGACGTGACGGCCTGGATGGCGGTGGCGATGAAGATGACGGCGACGAGCTTCCAGAGCAGCTCGCGGTGATGGTGGCGGAGCACCTGGTCGATGAAGGGCTTGGAGACGTAGGGCAGGACGAGGCCGGCGACGCGGTTGATGGCGACGAGGATGAGTCCGAGGAGCAGGAGCCCGCGGCGGGGGCGGACGAGCCGCCAGATCTCGGGCATGACCTTCTTGTAGTCGGTCTTCTTTTTGGGCTGGTCGCCTGCGGCGGCGCGGATGGCTCCGCGGTGCGAGGTGGTGCGCTCGGCTTTGGTCGACATGGATCCGGGGCGCATTGGTCTCCTTAGGTCGGGCGCTTTGCGTCAAGCCCGGGCGCGGCGGGCGTTGATGAAGGAGCGCACGCACAGAATCACGAAGACGAGCAGCACGACGGACATGGCGGCCTTTTCTTCGACGGCGATTGGATGCGCGAACTGCACTCCACGAAGCATCTGAATGTAGTCCCAGATGCTCTTGGCGGTTCCGAGGAAGCCGAGGAGTCCCACGGTGACGGCGATGTGCATGTGCAGCATGCGCTTCTTTGCGTCTTCGGTGGAGGCGAGTCCTCCGAGAAATGCGAGGATGATGCCGACGGCGCAGGGGATGAGCGCGGTGGGCGCGTGGAGCGGGGAGGAGACGAATCCTACGAGGCCGAGAAGAATGAGGACGATGCCGAACGTGATGGTGACCTTTGCCATGGGTTCAGGGTACAGGGAGAAACAGGATCAGGGAACAGGGATCAGGGCTTCGGGTTTGGGTCGAGTATCCCACTCAAGGCAACTGAAGACTTGAGTGGGCACCCTCAGAATTTAGCGCTGCACCGTCGGGGTAGAGGCGCGAGCAGGCTCTTTAAGCGCGGCGAGGATTTCACGCGCAACAACTTCGGGCGGGTCGGTAGTGTCAATGCGGAGCGCGTCGGCGGGTAGTTCGAGAGTGTCGAGCTGGCTCCTGAGCAGGTCGGGATTCATGAAGTGTTCGGGGCGGTGGTGCATGCGTGCATTGAGCACTTCGACCGGGGCCTCGAGCAGGACGAATTTATAGGACTCGGCGGGGAGGCCCTGGACGAGCCGATCGCGGTAGGTCTGCTTGAGGGCCGAGCAGGTGAGCACGCCGCTGATGCCGTTCTGTTGCCATCCGGCGAGCACATCGTGCAGCCGGTTGAGCCAGGGAATGCGGTCTTCGTCGGTGAGCGGGATGCCGGCGTGCATCTTCGCGCGGTTGGCGTCACTGTGGTAGTCGTCGCCCTCGGCGAACTGCCAGCCGGTGGCGGTAACGAGCGCGTGAGCTATGGTGGATTTCCCCGATCCGGAGACTCCCATGAGAATGACAATCATGCCTGGGTCTTTCCTGAGAGCAATTGTTTCACGTCGCCGAGAAGCTGCTCCGGAGTCCATTCATTCCCCGGGTACCACTTGTAGACCTTCCCCTTCTGATCGATGATCACGGTCGAGAGCGAATGCGTGATGGTGCGGTCCTTCTCGGGCGTAGCGCCGAGAAGAAAAAAGCGCAGCAGGTCAGGCAAGTCCTTCGCGGAGGGTGCGGCAAAGTCCCAATGGGTGAAGTCCTCTCTGGTGTAGCGGCCGGTGCAGGCGCCTCCGTAACTGCGCAGCACGGCGGGAGTGTCGTAAGCAGGATCGAAACTGATGCTGAGCAGGTGGGTCTTCGAGTAAAGCTCAAAATCGGTCGCTGCGAGCAGCTGATCGAGCTCAGCGAAATTGCGGCTCATCCGGGGACAGTAATTCGCAAGCGGGCAGCGCGTGTAAATGAAGGTGACGAGCAGAACCTTTCCGCGAAATTGCGCGATGTGGATGGTCTTACCGCTCTGGTTCAGCAGCGCGAAGTCGGGCACGGGATCGCCGGGGTTCAGCGGCTTATATTCGGCGGGCGGCTTGTAGTCGGCGTTGGCCTGGCCGACGATCACGATGTTATCGAGGGCGCTGGCGGAATCGGAGGCGAAAAGGTCGGCGGTGATGGTGTCTCCGGGATGAAGCTCGCTGATGATAGCCGGGTTCCTCAATGTGTAGGACATGATCATGGCGTCCATGTAGCCGGGGATGGCATCAGTGTCGAGCGTAACAGCGCCCTTGGCCGCGTCAGTCGAGACGACGACTCCGCGAATATGATGGCTCTTTTCAGAGCTGTGTTCGGATGGAGCGCTGCCGCGTCGACAACCGGGAAATGCGATGAGCAGGCAGAGCAGGAGTAACGGACAGGGGAGGGAGAAACGCTTCACCGATCAGTTTACATAAAACAGGGATCAGAGCTTACGGATCAGGGATCAGGGCTCCAGAAACGCGCACTGTCCTCTCGCGTTATTCTTCTTAGTATCTTTCCTAAGTTATAACTTGATGCAGCTTCCGGTTGAAATTGAGAATGCATTTGAGAACGGGGCAACGATTCTCACGGCCAACGTTCGCGCCGCGCGCTGGCTGAAGCGGGAATATGCCTTGCGCCAGCGGCAGGCAGGCCGCCGCGTGTGGGCGAGTCCTCCGATTGAGGATTGGGACAGCTGGGTGCAGCGACAGTGGCAGGCGCAGAGCATAGAGCAACCCGATGCTCCGCTGCCGCTGAGCAGCCTGCAGGAGCGCAAAGTGTGGACGCGCATGCAGCGGGAAGACGCAAAACTGCTCGTCTCTCCCGAGGCCATGGCAGCGTTGGCCGAAGGAGCGTATCGGCTGGTCTGCGATTACGAGGTGCATGAGGAGCGCGCGCGACCCTGGGCGCGGACCGATCCGGAGCGCTTTCGTATGTGGGCCGCGGCGTTTGAAAAGGAATGTGCGAAACAGGGCTGGCTGAGCCGTTCGCGCCTTGAGCGGCTGGTCGCGGAGAACGCAGCCGGGATGCCGCTGCCCGAAGAAGTTGTCATGCTGGGATTCGATCGCCTCACGCCCGCGCAGAAGCGCCTGATCGCGGCGATCGAAGCTCGCGGTGTAAACGTCGAGATATCCCGCGGCAACCCGGTCGCGATTGCGCCTCGACTGATTCGCGCGACGGACCTGCGAGACGAGATCACGACCTGCGCATACTGGATTCGGGCATTGCTCGAAGACAGCCCGCTCTTTAACGACCAAAGGCCGGCACGGATCGGCGTGATCGTGCCGGAACTCAGAAGTGTGCGCAGCGAAATGGAGCGCATTTTCCGGCGCGTGCTGATGCCGGAGACTGACGATGTGTTCGCGCCTTCGGCGCGGATGCCGTTTGAGTTTTCGCTGGGCCAGCCGCTCGGAGAGGTTTCCGTCGTTCGCGTTGCGCTGTTGCTGTTACGGTGGGCGGCGCAGCCTCTGAATGGAGAACAAGTGTCGTGGCTGCTGCTGTCGGGATATCTGTCACAGAGCGCAGGGCTCAGAGCACAGAGCCCAGAGGAGTATCTCGCGCTTGCCGCCTTCGATGCCGACCTGCGCAATTCAGGGTCGCTGTCGCTGGAGATATCTCTGCGAAATGTGCTCAGGGAGATGCACCCCTTCCCTGCCCTCGCCGACGTTCGAGGCCGGCTTGAGGCTTTGCAGAAGATGGCCGCCGTGAACCATGTCGCAGAAGAAGAGCGGACACCGGGCCGCTGGGTCGATCTCGCGCAAGTGCTGCTTGGGGAGGCCGGATGGCGCAGCGCAACGCGCAGAGATGAAATCGACTTTCAGGCGCGGGCAAGGTGGGAGCGCCTGATGGACGAGATTGCCCTGCTCGATTTCGACGGGCGGCGCATGAGCTACCGCGAGTTTCTCGAAACCCTCGAAATGCAGGCCGGCGAGACCATATTTGCCGCCGAGTCGCACGGAGCTCCCGTGCAGGTGATGGGCGCCCTCGAGGCTAGTGGGCAACAGTTCGACGCGGTCTGGTTTCTTGGCGCAGACGATCAGGCGTGGCCGGCGCGCGGCAGACTGCATCCGCTGCTGCCCAACGACCTTCAACGACGGGCGGGAATGCCGCACGCATTGCCGGAAGCCGACTGGGAATTGGCGCATGTGGCCACGGAACGGATTGCCTCGAGTGTCTCGCTTCCCACCCTTTCGGTCCAAACAACGGACCGAAAGGATGGGGAACCCAGAGTTTCCCACTCAAAGGCAAAATCGGGCTTTGAATGGGGCACCCAGAGTTCGTTGGCGGTCTTCAGTCATGCGGAGCGAAATAAGGATGGGGAGCTGCGGCCCTCTCCGGTGATCGACCACGTTGCGCCGGGCTTTCGGTGGCAGAGTTCGGCCGAATTGCTTCAGGAGATCGGTGCAACTGCGCCCCGCCACGAACCGGCAAAGCTGGAAGGAATACGGGATGCTTCGGCGACTATCGCATGGCCCGTCGAGCAATGCGCTGGTGGTGCGACGGTGCTGCGCGATCAGGCAGCGTGCCCGTTCCGCGCCTTCGCGGCGAAGCGTCTGAACGCCGAACCGCTGAATCGCGGAGACTGGGGCCTTTCGGCTATGCAGCGCGGAGCGCTGTTGCACGAGGTGATGGAGCGATTGTGGTCTCCCGAGCGCGGCGCGATGCACACGCTGGGCGATCTGCGGACGGCGATTGCCGACGGGCGCCTTGGCGCTATCGTCGACCAGGCCATCGCTGAAGTGTTCGTACCATTGGCAAAGAAACACGGCGGCGATGCATGGATGTCGGCGTACCTTGCAAGCGAACAGAGCCGGCTGGCGAGGCTGCTGGATAGATGGCTTCGTGAGCACGAAGCGAAGCGTGTTCCGTTCACGGTTGAAGCAACGGAAAAGAAACTGGAAAGCGTAACCGTGGGCGGCCTGAACCTCCGCCTGCGCGCCGACCGCATCGATGTGCTCGAAGATGGGCAGCGGCTACTGCTCGATTACAAAACCGGCCTCAACGTTTCCAGGAGCGGCTGGGAGGGCGAACGTCCGGACGAGCCCCAGCTTCCCCTGTATGCAATCTTCGGCAATGTCGAGGATGTGTGCGGTGTGCTCTTCGCGCGCATCCGCGCAGACGAGATGGGCTTTGAGGGTGCGGCGAAGGATGCGCGGGCCCAGGTGCGCATCGATGCGAATACAAAAATGACGAAGATCGCCTTCAACAGTGAACTTAAGAGCGACTGGGCAAACGCGCTGGCAAACCTCGCAGGAGATTTTCTCGCGGGCGACGCACGGATCGATCCCAAGGAACAGCGGACGACGTGCCGGAACTGCGATTTTCCGGGACTCTGCCGTGTCGCAGAGATGAATGCCGCGCTGGATGAAGACGGAGATGGCCAGGGTGAATCCGATGAGTGAGTTGACGATTCACCTGGTGAGCGGCCCGCCCGATCCGGAATCGGCGGGCGATCTTGTGCAGCGTGCCCGCGCGCTCGATCTTTCGCGAACGTTTATTGTGCGGGCTCCAGCAGGATCGGGCAAGACCGATCTGCTGACGCGCAGGTTTCTGAAGGCACTCGCAGAAGTGCATGAGCCCGAGGAGATCCTGGCCATCACGTTCACGCGCGCAGCTACAGCGGAGATGCGCGCCCGCGTGTTGAAGCATCTCGAAGATGCGGCTCGGGCTCCCGAACCCGTCCCGGACGAAGACGAACCCCTGGCGCTGGCCCGTGCGGCGCTGCGCAACTCCCATGCGCGTGGCTGGCGCATTCTCGAGCAGCCGCAGCGGCTGAATATCGAGACAATCGACTCGCTATGCCTGCGAATCGCGCACGGCCAGCCGCTGCTGTCGCGCATGGGCGGAAGGCTGAACCCTCTGGAACGGGCAGACCTGCTGTACGCACAGGCGGCGCGTTACACGCTCGGCCAGCTTGGCGGTCCCGATCTCACGCTAAGCGAGGCCATCGCGCATCTGCTCGCGCTGCGCGACAACAGCCTGCAGGATTGCGAGCGGCTGATCGCCGAAATGCTGAAAAATCGCGATCAGTGGGTGCGGGCCTTCCCGCTTGTCGAGGCAATCGACTGGGACGCGCTGCGCCTCGAACTGGAGCGGCCGTTCAAGCGGGAAGTGATTCGCGGCATCGAGCGAGTCCACCGCCTCATAGCTTCCGAACCGCTGCTGGCTGGTGAGCTGGTCGACCTTGCAGACTATGCGGCGGGTAACTGCGACAAGTTCGGATTGCTGGCGGGGATGGGTTCGCTGCCTTCTCCAGAGCAGCTCGCACTCGAGCACTGGCAGTGCATTGCGGATCTCCTGCTGAAGCAGGATGGCGACTGGCGTAAGACTGTCGATAAGAGGCATGGATTTCCGGCTTCCGGCCTGCAAGCCAAAGACTGGAAACGCCGCATGGAGGGGCTGCTGTCGCGTCTCCAGGAGATTGCCGGTCTTCGAGAGGCCCTCGCCGCGCTGAAGGACCTGCCTCTCCGGCGCTACGACGAGGACCAGTGGACCACGCTGCGCCATCTCTTCATGACACTGCGGCGTGCGGTTGCCGAGCTGAATGTGATTTTTGCCGAGAGAAATGTCGTCGACTTCCCACAGCTGAATATTTCGGCGCGGCAGGTGCTCAAGGATGCCGAGGAAGACCCCGATGCGCTGCTGGCGCTCAGTGGAGGATTGCGGCACCTGCTGGTCGATGAGTTTCAGGACACATCACGGAGCCAGTTCGAGCTGATCCGGCTGCTGGTGCGCGCGTGGGAGAAGGCCGACGGACGCACATGCTTCTTCGTGGGCGATCCCATGCAGTCGATTTATATGTTCCGGCAGGCCGAAGTCGAGCTGTTCGCGCACGTGGAGCTCAACGGTATCAATTGTGAGCACTCGGCAATCGCCTGCGAGCTGCTGCAGTTGACGACGAATTTCCGGTCGCATGCCGGACTGACCGATGAGTGGAACGAGATGTTCGCCGCCGTGTTTGCAGGCGACGTGACGGCTCCCTTCTCGCCTTCGTACGCTTCGAAACCGGCGCTCCTTCCCGATGCAGTCAGGGTATATCCGCAGGTTATCGGCGCTGCGGATGGGTCAAAGCCTACTCCCGACGAAAGGAGTGGCGCGCAGCAGCAGGAGGCGCGGCAGGTGGTGGAAATTGTAGAGAAGCATCTGCCGGCAATCAGAAAGGCCGAATCCGCAGGCGGAGAGTATCGCGTTGCTGTGCTGGTACGGGCGCGGCAGCATCTCGCGAAGATAGTTCCACTGCTGCGCCAGCGTGGTATTCCCTTCCGCGCGGTCGAAATTGAAACGCTCACCGAGCGGCAGGAGCTGCTGGACCTGTTATCTCTGACGCGCGCTCTGCTGCATCCCATGGATCGCGTTGCATGGCTGGCGGTGTTGCGGGCTCCCTGGTGCGGGCTTACGCTGCGCGACCTTCACACGCTCACAGGCGCGGACGACCGCGCGTTGCGGCGGAAGCCGATGCTTGAGCTGCTGGAAGAGCGATTAAGACTTCTGGAGACGGAGGCTGCCGAGCGGGCGGCCCGCGTACTTGGGATCATGAAGCAGGCGCTGGCTACGCGCTTTACCGGGATTCACGCAGGCTCTTTCTCGCAATGGATAGAACGGACGTGGCGCAGCCTGGGCGGGCCGCTGTGTGTGGATGCGGCAGCCTACGAAAACGTGCAGACCTTCTTCGCGATGCTCGATGAGATCGCTCCGGATGGCATGCAGTGCATGACGGCAGAGTTCGATGCCGGGCTGGAGTGGCTGTTTGCGCAGCCCGATCCGAGAGTAAGCGAGCGCGCCGGCGTGCAGCTGATGACGATTCACAAAGCCAAGGGCCTGGGTTTTGATGTGGTCATCGTACCGGGGCTGGATCGCAAGGCGGCGTCCGATCCGTCATCGCTGATCGTTTCTTTGGAGCGCACGAGAGAGCAGACCGGCCAGGATGAGATGCTGGTGGCGCCCATCGGAGCAAAGGGTGGTGACACGCACCCGACGTACACGTGGGTGCAAAGGCAGCGAACAGAGCGGCAGGACAATGAGATCAAGCGGCTGCTTTACGTCGCATGCACACGCGCGCGGCGCGAACTGCATTTGCTGGGGACGGCGACGCGGACGCAATCGGGGCTGAAGGCCGGCGACGCGAAGAGCCTGCTCGATGTGGGATGGCCGGCATTCGAGGCGAAGTTCCTCAACGTGCTGAATGACAAGGCGCAGGCGAATGTGCTCGACTTCCCGCTGGAGCTGACCCATCAGGGCGAGCTGTTTCAGCTGGCAGCCACAGCCGAGGAGCGGGGGCCCCGGCTCATGGTGAATCGCCTGCCGCTGGAAACGGATTTCAAGGTACCGGGAACAAACGTAACCACCGCAGGCACATTGTTCCAGGACGGCGGGTCCGATCTGGTTCGCCCCGAGGGATCGCGGCGCGCGAGGGTGGTGGGCAGCGCGGTGCATGCGCTGCTTGATCAGATCAGCCGCGGACTGGATCCGGGCCAGATCGAGATGCGGGC
>JAFAMZ010000417.1 GCA_019232935.1 Silvibacterium sp.
TCGAAAATGCCACCCTCCACGAACGCGACCTCCAGTGGGCGCGCGTTCAGCAGGATCTGGAAGCCGCGCGCGCCATCCAGAAATCGCTTCTTCCGCGAAGCATGCCGGAGATTCAAGGTTTCTCCATCGCCGGCCGCTCCACAACCTGCTACGAGGTCGGCGGAGACTACCTCGACTCCATCGCGCTGCCCGACGGCTCTCACCTGATGGTGGTTGCCGATGTAGCCGGCAAGGGCCTCGCCTCCGCGATTGTCGCCACCAGCTTCCGGTCGGCTTTGCGCTCACTGGCTGGACAGCTTCTTCCCCTCGAAGAGCTTGCCACTCGCGTTGGGCAGCAGCATTGGGAGGAAGGAACCGAGGCGCGCCGCCGATACGTCACCGCCGTCTTTCTGCGGCTTTGTCCCGAGCTGGGGGAGATCGAAATCGTCAGCGCCGGCCACAATCCCGTCACTCTTGTGCAGCCAGACGGCGCCATCCGCATGATCGAGTCCTCCGGAACACCTCTGGGCATTCTTCCCGGCATGACTTACTCGGTTGAGGTATTTCCTTTTCCTCCAGGCTCGCGAATCCTTCTTTATACCGATGGCCTGACCGAAGTTTTTAGAGACGAAGACGAGTTCGGCCCCGAGCGCCTCAGCGCAGCTTTTCGAAATTCCCCAACGCCTCACGCCGAGCCCACACTCGACCATCTTTGGGAGACGCTTGCCGGCTTCTCTCTGAACGCACCGCAAACCGATGACATGACCGCCCTCGCGATCTGTCGTCACGATTCCACTCAGCAGGAGTTCGCCAACGCATGAAAAGCGGAAGCTCCGTACACGTCCATCTTCCTTCCGAACTCGGCTACGAGAAGGTCGCCATGAGCACGGCCGCCAGCATGGCCGCTCTGATGGGTTTCTCAAAAGACCGGATCGAAGACCTGAAGACCGCCGTCGCCGAGGCCTGCATCAACGCCATCGAACACGGCAACCACCTCAACAATTCCCTTAGCGTCGGAGTCGTACTCTCATCCAGCGACGACCAGCTTGAAGTCAAGGTCATCGACGACGGAGCGGGTATCAACGCCAAACCCTCAATCCCCGACATCGACCGCAAGGTACACGGCGAGGAAGACCCGCGCGGCATGGGCATGTTTCTCATCCAGGCGCTCGTCGATGAAGCCGAGTGGCACCAGGGTCCTCCCGGCAAGAGTTTTGTGCGGCTGGTGATCAAGCTCGACAAGGAGAATCAGTAATGCAGGTAACGACCAAAGTAGAGCAGCGCACCGCGATCTCCGCCTCGGGCCATCCTGTCGGCGTGCTCGCGTTTTCAGGCGATATTGCCTCCACTTCGAAAGACGCCATTCTCGCCGCCTGGCATGCTCTCGACGGAGCGTCCTCCCGTGTCCTCCTCGACTTCACCGGCGTCGACTACATCAATTCCTCCGGCATCGCCATCATCATCCAGATGCTGCTCGAAGCCAGCAAGCCCGGCGGCCGCAGCATAGCGATCTTCGGACTCAGCCCCCACTTCCAGAAGGTCTTCACCATGGTCGGCATCAACAAATACGCTGCTCTGCACACCAATGAGGCAGCGGCGCTTGCCTCCCTCTAAAAGACAGGAAAGAAAGAAGACGGGAATGGTTGGGACAATGGGAAAATCTTGCGAAAATTCACGCAGATTTCCCGTTAGCGCGCTAATCATCCTGCTGCTTTTGATACTGGCAGGAGTAAATGCAGGCCAGGCGCAGAGTTTCGACGCGTCGAATACTGGCGGTCCGACTCCGCTCGACGCACCCTGGCGCTTACAATTCGGCGACGACCCTGCCTACGCGCAGCCGGGGTTTGACGATTCGCACTGGACCCTGCACCGCATCGACAAGGACTGGGCCAGCGCAGGCCATAAGGGCTATGCCGGATATGCCTGGTACCGCATGCGCGTGATCCTTCCCAAGGGCAACGAGCCGCTGGCGATCGCGATCTATCCTCCTGCCGAGGCCGCCGTCGAGGTCTACATCGATGGCGCTCTCGCGGGCACCATCGGCCGCATGCGCCCCGAGCCGGTGTGGACCATGCGCCGCGATGTATACGCCATTGCCGTGCCCGCCGCGCTCCATGGCCGCCCTGTCGAACTTGCGCTGCGAGTCTGGGAATCTCCCCTGCAGGCCGTGAACCCGGGCGCAGGCGCAGCATCGCATCCTCCCCTGGCGGGAACCGCAGCCGACGTGGAGCGCATCGTCAGCCTTGAGCAGCAAAACCGCTGGGTAGCGCAGATTCCCGACTGGGTAGTCGATATGCTGGGCGTTGCCGTGGGACTGTTCAGCCTCGGCCTCTTCCTTCTGCAGCGGCACGCGCGCGAATATGCCTATGCGGCGGGCTTTCTCCTCGGCCTCGGCGTCGAACCTCTCTACATGTGGATCAGCATACAGACCGGGGCCGACGCCCGCATTTTCTGGCAGGTGGACATGGGCATGCGGTCCCTCTCGACTTACTTCTGGGTGCTCTTCACCTGGAGCTTTGTGCGCGCCCGGGCCGACCGCCTCCTCTACGCCTGCCTGGCTGCATCATGGATCTTGTCTATCGGCGCCGCTCTCGTCAACCTGGGGATCATCCACAACGCGGGCTACTACTGGATGATTGCGGCGGCGGATCTCTTCCTCTCCTCCGCAGTCTTCGTTCGGCTTTACACGCTGGCGCGGCGCGGCAACCGCGATGCAAAACTGTTCCTTGTTCCTTTCACTCTTTGGATAGCGATGTGGTGCGTCATGGTGAGCATCGAGGCGCTGTACTATTCCGGCATCGTGGACCTGACCGGAGCCATGATCCTCTATCACGATGCGCGCTTCACAATCACGTGGATACATGTTGGCTGGGTCGTCCTCATTCTCGCCGTCGGCACCGTGCTGGTGCTGCGCTTTGCCCGCTCCGCAGAGCAGGAGCAGCGGCTGCGCACGGAGATGGAGTCAGCGCGCACCGTCCAGCAGATTCTCGTGCCGGAAGAAGTTCCATCGATCCCCGGATTTTCCATCCAGGCCGTCTACCATCCCGCCGGCGAAGTTGGAGGCGATTTCTACCAGGTGCTTCCCATCCCGAATGGCGGCCTGCTGGCCGTGATCGGCGACGTGAGCGGCAAAGGAATGCCCGCAGCAATGACTGTGTCGCTACTCGTCGGCACGATCCGCACACTGGCCCAATACACGCACGACCCCGCCGAGGTACTGACCGCGATGAATCAGAGGATGATGGGCCGCAGCAGTGGCGGCTTTACCACCGCTCTGGTGTTGCGCCTCGATCCCGACGGCACACTCACCGCCGCCAACGCGGGTCACCTTGTACCCTACGCCAACGGAAAAGAGCTCGACATTGACAACAGCCTGCCTCTCGGCATCACCACCTGCGCCGCCTACAGCAACTCCACGCTGCATCTGGAAGCCGATACCACGCTCACCCTGCTCACCGACGGCGTCGTCGAAGCACAAAACGCCAAAGGAGAGCTCTTCGGCTTCGACCGCGCCGCGGAAATCTCCTCCAGGCCTGCGCAGAAGGTCGCTGAAGCCGCACAGGCCTTCGGCCAGCAGGACGACATTACCGTTGTCACCCTCGCCTGCACCGGCGTACCCGATCCCGCTTCGGCCCCGGTCTCCGCGTGAAATCGGACAGAGCCGCGAGTGCAATACCGAAAATGCTCATTACAGAACTGATTGATCCCCTTGAAGACGAAAGCATGCTCCACGACAACGAGACCATTTCCATGCGCAGAATTTCCGTTAGCGCTCTAATCATCCTGCTGCTTCTG
>JAFAMZ010000025.1 GCA_019232935.1 Silvibacterium sp.
TATTCATGTTTTGGCCCGGCATGTGCGTCTAAACGTCAACGTCCTATGGCGGCTGCTGCGGGTTTCACTCACCGGAATCCTGCAGTTCACGATTGCGAATGCCAGCTGGATCGGACTCGTGCGCATCATCGCGCTCTTCGGGCCGGCGGCGGTTGCCGGCTACACCGTGGCTATCAGGATCGTGATCTTCTTCATCCTGCCGTCGTGGGGACTAAGCAATGCGGCGGCGACACTGGTGGGACAGAACCTCGGCGCAAAGCGTCCGGACCGCGCGGAGCAGGCGGTATGGCGCACTGGGTTCTACAATATGCTTTTTCTCGGCGGGATCGGCGTCTTCTTCTTCGTGTTTGCGACGCCGGCCGTGAAGTTGTTTATCGACGATCCGGCCGTTACCCCGATTGCCGCGACGGCGCTCCGCATACTGAGTTGCGGGAATGTAGGCTATGCCTACGGAATGGTCATGCTGCAGGCGTTCAATGGCGCTGGCGATACTGTAACTCCGACGATTGTTAACTTCTTCGGTTTCTGGGTGCTCGAATTGCCTCTGGCATGGTGGCTGGCTGTGCGTGAGGGCTTCCATGCACAGGGGGCCATGTTGGCGATCGTAATCGCAGAGTGTTCAATTGCTGCGGCGAGCATGGTGCTGTTTCGCCGCGGGCGATGGAAGAACCAGCAAATCTGATTGGCAGGGCACCGCCAACCGAAATTTCACTTCGCTGCGCAGCGGCAGTTGGAATTCTGAATCGCCTACGGCGCCGATTGCCGCGCCAGTGCCCGCCTGAGGACGACTTCTAGGGCCGACTTTGTTTCAGCATAGTCGGCCTCGGACAGCTTGCCCTCCAGCCGCTCGGTCTCGAGGGCGAAGAGTTCGTCCTTGAGCGCGGCCAGCAGCGCCTTTGAGTGTCCGTTCCCAACAGCTAAAGGTTTCACGGCCGGTGTAAGAGGCGACGATGGAGGCAGGTGCGCGCCAGCAGGAGCATCCGGCGGTCCGGTGGGCTTAACCCTCAGGAAGAATGCCGCAGCAGCCACTAGCACAAGCGCAAGCCCGCTGAGGATCCACCACTTGTACTTCTGTAGCGGATCGGGTGTATCGATTGGCGTTCCGAGCCCTCCGCCTGGACGATTGTCCGGTCCAGCAGAAGCCGGCTGCTCGCCCGCGCCCGGCATACCGGCCCCGGCTTGCTGGCCCGCCTCCTGCTCCGCTCCGGTCTGCTGCGAATCGCGCGGCATCGAACCCATTCCGGAAACCGTAAACGCAAGTGCCTGGTTCGGCTGAACGTTCCGTGCAAGATACGTCTGCGCGGTAGCATCGACATCCGCCTGCTGAAAGGGCGCACCGCCAGTGAACTGCATGGTTTTGGGCAGCATGACTGCCAAATTTCCGGTAGGCAGGGCTATGCGCGGGTTGAATTTGTAACTGCCGCTGTATGGCAGCGTATAGCTGAGTTGAAAGCGCGTCTCGCCGGGCCGCACCGGGAAGATAAAGGCATAGTGCCCAGGATCGTCAAGCTTAACGGGAGAGGACGAAACGGGCATCCCCGCCGGCCCCATTGCCGCTGATGCCTCGATTTTCGCGTTCTCCGGAAGGTAAATCTCATATGCGCGGTTGCTAAATTGGGTGCGGGGCGGATTCGACTCGTTTTTCACGAAGTAGTTCTGGACCACGTGGAGTCCCTGCGGAGTTGTTTCGATCCGCATCACGTCGGCCTCCGTCGAAACTCCCTCCACTTTCGCCGCAACGTCGTAGACGGTGACGTTCACAGTCTTCGTTCCCGCGGGAACCGGCTCGAAATATGCTGCCTTCTGGTGGTCGACTCGAACCAGGTGCATGCCGTTGTCTGGGATGTCCAAAGTGAAATGGCCCTGCTCATCGGCCTTCGTGCGCGCCGCTTCCTGCATGCCCTGCCCGAATGCAATGAGCACCACGTCATCCCCCGCCGATGGCTTGTTCGTGGTCTTGTTGGTCACTGTGCCGCTAATCGAGGATGCATAGGCTGCTGCAGCGAGAAGGACACACAGGGCTGCGATTGAAACGGCCCGGCAACGATGCATTCGTAAGAATAATCTCATCATCGTTCCTGAATTATAGGTGCGGATCAATGAGATCGCGCTTCGAGCAGATCTATCTCAGCGAGCACTTCCGCCGCCTCGTCTTCGAGCGCCGCCTGCTGCACTGCGTAGTCTTCCTGCACGTATTTGCCCGCACGATATTCGAAGTTAAGATCGCGCAGATTGTCGTAAAGGACATCTTTCCGCTCGCGCAGATATTCGAGGCGCGTTTTCTGGTGCTGTTCCTCGATGTGGCGCTCGGGATAGAAAACGTAGAACAGCGTTCCGAGTAGAAGAAGCCCGCAGGCGACGAAGATCACAGCTCGGTCTCCCTCCGAATGCGCTCGCGCATGCCTGAAAAAGTAGCCGGGATGGAAATCGGAGGAGCAGCAGCCGCACGCTGACGCCATCTACGTACCAATAAAACTGTGCCGAAAACTCCCAAAATCAGCACTGCGGGAGGAATGATCCACGCAACCACGTTGAACTTCGTCAGCATGGGAGCGGCAAGGACCGTTGGACCGTATTTGTCTTGAAACGCCATGAGGATGGCGTCATCGTTCGAGCCGCTCGCGACGGCTGTCCGTAATTCTCCGAGCATCCGTTCGGAGTCGGGGCACCCCAGGTGATTGCACTCAATCAGGATTTGGTTGCAGCCGCAAACGCACATCATCTTGTGCCCGAGATCGTTGTACCGTACCGCAGGCGTCGCTGCTCCCATGGTGAGAAACGCAACCGCAAGGGCCTTAAGCAGGCGCCCGAGCCTCACAGTCTCAAACATCAGTCGCCACCCCGGGCAGCCACTGCTTCAGGCGTGGCCGCAAGCGCCGCCGCGCGATTGCGGCTGGCAGCCAGGGCAGCTGTCATGTTTGGAACCAGCGCTACGCCTGTCCCAAAAACAACGATCCCCACGCCGATCCATATCCATGCGACCAGCGGGTTAAGGAACACCTTGATAATCGGCTGACCGGTATCGGGATTCTTGCCCGCATAGATGACATACAAATCCCAGGCCAGAGTCGAGTGGTTGGCGACAATCGTCGAGGGCTGCTGACTCGCCGTGTAGAAACGCTTTTCCGGTGCAAGCTGCGTGATCTTCTTGTTGCCCCGATATACGTCCAGGAGAGCATACTCGGTGTCGTAGTTCAGGTTTGAATCCTGCGAGTAGCTCTGGCACTCGACGCGATAAGGCCCAATGTCTAGGCTCTGTTTGAATCCCAGCTCCTCTTCTTTGCTCTGATTGAACGCCGAGCCGGCGATTCCAATAAAGATGATCACCACGCCGAAATGGACGATATACCCGCCATATCGGCGCGTGTTGCGACGCGTGAGCTGGACCATCGACGCGAAGATGCCCTGCCCGGTGTGTCGTGAGATGACTCCGGCGCCCCGCATGAACTCGGAGGCGATTGCGGTGGTAACCGTTGCAGCGAGCACAAACGCGATAAAGGAATAGAACGGCCCCTGGTCTCCGGTGAAGATATCCCACGGATGCACCCCGCACACGATGACTACAAGGGCTGTAATCAAGCCTGCGATGCACGGCATCAGGAAGTTCCTGCGGATGCTCTTGAAGGACGAACTGCGCCACGCCAGCAACGGCCCGATCCCCGTCAGAAACAGAAGAAACAGCCCGATCGGCACCGCAACCCGGTTATAAAACGGCGCGCCGACTGTGACCTTGTTGCCCTGAATATATTCAGAAAGTACCGGGAATAGCGTGCCCCACAAAACCGTAAAGCATGCTGCCAGCAGCACGAGATTGTTGAAGAGGAAGCTCGACTCGCGCGAAACCAGGGACTCAATTCGGTTCTCCGCCTTCAGGTGATCGCGCTGCAGGATGAACGTGAAGAGACAAACCGCGAGGACGATAACCAGAAATGTCCAGAACCATGTGCCGATCGACGATTGCGCGAAGGCGTGCACCGAACTGACCAGACCGGACCTCGTGAGCAGTGTCCCGAAAATGGCCAGCAAAAATGTTGAGAAGATGAGCCAGACGTTCCAGCTCTTCATCATGCCGCGTTTCTCCTGCATCATCACCGAATGCAGGAAGGCCGTCCCTGTCAGCCAAGGCATGAGCGAAGCGTTCTCGACGGGATCCCAGCCCCAATAACCGCCCCACCCAAGCACGGAGTAGGCCCAATGAGCGCCTAGGAAAATCCCGCACGTCAGAAACAGCCAGGTCACCATGGTCCAGCGGCGGGTGATGTGAATCCACTTCTCGCCCGGATAGCGCATCATTAGCGCGCCCAGCGCAAAGGCGAAAGGCACCGCGAATCCGACGTATCCGAGGTAGAGC
>JAFAMZ010000142.1 GCA_019232935.1 Silvibacterium sp.
GAGGTCTCCGCCGCGCTCGGCGGCTTGCAGGTCGGCGCGGAGCTGGCGCTGCTGCTGTTCGAGCGAGCCGCGGCGGATGGTGGCGACGGCCTCCTCAACGTGCCGGGGGTCGGGGTCGGAGCCGTGAACCGAGACGAAAACCCCGGCGAGGAGTTGGCGCTGGGCGGGTTCGGCGAGAGACTGAATCGGATCAAATCCCTCCGGGCGGGCGCGAAGCTGGCTGAGGATCTCATGCACGTCGGCGCGCATGGTAGCGAAGTCGGGCTCGTGCTCGCGATAGGCGGCGTCGGCGATGCGGTAGAGCTCGCTGTTCGGAGGTGAGGAGAAGGCCTGGAGCAGGATCTGTTCGGCGCGGGTGAGGGCCGGGACGCGGGAAGCGATGGAATCCCGGCGATTTACTGCGGCCTGCTTCAGTTCCTGGCGGAGAAGAGCGGAGTCGATGCCGAGTTTCTGGGCGGCGTCGGCGGCGAACTCGTCGCGGGAGATGCGGTTGGGCATGCGCCGAATGTGGGGCAACAGGAAATTCAGGGCCTTGACCTTGGCCTCAGGCGTATGTGGCGGAAAAAGCTGGCGGGCGCGATCGATAAGGTAGTCCTGGTGGCGGCGGGCAGCGCGCAGCGCGGCTGCGTATTCTTTGGCCCCGCGCTCGCGGATGTAGCGGTCGGGATCAAGACCGCCTTCCAGGGCCACGACCTTGACCTCGAAGCCTTCTTCGGTGAGCAGGGCGATGGATTTTTCCGCGGCATTGGCTCCAGCGGTGTCTGGATCGAAATTGACGATGACGCGGGTGGTGTACCGGCTAAGGAGGCGGACTTGAGACTCGGTGAAGGCGGTGCCGCTGGTGGCGAGGACGTTGGTGAAGCCGCCAAGGTATGCCGAGATGCAGTCCATCTGGCCTTCGACGAGGATGGCGAAGTTGGCGTCACGGATTGGCTGACGGGCTTTGTCGAGGTTGAAGAGGACATGGCCCTTTGTGTAAAGCGAGGTTTCGGGCGAGTTGAAGTATTTCGGGCCGGCCTTTTCGCCGCTTTCGAGAGCGCGGGCGGTAAAGGCGATGATCCGGCCCGACTCGTTGGCTATGGGAAAGGTGATGCGTTTACGAAAGCGGGAGTAAAGGGACCCTGGCGAGCCGTCTTCCTGCGGTTTGAAGGAGAAGAGGCCGGAGGCGCGGAGGGTTTCGGTGTCGGCGACGGATTGCAGGCGGTCGCGGAGGGCGTGGAAGGAGTCCGGCGCGTATCCGATGCGGAATTTGGCGATGCCTTCGTCGGTGAGGCCACGGCCGGTGAGATATTCGCGGGCCAGGGCACCTTCAGGAGAGCGGAGCTGTTGCTCGAACCAGGCCGTAGCGAGGTCATGCAGCTCGATCAGCTTTGCGCGGAGGCGGCCTTCGGCGGCTTCTTCGGGTGAGGAGAATTCGCGCTTCGGCAGCGGAATGCCGCACTTGATGGCGACAGCTTTTACCGCTTCGGGAAAGGTAACGTTCTCGATTTTCTGGATGAAGGAGAAGACGTCTCCGGTTTCGTGGCAGCCGAAGCAGTAGTAGAACTGGCGGCCTACGTTGACCGAGAACGACGGCGTCTTTTCGGAGTGGAAGGGGCAGAGTCCTGCGTAGTTTTGCGCGCCGGCCTTCTTGAGGCGGACGTATTCGCCGACGATCTTGAGAATGTCCGCCTGTTGTTTTACGGTCTGGGCGAAGTTGTCGGGCATGTGCCAATCTGAGTTTAGCTGGCCGGCTTAAGCGTCTCCCTCCAGGATCGGCACCGTCACAGATCAGTTAACCTGATTTGCGGAGCAAACGTTTCGTGGGTTCTTACTGGAAGAACAAAACCGTCTTCGTTACCGGAGCCACCGGGCTCATGGGCTCCTGGCTTGTCAAAGCCCTCATGCGTCACGGGGCAAATCGTCACGGGGCAAATATCGTCGCCCTCGTTCGCGACCAATCCCCAAACAGCCTGCTCGTCCGCGAACGGCTCATCGAGCGCATCGCCGTCGTCTCCGGCGATCTCGAATCGCTTCCCGCCCTGCAGCGCGCCATTGCCGAATACCAGCCGCATACCATCTTCCATCTCGCCGCGCAGCCTTTAGTCCAGGTCGCCAAACGTGACCCCGTGGGCACGCTTCGCGCGAACGTAATGGGCACATGGAACATCCTCGAAGCCGCCCGCCTTGTCGGCGGCGTCAACGTCGTCATCGCCTCCTCCGACAAGGCCTATGGAGCCACCGACAACCTGCCCTACCGCGAGACTCACCCGCTCCAGGGCCGCTATCCCTACGACGTCTCAAAATCCTGCGCCGACCTGATCGCACAGATGTACGCCGCCACCTACGGCCTCAAGACCGCCATCGCCCGCTGCGGCAATCTCTTCGGAGGCGGCGACCTGAACTTCAGCCGCACCATCCCCGGCATCATCAAGGCGACGCTCACCGGAGAGCCCTTCGTCATTCGCAGCGACGGCAAATTCGTCCGCGACTTTCTCTACGTCAAAGACGCTGCCGAAGCCTACCTTACCCTCGCCGAACACCTTGCCGAGAACCCCTCCATTTCCGGCGAAGCATTCAATTTCAGTCTCGGCGAACACCTCACCGTGCTCGACATCGTCCACATGACCGTTGAGATCATGGGCCGCAGTGACCTCGAACCCGTCATCCTGAACATCGCCAGCTCCGAAATACGCGAGCAGTACCTTGACGCAACCAAAGCCCGCGAGCGACTCGGCTGGCAGCCCCGTTATGGAATGAAGCAGGCTATCAGTGAGACTGTGGATTGGTATCGAGAGCTCCTCGCCGCCAAACCACACCAGAACAGTGACTCTGTAAAATCTCAGAGGTAACAGGTTCCCGCAAAGCCTTTCTCATGCTGTTGGAGAAAGCCGCCATGCCTTGCAGAACCCCCGCCGGACGTGGGCACCGCGGGTTCGCGTCCTGTCTGTTCGGCGCTTCCCTCGCTTCACGTTGTAACTCAGGAGCTGCGGATTTGAACAGTAAGCGACCTTTTCTTCTTTTTACTGAGAAGTTCGCCGGGCCAGATTCGAAAGACCCTGAAACTGCAGAGGTTACCGTTAGGCATGCATCCCACCTTAGTATCCGTAATATCCGTCAGTTCAGATGACTAGCCTTTTCCGCCACCAGGCAAAAGGGCAGACCTCGGGCCTGCCCTTCGCTGACCCGCTGCCCTTCGCTGACTAGCTGGCGGGCTTGCTCGCGACTGCCGCCTGCTCCTGCAGTGCAGCGGCCTTGTCGGTCGCCTCCCAGGGAAAGCCGTTGTCAGTGCGGCCAAAGTGGCCGTAAGCTGCCGTCTTGCGGTAGATGGGACGCCGCAGGTTCAGGCTTTCGATGATGCCTTTGGGAGTCAGGTGGAAGTTGGCACGCACCAGCTCTTCGAGCCTCCTGGCGTCTACCTTTCCGGTGCCGAAGGTATCCACCAGCACGCTGACCGGCTCAGCCACTCCGATTGCGTAGGCCAGCTGCACCTCGCAGCGCTCGGCCAATCCCGCGGCCACAATGTTCTTGGCGATGTAGCGCGCCATGTATGCCGCCGAGCGGTCGACCTTTGTCGGGTCTTTGCCGCTGAAGGCGCCGCCGCCGTGGCGTCCCATGCCGCCATAGGTGTCGACGATGATCTTGCGGCCGGTCAGCCCAGTGTCGCCCATCGGGCCGCCGATTACGAACCGGCCCGTAGGATTGATGTGGTACTTCGTGTTCTCGTCAAGCAGGCCTTCGGGAAGCACGGCCTGGATGACATGCTTGAGGATGTCGGACCGCAGTTCCTCGGTCGAGATGGTCTCGGAGTGCTGCGTCGAGATGACCAGTGCATCGATACGCACCGGCTTGCCGCTCTGATCGTATTCGACGGTCACCTGGCTCTTGCCATCCGGACGCAGATAAGGCAGCCGGCCATGCTTCCGAACCTCGGTGAGGCGACGGGCCAGCTTATGGGCAAAGGAGATTGGAGCAGGCATTAGCTCTTCGGTCTCGTTCGTCGCATAGCCGAACATCATACCCTGGTCACCCGCGCCGCCCGTGTCGACACCCATGGCAATGTCTCCAGATTGCTTGTTGATCGAGGAGATAACTGCGCACGTGTTAGAGTCGAAACCGTAAAGCGCGTTGTCATAGCCGATGGAAGCTACCACCCCACGCACGAGCGTCTGAAAATCGACGTAAGCCTGGGTGGTGATTTCGCCCGCAATGACGACAAGTCCGGTGGCGGTCAGCGTCTCGCAGGCGACGCGGCTGTAGGGGTCCTGCTCAAGGCAGGCATCGAGAATGGCATCGGAGATCTGGTCGGCGATCTTGTCCGGATGCCCCTCGGTTACTGACTCGGAAGTAAACAAAAATCTGTCGCGTGCAGCCAAGCTGGTTCCTCCGTCGGTGGAATATTCGATTGCCGCAAGGATTCGATTTGGTGGCGTTAGCGCCAACCCAAAGGGGAGCGGCTGAGAACGTGGCCTATCTTTATAGAAAGATGGTACTAGAGCCTCCCGGTCCGGGGCAAAGCCATTCGCCGGAAAGGGAAATGGGGCTGGTCACTGGCGATTTACCGCGTTCGACGGGATGGGCGGCGTTGGGTAAGAGGTGGAGGTGACGGCGGCGGCGATAGTGAGAGGGGTGCGTTGCAACGAGCCGGCTTCCACCATGCGGCCGCGAACGTAGCTCCAGACGAACCACCCAAGCCCGACGAGCAGCAGCAGCAGGGCGGCGACGCCGGCCCAACGGAGACGCTGATCCGGCCTTTCCCCTTCAGGCTGACGGCTCTTTCCTACGTTCTCGGCAAAAGCGATCCAGTCGGCGTCATCAGTCTTGAGCCGGCCGCTCTGCTGGTAGGCATCCATAAAGCGACCGACCCAGAATTCCTCGTCCAGACCAACGAATCGCGCGTAGCTGCGGACAATTCCCTTGTTAAAAACACCACCCGGAAGCTGTTCAAACTGCTCGTTTTCGAGCGCCGCAAGATAGCGGTTGCCGATCTTAGTCGAATCGCTGATCGCATCGAGCGCGATGCCCCGGCTAACGCGCTCGGATCGCAACTCCTTTCCAAATTCGCCCATACCGCCAACCTCAGACAAATGCAGCTAACTCGCAGGAAATTCTAGGGATTTAAGCTAACCATAAAACTGCCTATACACACAGGTCAAAAGAAAAATCAATCTATTTCGTGATTTGCCAAACCATCCGGCCATTCTTTGGTAACCGCTTTCTCCCAGTATCGACGTTTGCCCGCTCAGACTTGAGGCGTGGATCGCGAATTGCCAAAAAATCCAGGCCTGGTCGAGCTATCGGTTGGCCGCCTGTTCCGTCAGTGACAGAGATGGCCAGAACCACAATCACCTGCCCACGCCTTTCCGCAATCACGCTCTCAGCTTATTTGATGATTACTGTCGCTCCCGGCCGCGCGGACGCGCAATCGCCCGTAACTGGCACATGGCGCGGAACCTCGCAATGCGTCCAATCGGACTCTCCATGCCACGATGAGGTGAACATCTACCGCTTCACTCAGGTGTCAGGTAAGCCCAATACCTTCTCCGGCACGGGGAGCAAAATAGTAAATGGCCGTGAGATTGTGATGGCGACAATGGAATGGATCTTTAATCCGGAGTATCACGCCCTTGAAGCCGAACTTCCCGGCTCGACCTTTCGCCTGATCGTCATGGGCAACAGGATGGAAGGCACACTACGAACCGGTGACAAAGTTATCTACCGTCGCATTCATCTGGAACGAGCCGACTGACCGGAAACAGGCGCCGCGAGTTCCAGAGTTGCGTGCTCATTTTGTTAAACTTAAGATTGGGCCTATGACCCGGAATCGCCCAGCTGACGGCTGGGGGCATACCCGTCCGGGCATTGAATCCAACTCATGAACAAACTGGTTCTCGGAAACATCCTGCATCGCCCCGTGCGCACGCTCATCAGCATTGCTGCCGTGGCCATCGAAGTCATCATGATTCTGTCGATTGTGGCAATTATGGTAGGCATGATCAACGACCAGAAGACCCGGATCGGCGGGATCGGTGCGGACATCATCGTACAGCCCCCGAACGCGAGCTTTCTCTCCGGAATCAGCGGTGCACCTGTACCCGCAAAGGTCGCGGACGTGCTGCGCAAACTGCCTCACGTCAGCGTTGCCGCCCCGGTCATTACCGACCTGAGCACAGCCGGATCGGTCGAGACCATCTGGGGCATCGATTTCCAGAGCTATGACGCGCTGCGGCCGTTCACCTTCCTCTCCGGAGGACCTTTCACCAGCGCCTGGGATGTGATCGTCGACGACTTCTTCGCTCGTTCCGGCCACGGCTATCATGTCGGGGACACCATTCAGATCAAGGGACACGCATTTCGCATCTGCGGCATAGTCGAGCACGGCAAGGGCGGGCGTAAATTCGTGCCTATCCGCACGCTCGGCGGCCTGATGGGGAATCCGGACAATGCATCGCTCTTCTATATTCGCAGCGACGATTTGAAGAATCAGCAGGTCATCATCCATGAGATTCACACCACTTCGGGGCTGCAGCAGTACCAGGTGCAGACTCTTGAGGCCTGGATGTCGATGATGACCCCGGCCCACCTACCCGGGTTCAACATCGCCCTGAACGTCGTGATTTCGATCGCAGTCATCGTTGGATTCCTGGTCATCTTTCAATCGCTGTATACCGCAGTCATGGAGCGCACACGCGAGATCGGCATTCTCAAGTCACTCGGGGCATCGAAGCTCTACATTATCGATCTGGTGTTGCGGGAAGCGCTGCTCGTGACCGCCGCCGGCATCGTGCTCGGGATCGCCTCCACTCAAATGCTCAAGCTGGGCATGGGCGTACGATTTCCCACCATCGCCTTTCAGGTGACAAATGCATGGCGGCTCCGCGGGACAATCATTGCGCTTGCCGGTGCGGTTCTCGGAGCGCTCTATCCGGCATGGAAAGCAGCCAGCAAAGATCCTATCGATGCGCTCGCCTACGAATAACCTGCCGCGGAACGCACCGCATCTGGCAGCAGACAGCGCACTTACAGGCAGAAATCGGAGGAACAGTATTTATACTCTCCCCAATTCCCGCATTTTGTGGTGCACAACTTCTGCCCTGTTTCCGGTTCCCATTGAAATGGGCCCCGGGCTCCACGTTGTCATTGAGCATTACCGATGAATTTGCCTCGCTTAATCCGGGTTTGTCTCTATGGCCTCTGGCTGGCCGGGATAGCTGCGCTTCTCGCTCTGCACACCGTTCATCTGCGCGCTGATTTCCCGAATGGCTCGCCGTGGATGGACTACTCGAAGTACACCGACGAGGGCTGGTACGGCAAAGCGGCCATCGAGCGTTACGTGCTCGGCTCCTGGTACGTACACGGCGACTTCAACCCGTCGGTGGCGCTCCCGGTGCTGCCTGCAATGGAGTATCTGCTCTTTCGGTTTACCGGAGTCAGCCTGGTCGCAGCACGGTTGCTTGTGCTGGCGATCTTCGCGGCAAACTTGTTGCTGGCGTATTTGGTTATGCGAACGCAAGCCTCGCGGACGATATCGCTCGTCGCGGTGACGCTGCTGGTTTCGAATGCTTTTCTGTACGCTTTCAGCCGGCTCGCAATTCTCGAACAACCCCTCGTGCTTCTTCTGTTGGGGTCATGGCTTCTGGCGCTACGCCTGCCTCAAATGACCAGCGAGAGACGGCGGCTAGTTGCTCAAATCGCAATCGGACTACTCCTCTGCCTCGCCGTGCTGACCAAAACGACGGGGCTGTTTCTGATCCCGTCGACCCTCTTTCTTATTTGGCACGCCTGGGGTTACAAGTTTGACGCGACTCCAAAGCCTCTGGTCACAGTTGCGCTTGCCGGCCTTATCCCCTTTGGGCTCTACTACGGGATCCTTGTCTGGCCGCGATATGCCTACGATTATCATTACCTTTTCGCGGCGAACGTATGGGACCAGCCGACTTCACTCCCTGGATACCTCGCAGCTTTCTGGTATGCGCTGCACGGCGCGCTCTGGATCGATCCATGGCTCTGCGCGCTGGCTCTTGCGCTGCTCGGGCTTTCGACCATTTTCGCCGGCGAACTTTGGCGCAATCCCCTGCTGATCGCGTCGCTTCTGGCCTGCGCGGGATATGTGTTCTTCATCGGGTGGCATAACAACATGCAGCCCCGCTATTACCAGGTGATCGCGTATCCACTTGTCTTCGTGATCACGCTGGCTCTCAATGCTCTTTTCCGGGCGCCTGAGAGGGCCAGTCACTTCGAGAGAGTTGCGCGTCCACTTGCTGCAACCGGCGTCGCCGCAGCCGCACTCATCTGCGCGCTGAACCTGCGCGAGATGGCGTACTGGACGCGTCATCCTGAATACACCTGGATTACCGCCGCGAACCGTCTTACGAACTACATCGACAAGCATCCTGACGGCAATCGCCTGCTACTCTCGGTCAGCGGAGACAACATCACCCTGATAACGCATTTGCCGGCTATCTGCGACGACTTTGGTACTTGGGATCTCCCAAAGCGCATCCACAACTACCAGCCCGGCTGGTACGCCGCCTGGAACGAGCTTGACCCCGGCACACTCGAGGATCTTCAGACACAGTACTCTCTGGAGCAGGTGGCGAGCTTCCGCGCCTTCGACGATCCGGACCGCAACGTGCTGATTCTCTATAAGCTGCACCCGCTGCCAATGGCGCGCCAGCACTACGACCAGGCCATCGAAGAAGAAGCCAACGCAGGCAAATGAGTTTCCACCTGTTGAACGGCTAAAGCTTCGCTCTAAGCTCGCGAATCTTCTGGTTCGCTTTTTCCTTGAAGCCGTCCGTGACGCCGCCACCCAGATCCAAAAACTTCTGGAAGTCCGTAATCGCCTGGCCCAGGTTGTTCTTTCGTTCCCAAATCAGGGCACGCCCGTAGAAGGCGTTAGCATAATCGGGTTTGTAACGAATAGAGTCGTTATAGTCGCGGAGTGCGACGTCAATTTCGCCCTTGTCATAGCGGACGCGTCCGCGGTTGTAGAGGGCGATGGAGTAATCGGGTTTGAAGCGAATGGCCTCGTTGAAATCCCGCAGGGCGCCTTCAATGTCGTTTCTGTCGTAGCGCAGAAGGCCGCGGTTGTGGAAGGCCATGGAGAAATCGGGCTTGAGCCGGAGGGCCTCGTCATAATCACGAAGCGCGCCGTCGAAGTCGCCCTTGTCTTTGTGGGCGTTGCCTCGTCCATTGAAAGCATGGAAATAGTCGGGTCTGAGGCGGATCGCCTCTTCATAATCGCGAAGCGCGCCGTCGGCGTCCCCGCGGAGCCTAAGCACATTTCCTCGACCATTAAAAGCTAAATAGTCGGGCTGGAGCCGGAGAGCGTCGTTGTAGTCCTGAAGTGCTCCTCCCAAATCGCCCTGGTCATGGCGCACATTCCCCCGGCCGATCAATGCTTCGGCATATTCCGGCTTCAGGCGAATGGCCTCATCGTAATCGCGGAGCGCGCCCTCCAGGTCTTCCTTGTTGTAGAGCACATTCGCCCGGTTATAGTAGGCGATAGCAGAATCGGGCTTAAGCCGGATCGCCTCTTCGTAATCCCGAATCGCCCCATCGTATTCGCCTCTGCCGTAGCGCACGTTGCCACGACCAATCAACGCGTCGGGATAATCGGGCTTGAAACGAATGGCAGCATCGTAATCCCGAAAGGCGCCATTCAGATCCCCCTTTGCATAAAGCACATTTCCTACGTTGTAGTAGGCTATGGCGAAATCGGGCTTGAGGCGGATAGCGTCCTCATAATCCCTGATCGCGCCCTCGAGGTCGCCCCTATCGTGTTTCACGTTGCCTCGACCGACAAATGCGTCGGCATAGTCGGGTTTGAAGCGAATGGCGGCGTTGTAATCCCGCAGCGCTCCATCCATTTCCCGCCGGTTATAGAGCACGTTTCCACGGTTGTAATATGCCATTGCAAAGTCGGGCTTCAGGCGGATGGCGGCGCCATAGTCCTGGAGGGCTTTATCCGAGTCGCCCTTGTCGTAGTACGCATTGGCCCGATTATTCAGCGCGTCCACATGACCGGCCTGCAGGCGGATGGCCTCACTGTAGCAGCGAATTTTGGCCTCGGCGTCGGAGGCGTTAAATCCCTTCTCAAACCACTCCTGTGCCGTCAACTCCTTGTCCGTCACCCGCGAGGCAGCAGCAACCGCCGCCTGTTCCTCGCGGGCGACTCGTGCGGCAATGAACGAGGGAGGATGCAACACCCCGTCGAGGGTCACATTCAGGAATGCCCTCCGCAAGCGCTCCATCGCGGCGTCGAAATACTCCACAGGAACAGAGAGAGCGTTGTACCTCTTCAGCGGAGCCAGCGTTCCCGTAAGCTGGTCGGCTATCTTCGGCGTATTGAAATCGAACCCTTCCAGCATGACCGGAACAATATTCCGTTTGTTCTCAAAGGCGGCCTCGATCTCCCTCCGCAGCCAGTCGCCCGGTTCGTTGCAGCGCTCCAAAGCCGAAGGCGTAAGGAGCACGAGAAAATGAGCGCGGGCGCGAATGTTTCCGATGATCACGGTTTCGAAATCGCCGCTGGCGATTCCGTTAAAGTCGAAGAATACGTCGTACCCGTTGTGGGTAAGGTCTTGTGCGATCGCCAAAGCCCACGGGGCGTTAGTGCGCCGATAGCTGAGAAATACCGTCTTTTCAATACGGGCCATACGGCTGCATCCCCCTCGCCGCAGAACAGATCGAAAATATCAAAAAAGTCGGTTTGGAGGGCGATGAAACCTTCCTCACCCGAGCTCGCCCTGAGTTCACAACTTTTTGCATTTTGTTGCTCTTGTGTGACATCTCACCACCGCGAGTGATCTATTCTCACTGCGGATAGAAGAGAATGCTGAACCTGCCACATCTTCACTGGTCGGAACGTCCGCGTACCCTCGTGCTCATGCTGGGAATGATGCTTCCTGCGGCCGCGCTCATCATCTTCAGCGTGGTCTATCTCCGCATGATGCAGCGAGACAAGGCGATTGAGGCCGCATACGAGGTCGACTACCAGCACATGCTCGTCATCGCCGAAAAAGAGATCAACGCGCGCATGTACGAGACGGCCGACCAGGCGCGATTGGAATTTCCCGATCGAGACAATCCCGGCGCGATCGACGATTTCCTGGCGTCGCATCCTGACATCACTCACGCAATTCTATGGACCGACAAAGACAAGCTCGTCTTCCACTCCCAGCGCAGCCGGATAAGCAGCGGCGCATTATGCGCCGAAGATCAGAATATAGCAATGGATTTCGCGACCTGGTGGAACATGGACGCCAGAATGTATATCGCCAAGCTCCGCAAAGCCGAGGCACACGACGGCAAACACCTCTTCTTTTACGACCACTGGGTCAGCCGCGGCGACAAAATGCAGTACCAGACGCTGGTTATGTTCATCCCGCGCGGCGCCTCACACGAGCGACCAGCTCTGGCTGGGTTTATCTACGACACCGATTATCTGAGAAATAAGTTCTTTCCCGCTGCGCTGAACGAGATCTGGGCTGACCAGGACGAGGGCGATTCTGCCCATCCGCAGACAGCCATTATGGTCCGCACCGAAAAAGAAGATTCGCCCTTCGCCGCGTCGAAACTATGGGACGGAGGAGTCGCCGAAGTCGAGCGCCCGATTCAGGACGTCTTCTCCGGCCTCATTCTCGGTATGAAGCTGCACGGAACCACCATTGCGAATATCAGTGCCCGGCTGTTCCGAACCCACTTTCTGATTCTCGGCTCACTGTCATTGATGATGGCCGCCGGCATGTTCCTCACCTATCGCAGCGTGTCGCGGGAACTGGCGCTCGCGAAACTGAAATCTGATTTTGTATCGAACGTCTCACACGAGCTCAGGACGCCGCTTGCGCTGATCCGGCTTTATGCCGAGACGCTTGAGATGGGCCGCATTTCCGGATCCGGGAAGCAGCAGGAATACTACGAGATCATCCGCAAGGAGAGCGAGCGGCTGACTTCGCTCATCAATAATATCCTCGACTTCTCCCGCATCGAATCTGGCAAGAAGGAATATAACTTCCGCGAGACCAACGTCGCCGACCTGGTGCGCGACACTCTTGAAGCGTACCGGTTCGAGATCGAACAAAACGGTTTCAAGTTCGAACAGAAGATCGCCAGCGACGTACCGCCGCTGCTTGTGGACCGCGAGGCCATCGCGCGCTCGCTGCTGAACCTGGTGAATAACGCCTTGAAATATTCACCGAAGGAGAAATATCTCGGTGTGAATCTCTATCGCGAGAACGGAGCGGTGAATCTCGAGGTAGTCGATCACGGTATCGGAATTCCGGTCAAGGAGCAGTCGAAGATATTCGAGAAATTTTACCGGGTA
>JAFAMZ010000264.1 GCA_019232935.1 Silvibacterium sp.
CGCTATTGAGCATCTACGCCGACAGCAGCTTTTTCATGTCCGTGTATTTGCGCGACGTACATACCCCGGATGCTCTGCGCCGTATGAGGGCTCGTCGGCAGATTTGGCTGACACCATTTCATAGCGTCGAGATTGCTCACGGCATCGCGCAGAAGGTCTTTCGGCGTGACTTGAGTTCCGGAGTCGCGGACAAGATATACAAGCAGCTTGCGAACGACTGCGATTCAGGTTTATGGCTGTTAGCTGATCTTCCTGCGTTCATATTTGAGACTGCTACGGAACTGGCTCGGAAGCACGTAGCGACACTTGGCACGCGCACTCTAGATACCATTCACGTCGCCTCAGCCCTCGAATTGAAGGCAGCGCAGTTCTGGACCTTCGACGACCGCCAGGCCAAGCTGGCGAAGGCGGTGGGGTTGAAAGTGTCCTGAGCCGAGTATTCGCAATTTTCGCAACAGGGTTCGTTCGGAGTACCATGTCCCGTTGCGGCAAGAGAGTCCAGAGCCGCCAACGAGGAGCGAAAAAATCTAATATGGCCACGACTCTTGCGCCAACCCCTGTTGTCACGGGCGGCAGCTTTTTGCTGAACGAGCCCGATCCTGCTGCCGTATTTACGCCTGAAGATTTCTCTGACGAGCAGCGGCAGATCGCGTCGACAGCGGCCGAATTTGCGACGAACGAAGTTCTGCCGGCTGCCGATGACATCGAAGCCAAGCACTTCGATGTAACTCGCGCGCTGCTGAAGAAGGCCGGCGACCTCGGCCTGATGGCGGTCGATATCCCAGAGGAGTACGGCGGCCTCGCGATGGACAAAGTCACCTCAGCCATCATCGCCGACCGCATGTCGATGCTGGCAAGCTTCAGCGTGGCGTTCAGCGCGCACGTGGGTATCGGTACGCTGCCGATCGTGTGGTACGGCACCGAGGCGCAGAAGCAGAGATATCTGCCGAAACTGGCCACCGGCGAGTGGATCGCGGCCTACGCGCTTTCAGAGGCATCATCCGGCTCGGACGCGATGAATATCCGGACGCGCGCGGTTCGCGAAGGCGATCACTACGTGCTCAATGGCGAAAAGATGTGGATCACCAATGCCGGATTCGCCGATCTCTTCACGGTGTTTGCAAAAATCGCAGATCCCGCCGATCCCGACCCGTCCAAGGCGAAGATGTCCGCGTTCCTCATTGAGCGCAATGCGCCGGGCCTGACCATCGGTGCGGAGGAGCACAAGCTCGGCATTCGCGGATCATCAACCTGTCCCTTGATCCTGAACGACTGCCGGATTCCCGCGGAGAATCTGCTTGGCGAAACCGGCAAAGGGCACCACATTGCCTTCAACATCCTCAACATTGGCCGCTTCAAGCTTGGAGCGGCATGTGTGGGCGGCTCGCGCACATCGCTGGCGAACGCCATCCGCTACGCGAAGGAGCGCAAGGCTTTCGGCAAGTCCATTTCGGAGTTCGGGCTCATCCAGCAGAAAATTTCCGACTCGGCCATGCGCATCTATGTTGGCGAATCGATGGCTTATCGTACCATCGGAGCCATCGATGCCGCGCTCGCGGCGATTCCCGAGGCCGACGCACATAACTCGCGCGAGATTCAGAAGCGTATCGAAGAGTTTGCCGTCGAGTGCTCGATCCTCAAGGTATGGGGATCGGAGATGCTTGATGCGATCGTCGACCACACGGTGCAGATTTACGCCGGCTACGGCTATGTCGAGGAATATCCGGCGGAGCGCGCCTATCGCGACTCGCGCATTAACCGCATCTTCGAGGGCACGAACGAGATCAACCGCCTCATCATTACGGGATTCCTGATGAAGCGCGCCATGAGCGGGCAGCTTCCGCTGCTGGCGGCCATCAAGCAGCTTATGGACGAGCTGATGTCCCCGCCGTCGTTCTCCGATAGCGATGGCGCGGATGATTTGCTGGCGCGCGAAGCGCAGATGCTGGCAAACGCGAAGAAGCTGGCGCTGTTTTCCGCCGGCTCGGCGAGCCAGAAATACATGAACGGGCTTGCCGACCAGCAGGAGGTTATGGGTGCGCTGGCGGATATCATCCTCGAGGTGTATGCATTCGACTCGGCGCTGGCGCGTGCGCGGAAGCTGGCGGCATCAAGGTCGGCGCAGGCCTCGCTTGCTGCGGATATGACCCGGCTCTACTCCGCGACGGCATTTCACACCATCGAATCGGCGGCTCGGCAGGTGATTGCCGCTGTTGCCGAGGGCGATATGCTGCGGACCCAGCTTGCGATCCTCCGTCGGCTCGTGAAGCATGAGCCAGCAGACACCATTGCGCTGAGTCGGACGATCGCTCGGGCGGCGATTGAGGCGGGGCGCTATCCGTTGTAGGCCTGTACCGCGCCGGGCACGTGGTTCCGGCGCGGGTTTTCCAAAACTATTCGCCGCCGGTCGCGTATTTCACGCTGCATCCGTACGGACGCGTCGATGAGGTTGCCACCGGTTTGCCGGCTATGGCCTCGGTGAGCGCCTCCGAGACGTAATTCTTCGAAGACTTGATGTCGTCCGGATCGGTCGTGGCGTGGTCGTCAATCGCTCCTGCATAGATCAGCTTGCCGGAAGGGTCGATCACGAACATGTGCGGCGTGGTGCGGGCTTCATACTCGCGGCCGATGATGCCCTTAGGATCGAGAATCGCCGCAGTCGGATCGGCGTGGACCTTCGCGATATAGGCATTCTCTTCCGCGGCCGTCATATATCCCTGCTCGCCGGGTGCTGACGACAGAATCGTCAGCCAGACAATGCCTTTGGCGGTCCACTCCTTCTGCAGCGACTGCATGTTGCCGCTGTTGTAGTGCTTCTTCGTGTAAGGACAACCGTTGTTGGTCCATTCGAGCACGACGAACTTGCCGCGATAGTCTGACAGCTTGTGCTGCTGCCCGTGAGAGTCGGTTCCGGTGAAGTCGGGAGCGGGATCGCCGACCTTGGCGGCGGATGCGTTCAGGGTGAAGGCGAAAGCGGCGGCGAGCGCCATGGTCCAGATGCCGGGCCGGAGTCGCATAGGAAGCCTCCCTTTGTCCGGTTTAGACGGAACTATTGGCTGCTTTGTTGCTGAGAATTCCTAGAATCCGGTGCCGGCATGAGCTGTCTGCGGCTTGACCTCATCAAGTGCATGGAAGACTGCGTCCGTCGTCAGCACTTCGGGCAACAGGACGGGAGGAGCTTGTGGATCAGCAGGATAGAGCGCGTACGTCGGTACGCCGTCGCGCCCGAGCGAAGTCAGCGTCTGCGCGATCGTCTCGTCGTGGCGGGTCCAGTCGGCTCGCAGAAGGGCTACTCCGCTGGCTTTCAGGCGATTTTGCACGTCATCCCGGTTCAGCACCACCCGCTCGTTCACCTGGCAACTCAGGCACCAGCTCGCGGTGAAATCCACAAAGACCGGGCGCCCCTCGGATCGGTACTTCGCGACTAACTCGGGCGTAAAGGCCTCCCACTGGGCGCGAGACGGAGAGGCGGCCAGCACTGGCTGCGTGCCGGATCGCTGGGCCGCCAGCACCGGCAGGGCGATCGCCAGCGCCAGCACCAATGCGGCCGCGATGGTTGAGCCTGCTTTCGCCGGCCAGCGTCCGAGGATCCACCCCGCGATTGCCAGCAGCAGAAAGGCCGCGAGCAGGTTGACGAGAGCGCTGACACCCGCTGTTTGCGTGAAGACCCAGACCAGCCAGATGACCGTTGCAAAAATGGGGATCGAAACCGCCTGCTTGAGGATTTCCATCCACGCTCCCGGACGGGGCAGCAAACGGGTCCAGGCAGGGTTCAACGTAAGCAGCAGATAAGGCGCTGCCAGGCCGAAAGCCAGCGCGGTAAAGACGGCAAAGCTGACAAGCGGGGAGTTCGAAAGCGCATAGCCGATTGCGGCTCCCATGAACGGCGCCGTGCAGGGCGTGGCCACCACGACCGCGAGGACGCCGGTAAAGAAGCTGCCGGTATAGCCGCTCTTCGCAGCCAGGCCCGATCCGGCGCTCGTAAGGCTGAGGCCGATTTCGAACTGGCCGGCCAGCGAAAGCCCGAGGAAAAACAGCAGCATCGCGATCAGCGCAACAAAGACGGGTGACTGGAACTGGAATCCCCATCCAAGGTTGTGGCCCGCGCCACGCAGCGTCATCAAGGCGCCGACCACCACCCAGAAGGACACCAGAATGCCGAGCGTGTAAACGACGCCGTGCAGACGGAGCTTGCGCCGCTCTTCTCCGGAGGATTGCACCAGCGAGAGCCCCTTGATGAACAGCACCGGGAAGACACAGGGCATCAGGTTCAGGATCAGGCCGCCG
>JAFAMZ010000423.1 GCA_019232935.1 Silvibacterium sp.
AAATTCGAGCCCCAGAACCACAGAGTTTCCGTACGTTTTCGTGCGCGAGCACTAAGGCTGACCCTTTGCTCCCTGCTGCTTTCCGCTCTGGTCCTGCAGCGAGACCCACTTCGTGTTCTCCTGCGTCATGATCGCCTCAATGCGTTCTGCCAGCACCACGGGAGCAGTTGCACCGGCCGAGGCATACGGTCCGGCCAGCGCGAGAAAGAGAAACTTCTCGTGTGTCAGCGCCTCCGACGTTGCCCTGTACGTCGTCCAGATCTGTTGGTACTGGTTCAGTTGCAGAATGCCTTCCAGAATCGTGATCAGCACGCCAAGACCGCCGACCACCATGTCTTTATGCTCGAAGGTGCGTCCCGTTAGAAACGGGATCAGCGCCGCCGCAATGATTTCGACAATTTTGAAGCCCTTGTAGATCCGCTGTGCCCGCTTGCTCTTGCGCCCGTACCAGCGAGCCTGATCGTCGAGGCGATCGAGAGTGACGTCTTTCGGTGAAGCGGCTACCGTCGTATCGGCCATTTGAGACGCGAGGATACCACGGTCGTCACGGTCGTTCCCCCGGTCTTATAATTCGACCGGTTGAAGCTATCCGCCTAAGCTGGCCAATCCCTGCCCATTCCCGTATACTTAGAGATGCTGTAAACACGCTGATTCCAAGCAGGAAACCATGCCCAAATTAAAGACACACAAGGGCGCAGCCAAGCGCTTCAAGAAGACCGGCACGGGCAAAATTTTGCGCGGCCAGTCCAAGATGCGCCACATCCTCACGTCGAAGGAGACGAAGACCAAGCGCAAGCTCGCTCACAGCGCCCTGGTCTCCGACGCCGACCACGCGAAGGTTGCGCGTATGATTCCCTACGCCTGATCTGCACTACGGTGTACGGGTCGCAAGGCCCCCGGGTTAAACGCTCTTAGACAAAAGTCTCAAGGCTAGACCCGAGCGATCAGGAACAAGCGAGTGAAGAGGTCAGCGCGCGAGCGCATCCTGCCTCCAGCCGCATAACGAATCACCAAAGGAGAAACAGTCATGCCCCGTGTAAAACGCGGAACGAAACGCAGTGACCGCCGCAAGAAGATCCTCAAACGCGCGAGCGGATACTTCCTCACAAAATCGAAGCTCTACCAGGCAGCCCAGGAAGCCGTCGAGCGCGGCCTCAAGTTCGCGTACTCCGGCCGCAAGCAGAAGAAGCGCCAGTTCCGCTCCCTCTGGATCGTGCGTATCAACGCTGCTGCCAAGCTGAACGGCATCAGCTACTCGCAGCTCATCAACGGATTGAAGAAGGCTGGAGTCGAGCTCGACCGCAAGATCCTCGCCGACATCGCAGTCAACGACGCGACCGGCTTCACCCGCCTCGTCGAGCAGGCCAAAGCCGCTTTGGCAACGAAGACCGCAGCCTAGACTGTCCGCAGAATCAAAAAGGCGCGAGCGATCGCGCCTTTTTCATTTGCACGTGAAACCGACGCCCTGCCACGAACTTCGCTCGACGGCGTTACAGTTCTCTGCATGAAAGACAAGATCAACACCGGCCCGACTCCGCCGACCCCACGCCTCAGCGCCTGGCTGGTCCTGGCCATGTTTGCAATGATCGCCGTGCCTGCGTACTTTACGCTGCACACAGCGCGGATATCATCGCCGGCTATCCCACTCTCGTCGAATCCCTCTCCCTACGGCTACACCGTAAGCCTGCTGCTCTTCATCCTTCCCATTCTCGTCATAGCATTCTGGTTCATCCCGCGCGAAGAAATCAAAATCTCACGGAAAGCCTTCTGGTGGACCATCGCACTCCTCTTCCCGCTCGGAGCAGTGCTCGATTTCCTCTTCGCCGCGCGCTTCTTCGTGTTCCCGAATCCCGGCGCCACCCTCGGCCTCAACGCTCCCGCCCTCGGACACTGGGTTCCCATCGAGGAGTACATATTCTACTTCACCGGATTTATCGCCGTCCTGCTCCTCTACATCTGGCTCGACGAATACTGGCTATCGGCCTACACCGTCCCCGGATCGGCCCAGGAGCGCGCCGTCTTCGACGGCCTCCTGCGCTTCCATCCTCTTTCCCTGCTGCTCGCCGCGGCGCTGATCGTCTTTGCATTTGCTTACCGGCGAATCTTCGCGCCTGCTCTGCCGGGCATTCCCGGATATTTCCTCTTCCTCGTCATCGTCGCTCTTCTGCCCTCGAGTGTCCTGTTCCCCAGTGCGCGATCCTTTATTAACTGGAGGGCACTCAGCCTCACCATGTTCATGATCCTGCTCGTCAGCCTGCTCTGGGAGGTCACCCTCGCTCTCCCTTACGGCTGGTGGAACTTTCAGGACTCCGCCATGCTCGGCCTGCGCATCACCGCCTGGGCGCGCCTGCCCATCGAAGAGGTCTTCGTCTGGATTGCCGTCACCTGGGCTACCGTCATCGTTTACGAAAACGTGAAGCGCTGGCAGGCCTCAGGAAGATCGGCAAGGCACGCATTTCTTGGTCTGCGACGTGCGATGACCAAAACCTGAGTTCCAACCGATGCGATTAAGCCAACCGTCTGTCACGGTCTCGCAGGATCGTCGTGGACAAAGGCTCTCCTTTGATTGGAACAGGAGCATACCGAGGTATCGGCGGTGAGCGCCGATGAGTCACCGCCGCTAGTGCTTCGCCACTTTGTGACTCGTTGCCCATCATCTGTTCATTCTACTTAAAACAAGTGTGCCGCGCCCCGTTTCATCAGATTGGTCCAGCCGACTTACAGTCAGCAACCACTTACACGGCCCCCCAGAATCGCATCCGCGATCCGCGCCGCCTCCACTGCCGCCCGCACATCATGCACCCGCACGATATGCGCCCCCGCCAGAATCGACGCCGTCGTCGCTGCCAGCGTCGCATTGCCGCGTTCTGAGACCGGCGGGTCTTTTCCGCCATACAGATCGGCCAGTGTCCGCCCCAGAAACGACTTGCGTGACACCCCCGCCAGAACCGGCCTGCCCAGCTCTCGCAACTCGCCCTGCCGTGCCAGCACAGGATAATTCTCTTCAAACGATTTGCCGAAACCATAACCCGGATCGATCACCACCCGATCCAGCTCAATCGCCGCCTCATCCGCCCTTCGCAAGCTCTCGGCAAGCCCAGCCTTCACCACCGGAACCACCTCTCCCGGCACAAGCGGCGGCAATCTCTTCCACTCCGCAGGTCTTCCCCGCGTATGCATCAGCACCACACCGCATTTCAGCCGCACGCACGTCCCGGCCATTTGCGTGTCCCAACTCAGCGCGCTGATGTCGTTCACGATCTCCGCGCCTGCATTCACAGAGGCCTCGGCGGTCGAGGCCTTGTAGGTATCGATCTACAGCACCGCATCGGGCCTGGCCTTCAGCACAGCTTCGATCACGGGAAGCACCCGGCGCTG
>JAFAMZ010000120.1 GCA_019232935.1 Silvibacterium sp.
GCCTGGACTGCAGATGGCGGCAAGACCTGGATCGCGGCCACCAAGCCGCCTCACGGCTACCGCTCGGCAGTCGCGTGGGATGCCGATGCAAGAGCGTGGATTGCCGTCGGGACGAACGGCTCGGATGTGAGCTATGACGATGGGAAGACATGGTCGCCGCTGGATAACGGCAACTGGAACGCGCTGAGTCTGCCATGGGTAGTGGGTCCCGATGGAAGGATTGCGAAGCTAGGCGCGTTGCCTCCGCAGAAGTGAAGCGGAACGAGAAGTAACAGCCAAAAAGTAACTGTCAGATTCACAGAAAAGAACATTTCAGGTGCTGGATACTCTGGGATACTCGCTAGAATCAGCCCATGCCGATCAGACTTAGACGTAATTTGGAAGAGATTGTCCTTGAGGACGTGGAGCGTGGGCCCTATCGGAATGTGCATGAGTATCTGGAACGAGCCGTAACCATGCTGCATGCGCAGGAGAGGTGGCTTGCGGCGCATCGGGAGGAGATTGCCGCCCGAATCGAAGCCGAATTGGCTCCGAAGGAACGCGCCGATCTGCGAATCCCTCAGCCTTTGAGCAAAATGGTGCCAGAGGAGTACCGACATCATGCGGCAGATTAGGTATTGGGGTGGTAAAGCCCTGATGCTTTTAGCTCTCTCGGTTTAAATCCGGGCCGCTCCCGGATGGTAAACTGGTATGAGATATATGCCACTGAAAACACTGTTTCTTAACCCCCCATCCTTTGAGAATTTTGACGGCGGCGCAAGCTCGCGCTGGCCGGCAACGCGCGAGATCGAATCATACTGGTACCCCGTATGGCTGGCTTACCCGGCAGGCATGCTCGAAGGCTCGCGGCTGCTTGATGCGCCTCCGCATCACGTCTCCGCCGAGGAGACGATCGAGATTGCGAAGGGGTATGAGTTCCTTGTGCTTTTCACCAGTACTCCGGGATGGACGGGCGACCAGAAGCTGGCTGAGGCAATCAAGCGGGCGAACCCATCGATTCGGATCGCCTTTGTGGGGCCGCCGGTAACCACTTCGCCCGACCGGGCTCTTAACGAGTGCCCGGCTATCGATTTTGTTTGCCGCCGCGAATTTGACTTTTCTGTGGTGGAGTATGCGAACGGTAAGCCACTCGACGAGATTCTGGGGATCAGTTATCGCAAGAACGGCAAGATTGAGCATAATCCCGACCGGCCGCAGGTCGACAATCTGGACGCGATGCCCTGGGTTACCGACATTTACGCGCGCGACCTTGACGTGACGCGGTACAACGTGCCTTTTCTGCTCCACCCCTACGTGGCGCTGTACTCGACGCGCGGGTGTCCGGCTCAATGTACTTTCTGCCTGTGGCCGCAGACACTCAGCGGGCACGCATGGCGAAAGCGGTCGACGGATGATGTTGCGGCCGAGATGGCACACGCAAAGAAGCTGTTTCCGCATGTGAAGGAATTCTTCTTTGACGACGATACGTTCAACATCCAGAAGGCGCGCACGGTCGAGCTGTGTTCGAAGCTGAAGCCGTTGGGACTGACGTGGTCCTGCACTTCGCGGGTGACGACGGACCGCGAGACCCTAAAGGCGATGCGCGAGGCCGGGTGCCGGCTTCTGATCGTGGGCTATGAGTCAGGCGATCCGCAAATTCTGAAGAACATCAAGAAGGGTGCGACGGTCGAGCGGGCGCGCGACTTTACCCGCGATTGCCACGACCTCGGCCTGACGATTCACGGTGACTTCATCCTTGGACTGCCCGGCGAGACCAAGGAGTCGATCCGTAACACGATCAACTTTGCCAAAGGCCTCGACGTCGAGACTATCCAGGTGTCGATCGCGCATGCATACCCAGGCACGGAGTTCTACGAATTCGCAAAGGAGAACGGATTCATCATCAACAACGGCCAGATGGTCGATGACGAAGGCCATCAGCTCGCCCACATCGAGTATCCGGGGCTGCCGAAGGAGTACGTGCTCGAGATGGTGCACCGGTTCTACGATGAGTATTACTTCCGGCCGAAGGCGGCGTGGCGCGTAGTAAGCAAGGCCATCGCAAACCGAGATCTCAAGCGGCTCTATGCGGAATCGAAGTCATTCCTCAAGCTGCGCGCGCAGCGCAATAAAGTCGTCAGGCAGGCTAAGTCCGCGGGAACGGCGGAGACGACGACCCCGGCTAACGCTGGCGCATAAAGTCCTGCAGCTTTAGAACCGAACGGCCAGTCCCACATACTGGCCGTTTGTGCTTATTACAGCCATCGATCCGAATGACGAAGTCTACGATGACATTTCGGCGCTACCTGGTGCTTGCGGTCGTGGCGCTCACCGCTCCGCTGGGGGACACGATGCTGAGCTTGGGTATGAAGCGCGTCGGCCCGGTGTCGCTGAGTCACCTCTCGACGCTGCTTCACGCTGTTGGCACGCCCGATATTCTGATCGGCATCGCGCTGCTGATCGGGTTTTTCGCCTCATATCTTGCATCGCTTTCGTGGGCAGACCTGACGTATGTGCTTCCGGCAACTTCGATCGGCAACGTGATCGTCGCGTTGCTGGCGCGGTTCTGGCTGAATGAGTGGATCTCTCCGTGGCGATGGATCGGGATTCTCCTGATCACCGCCGGTGTAGGATTTGTCACCCAGGGCCCTTCCTACACGCAAGTCGAAAATGGGCCCCCGGTTGCCGGAACGGAGGCGGGCCGCCCTTGAGTTTTCACATACCCGCACACGCCTTCTCAGACGCGGCGATGATCGCTGCCGTCGTCGTGTTTGCCACAGCGGGAGACATTCTGATCGCCGCGGCCATGCGCCGCATGGGCGATCTCGACGAGATTCGCGCCCGCCGCGGTCTGGCCGGGACAATCACAGCCGTCCTCGGCAGCGGCCGATTTCTCTCAGGCGTCTTCTTCATGGCGATGAGCTTCTTTTCACTGCTGTTTGCATTGAGCCACGCCGATTTGAGCCTTGTCGCACCGGCGTCCGCATCGCTGACGTTTGTTACCAATGCGATTGCGGCGAAGGTCTTCCTCAGGGAGAATGTCGACCGGAAGCGCTGGATTGCCGCTCTCTTTGTCTGCGTGGGCGTGGCGTTGATGGCGGTCTAAAGCGCAACCGGCATTCACCAAAAAGAGCACGAGGAGCATAAAAAAAACGGCTCAGCGGAACAGGCGCATCAGGCCAGTGGGGGCCAGGTCGGGGACAAGGAATTTCTTTGCATGGCCGGCATCGCGCGTAAGAGCCTCGGCAGCGAGATATCCGCTGCGAACACCGCTCTCCATCGTGGCCGGCCAGCCGGTGGCAGTCCAATCCCCGGCGAGATAAACGCCGGGCCAGGGGCTTTTTGCGCCAGGGCGAATCTCATCCAACAGCGGCCGGACCGAATACGTCGCGCGAACCTCTTTCACGACAGCGGCCTTATCGAGCTTCGCTGAAGTGACTGCGGAGAAAAACCTTGGCAGTTCGCGCATGGCAAGGTCGATGATCTCCTGCCGCTGGATCGGAACCAGGGCTTTCGATGCACTCACGACGAGTTCGAGATAACAACCTGCTCCGTTGCGAATCTCCGGCTGAAGCCGGGACTTGTTGTATATCCAGTGGAAGGGAGTATCAAGGAGCACGGCGTGATCGAGCGTGGTGATCTCACGGTCGAACCATAGATGAATGCTCGTAATGGGTGAGTGGCTGAATCCCTGGAGTTTCTGGAAAAGAACTTCTGCCTGCTCATTCTGCGGTAGGGCTGCGCGGAGCTTCTGCATTGACTCGAAGGGAAGAGCCAGCACGACTGCATCGGCGGTGAAGACCTGGTTTCCGGCGGCGACATGCCAAAGCCCGTCCAGTTGCCGGATCGAGTCAACAGGCGTACGCAGATGGATTTGTGCACCGCGTTCGTTGAGATAATCCGCTGCCCTGCCGTAAAGGTCACTGAGCGGGATCCGTGGGATTCCCATTTGACCGCCACGCGCGGAAAAGAGAAAGACTTCCCGAAAGACCTTCGCTGCGTAGTGCAGCGAAATGTACTCAGGATCTTCGTTGAGCGCGCTGGCCAGAACCAGCTTCCAAAAGCGCTCGGTGGCCGATTCTGTCTGCCCGGTGCGAACAAGCCAGTGGGCGAAAGTTTCGGTGGTTTCCGGCGGAACATCCTTGAGAAAGGAAAGAATGCCGCGCACGATAGCGAGCTTGTCTGTGGCGGAAAAGGCCGGTGCCCGCAGGAAGGCGAGGGACATATGAAGAGGCGCAGGCAATTCGTTCGACTGAAGCACTGTCTGGCGTCCGCCCGGCTCGATGAAAATCGTGCGGTCGAACCACTGAATCTGATCTTCGGCGCCGAGCCGACGATAGAAGTCGACCAGATTGGTGCAGCAGCCAAGCAGGATGTGTTGGCAATTATCAATAATCTCTCCGGCGCCCGGATGCTCATAGGAGGACGCGCGGCCTCCCACGTAAGGGCGACGTTCAAGCAACTGGACGCGGTAGCCGCTATCGGTAAGGGCACAGGCGGCTGAGAGCCCGGCGACTCCCGCACCGACCACGACAACGCTAGAGGGCCGCACGCTCACTTCCGTGCTCCTCGCCTTGCTAGGACGAGCCGATTCAGAAGCACCTGCAACATGCCGCCGCTGAGGATCAGCAGCTTCTGAGCGGTAGGAACGGAAATGCGTTGCGAAAACACCGCGTAGTTGTGATGCTCGATGCGCCTGAGCAAAGCATGATAGATATCGATCAGCACCTTGAGCGCGGGCCGGGAATCAAGAGCTATGAGTGGAAGAAGAGCGTACCCGGATTTGTAATAGTGTTCAGCACGTTTTGCTTCGGCGTCGAGTAACGTGTATTCATTCGGCAGCAGGCTCCGCGGTTTGACGATCAGAGCGGCAATGTCGGCAATCGAAACCGAGTGACGTGCCAGATCCTCGATCGGCAGATAGACACGTCCACGCTCGAAGTCTTCGCGGATGTCCCGCAGGATATTCGTCAGCTGGAAGGCGATACCGGTCTCCTCGGCCAGCTTTTCGGCCCGGGAATCGGTGTAGCCGAAGATGCGGATGCAGACGAGTCCCACCACGGAAGCTACCAGATAACAGTAACGATAAAGGTCTTCAAAGGTGGAATACGTATCGTAGTGACCGGATTGCGCGGGGCGTTCGAGGTCCATTGCGGTTCCCTGAACAAGCTGGTCGAGGAGCCCGCAAGGTATCTGAAATCGGGCCTGCGCGTCGGCAAGTGCGATGAAGACCGGGTCGGAGGCGGCTTCGCCTGACGCAACGTTATGCCAGGTATTGAGCCAGGCGCTTAGGTTGGCGCGACGCTGTTCGGTGCTCAGCGATTCGTCATCGCTGAGATCGTCTGCGTGGCGCATGAACGCGTAGACGGCACAAATCGCGTTTCGCTTGGCGGGCGGCAGGGCGACGAACGCATAGTAAAAATTTCTGGCTTCCCTGCGGGCGATCTCACGGCATACGCGATAGGCTTCTTCAACAGAAAAGGTCACGCAGCTCTTCCGTTTGCGCTCTGCGTGCTTGTCCGTAAAGGGCCTCTGCCTAGGAATTTGCCTGTGAGCGCGCGCAGGAGCAGCGCTGCCTTGCGCGATTTTGAAATGGCTGGGCGGCTCTCAAGCACGTTATAGTCCTGCTGCTCGATGGCGCGAAGGATCTCGAGGCCGCCGCGCGAAAACAGGTCGAGATCGATGGCAAGCTCGCGGTCGACCATGCGGATCAGCGGCAGTCCCTCAGCGAACATGCGGCACGCGTAATCAACCTCGTACCGCATCAGTTCGCGAAAGGCCGGAGTGAAGTTTGCTTTGGCGATCGTTGCTTCATCAACGCCGAAGCGGCGCATGTCTTCGGCAGGAAAGTAGATGCGGCCGCGGTCGTGGTAATCGGTGGAGACGTCCTGCCAGAAATTCGCGAGCTGGAGTGCGGAACAGGTGTGATCGGAAAGCGCGAAGCGTTCCGGGTCGCTGTATCCGCAGACGTAGAGCACGAGATGACCGACAGGGTTGGCCGAGTAGCGGCAGTAGTGGAGCACGTCGGCCATCGTCTCGAAGCGGGTTACGGTCTGATCCTGGCGGAAGGCCACGAGCAGGTCCGCGAAGGGCGTTTTGGGGATATTGCAGGCGCGGATAGTTTCGGCAAGAGCGACAAACACAGGGTGCCGGGCCTCTCCGCAATAACAGGCGTCGAGCTCCTGCCCCCAAAGATCAAGTAAGGCGAGTGAGGTGTCGCGGTCACCTGTTTCGTCTCCAAGGTCGTCTGAGACGCGGCAGTAGGAATAGATCGAGTGAAAGTGCGGACGCAGGCGTTTCGGCAGGAACCACGAGGCCACATGAAAATTCTCGTAGTGCGTCTCCGCCAGACGACGGCACCATGCGCGGGCTTCGTCGAGCGAAGGAGCCCTGTCCGGCATGCGGTATCCGGCAGGCAGCGCTGCCCATCCGCGTTCAATCAGTTGTGCATGGTCTGAGGTCATCAACGTTTGCGATCTTGAATCCCATCGCCCAAAAACGGGACATGCGGCGCCCAATGCCTTCTAGGGAATGATAGCCGTCTTGATGTCGCTGGTGCGATTCATGAGGCGGCGAAGCACGCTGTCAAGTTCCGAGAGCGGCGAGCGTCCAGTTATGTATTCGCGGCACTTGAACCTTCCACTGCTGATCAGGTCGAAGGCGCGGCGGGCCGTCGCGGGCGTGTGATGAAAGCTCGCCTTTAGAGTGATGTCGTTATAGTGCAGGCGGTTGGTGTCCAGATCGACGCGAGTGCCGGCGGCGCATCCTCCGAAGAAATTCACGATGCCGCCCTTGCGCACCATGTCAACCGCCCACTGCCATGTGGTAGGAGTAGCTACAGCCTCGATGGCGATGTCGACCCCGCGATGTCCGGGGGTGAGAGCGCGGACCGCAGCGATGGGATCGGCTGCGCTGGTAATCTGAATGACGTGTTCTGCGCCAAAGGTACGCGCCGCAGCTATCTGCCGGCTGCGCTTGACGACGGCGATGACATGTAACCCGGCAAGCTGCGCGACATGCATGAACATGAGGCCGATGGGGCCGCCTCCGATCACAACGATCGAGTCGCCCGGCTGCGCATTTGTTTCTTCGAGGCCGCGCACCACGCAGGCCAGGGGCTCGGTGAGAGCGGCGTGTTCAAAAGGGATATGGCCGGGCACGAGCATCGTGTTCTTCTCGACGATGCGTGCCGGGATGGAGATGAACTCGGCATACGCGCCGTTGTTGAAGAGGAGGTCGTCGCAGAGGTTCTGCTGGCCTCTTCTGCAGAAGTAGCACTCGTCGCATGGCGCGGAGTTGAGGGCGACAACGCGATCGCCGGAATGGAACTTAGTTACCCCACGGCCGGTCTCGTGAACAATTCCGGAAAGCTCGTGCCCAAATGCCATGGGCACGGTAAGCATGCGAGCGTGATAACCGCGGCGGTAGACTTTTAGATCTGTACCGCAGGTAAGCGCAGCCTGCACACGGACGACGATTTCTCCCGGGCCGGCAAAGGGCATAGGGAGGCGTTCGATACGCACATCTTCGCGACCGTACAGTACTGCGGCTGTCATTTCCTGCACCATTACTGCCATAGCATTAACCCTGCGGCTTCAATTTGCGCCACGCTCAGTTCTGCCCAACCGCGGGCCGGATAAAGACCTTCATGGAGCTGGCGCAGGGATTGGAAGCGACCTCAATACCCTTGACCGCGTCTTCCAGCGGAAATCGGTGCGAGATCAAGCGGGTAAGGTCGAAACCGTTAAAGTATCCATTGAAGACAAGGTCAGCGACCTCGTCCTGAACGGCGATGGACGAACTGTAGGATCCGAGCAGCGTCTTCTCGTCCATGCAGATGATGGCTGGATCGATGCTTACGCTGCCGTGCTGGGTCTGAGCAAACAGCAGCACGCGGCCGCCCGGGCGCGCTGCGTCGATCGCAGTCTGAATAAGGGCGTTGCCTCCGACCGCAAGAATAACGACGTCCGCTCCACGGCCCTCGCTTTGGGCTTTGCTTGCGGCAATTACGTCCTCTTTGCCGGCGTTTATGGGATATCGGAGGCCGTAATTCGCGGCAATGGCGTGGCGTTCCGGGTAGAGATCCGAGGTAACTACCTTAGCGCCCGAGCTAGCGGAAAGCGCAGCAAGCAGAATACCGATGGGGCCCTGGCCGATGACCAGCACCGTGTCATCCGGCGCGAGCGCCAGATTCTTGACGGCCTTGAGACAGGTGTTGACCGGCTCGACAAAGGCCGCCTGCTCGAATGGCACGCCCTCGGGTATCTTGATGAGCCCGCGGCGCACGATCCACTCTTTGACATGGACATACTCGGCGAACCCGCCGCCGGACGGCTCGAAGCCCGCGGTGCAGCCGACACGCTTGTAATCGTTGCACTGCGCAAATGTCTTTTTCCGGCAGTAATAACAGTCGCCGCATGGAACGTGATGGAAGACCATGACCCGGTCGCCGATCTCGAAGCCCTCCACGCCGGCGCCGATGGCTGCGATAGTACCGGCAGTCTCATGCCCGAAGATGCGGGGGGCTGAGTGCGAGCCGGTGTGTATCTTCTTAAGGTCCGTGCCGCAAATACCGCACGCCGCCACGCGGATGAGCACCTCGCCGGGCCCAATCGATGGCACAGGCACGGTCTCGATGCGGACATCGTTCACTCCGCGATAAACAGCCGCGAGCATGGTGGGTGGAATCGCCTCGTGCATGAGTTCCGAATTGGTGCTGAGCGTGGTTGCCATCTTTAACTCAGTAGTTTACAGCCTGGTTACTCAATTAGTTTACAGCTTCGCCGGGAGCGACTTCGACAGCAGCTCGGCAAGATTTGTCGCGGCACGCGCGCTGTTTCCAGCCAGGCGAATAAGGGAAGGCCAGTAAAACGGACGGAGGGCGGCATGGGCAATGAAAGCAGAGGTACGCAGCCGGCCGTCTGTGATGAAGTGATCCAGGTCGGGAAGCCGATCGGTATACCCGTCCGAGATGCTCTTGAAACAGTAAAACGGCAGACGGCGCCGGATCGCCGCGCGGGCAACGGCAGCGGCTTCCATGTCGACGAGAACCGCCCCGTGCGCCTCGGCAAGCGGACGCTTCTCGTAATAGCCGACGACATGATCCAGGGTAATGAGTCGCAGCCCCTCCGGATAACTGGTCGGAAAGCGCTCGCGGCTCAAGTGATCGACGACCTCCGAAATGACGAAGGCGTCCGGCGGCTTGACGGCGCAGGTAATGGCTCCGGCCCATCCATAGGAGAGCAGGGCGTCAACAGCGCCATGCGAGAGCGCCACGTCTACGGCGCGGGTGGCACAAGCAGCGCCGATTCCGCCAGCGATAGCAATGGCTTCATGACCATTGAGGGCTCCGCTCCAGACACGGGGTGCGAGACGGCGCCAGTAGCTGTTGGCGACCAGAGGCTTGAGCTCGCCCGGGAGGGCGGCGATGATTGCAATACGGCTCACTACACTTTGTCCTGCAGGGGGGCCCGGACCGGCCTTTCGGCCAGACCATACCCATTGGTGCGAAACCAGTCGATCGCGGCACGCAGGGCGTTGTATACAGGGACAATGCGGAACCCCAGTTCGCGCTGCGCTTTGGCCGAGGAGGCAAACATCTTCTTCTTGCCCATGCGGACGGCCTCGACTGTGGCTCGCGGCTCGCGGCCAAGGATGCGTCCGGTGATCGTCTCATCGAAGAAGGCAAAGGTCATAGCGACGAAGTGCGGGACGCGCATGGTCGGCGAGGGCAGGCCGGTGATCGCGGACATTTTGTCGAGAATCTGTTTCAGGGTAAGGTTTTCGCCGCCGAGAATGTAGCGCTCGCCTGGGCGTCCCGCTTCGAGAGCGGCGGCATGGGTGCGGGCTACCTCGGCGACGTCGACGAGGTTAAGGCCCGTGTCCACGTAGGCAGGGAATCTTTGGTTGAGGAAGTCGACCACAAGGCGGCCGGTGGGCGTGGGTTTGAGGTCCATGGGGCCGATCGGGGTGGTTGGGTTCATGATGATGACCTGCTGGCCGGCGCGGGCGGCTTCGATAGCAACCTGCTCGGCCATGTACTTCGAGCGCTTGTAGTGCCCCACCATATCGTCGATGGAAACGGGCGTGGTTTCATCCACAATCGTGCCGTCGGATTTGAATCCCATGGTGGCCACGCTCGATGTGTAGATGAAGCGAGCCACGCCCTCGTCGCGGCCCATATTCAGGAGCGCGCGCGTTCCCTCTACATTGGCGGCATACATGGCTTGGGGGTTGCGGACCCAGAGGCGGTAGTCGGCGGCAACGTGCATCAGAGCGTC
>JAFAMZ010000224.1 GCA_019232935.1 Silvibacterium sp.
TACTTCTTTCAGATCTACGGAGGCAACAGCTTCCCCACAAAGAAACCCGACCCCGAAGGGCTCAACACGCTGATCGCCGAAGCCGGCGTCACTCCGCGTCAGGCGCTCATGATCGGCGACTCCGACAACGACATCCTCACCGCTCGCCGCGCCGGAGCATGGAGTCTCGGCTGCAAGTTCGGCCTCTCTTCCCACACCCTGGAAAACATTGCCGCCGACTGCCTCGTCGACTCGGCGGCGGAATGGGCAACGGCGCTGCGTCCAGCAAGCACCGTCAAGTAAGCGCCGTAATCTGTAACCGTTACTGAATTTTTTTCGATCCTCGCAGCAACCCAAGAAATGCCTGCTGCACGCGGTTGAACGAACGTCCCTTCAGCACCGCAGCCGCGATGGTACGCATCGCCTGCGCATCCGATAGCCGGACATAACTGCACGGAGGGCTCCTGTCAATCGCCATCTCCGGCACCAGCGACACCCCCACACCCGCCGCCACCATGCCCAGCAGGCTGCTGAATTGCCCGCTCTCAAACGCAATCCGCGGATTGAGCTTGGCACGCGTGCATGCAGCGAGACTCAAATCCCTGAAGCAGTGCCCGTCGCGCAGCATGACGAACTGCTCCCCGCGCAGGTCCTTCAGTGCAACGCTCTTCGCCTCCGCCTTCGGATGTTCCCGCGGCAGCACTGCATACAGCGGCTCGCTGCGCAACGGGAAGACCTGAAACTCCTTGTGCCGCAGGCGCAGCGCCAACACCGCCATGTCTACGGAGAGGTTCCGCAGGCTTTCGACCAGCACCGGCGTCGTCTCCTCCGCAATCCGCAGCCGCGCCTCCGGATACTGCTTCGAAAACGCTCCAACATACTGCGGCATCAGATAGGGCGCGATCGTCGGAATCACTCCGACCGCCACGCTGCCGCGCACGTCCGTGCGCTTGTCCTCGACGCCCGAATGCGCCACGTCGATTTCCTGCAGAACTGCCCGCGCATGCGGCAGAAACGCTCGCCCCGCCTCCGTGAGACGCACGCTGCGACCCAACTGGTCGAACAATCGCGCGCCAAGATCCTCTCGAGCTTCTGCACCCGCTGTGACAGCGAGGGCTGGGCCACATGATATCGCTCCGCAGCCCGGCTGAAGCTGCCCGTGTCGGCGATGGCGCAAACATATCGAAGCTAATGAAGTTCCATAGGTAACGCCTATGCCCCGCATGGATACTATCTATTTGAGCAATCCATCTCCATGATGCTACATTCCTGTCTGGGTACAAACGCGGAGAGCCGCGTTTCGAGATTTTTATGAGCCGATGATGGGGAAATGAGCGTCATCAGAAGTTGAAGGAGAAACATGGCATACGAGAATCCAACATCCAACGCATCGAAGTGCCCGTTCAATCACACCGCGGGCCAGGGCCCGACCAACCGTGACTGGTGGCCCAACCAGCTGAAACTGAATATCCTTCACCAGCATTCTTCGTTGTCCGATCCCATGGGCAAGCAGTTCAACTACGCCGAGGAGTTCAGCAGCCTCGACCTCGCAGCCGTGAAGGAAGACCTCCGCAAGCTGATGACCGACTCCCAGGGCTGGTGGCCGGCCGACTTCGGACACTACGGCGGCCTCTTCATCCGCATGGCCTGGCACAGCGCCGGCACGTACCGCACCGGAGACGGCCGCGGCGGTGCAGGATCAGGCCAGCAACGCTTCGCACCGCTCGATAGCTGGCCCGACAACGTGAGCCTCGACAAGGCGCGCCGCCTGCTCTGGCCCATCAAGCAGAAGTATGGAAAGAAGATCTCCTGGGCCGACCTCATCGTCTTAACCGGTAACGTTGCCCTGGAGTCCATGGGCTTCAAGACCTTCGGTTTCGGCGGCGGCCGCGAGGATGTCTGGGAACCCGACACAGACGTTTACTGGGGCTCTGAGACCGTCTGGCTCGAGGACAAGCGCTACTCCGGTGATCGTGAGCTAGAGAATCCGCTCGCTGCCGTGCAGATGGGCCTGATCTACGTGAACCCCGAAGGCCCGAACGGTAAACCGGACCCGGCCGCCGCAGCCGTGGACATACGCGAGACCTTTGCCCGCATGGCCATGAACGACGAAGAGACCGTCGCGCTGATCGCGGGCGGACACACCTTCGGCAAGACCCACGGCGCTGCCCCTGCATCCAACGTCGGCCCTGAGCCCGAAGCCGCCCCCATCGAGCAGATGGGCCTCGGCTGGAAGAACAGCTTCGGCACTGGCGCCGGGGATGACGCGATCACCAGCGGCCTTGAAGTCATCTGGAGCCAGACACCGACACAATGGAGCAATCATTACTTCGACAACCTCTTCAACTACGAATGGGAGCTGACCAAGAGCCCCGCCGGAGCGCATCAGTGGAAGCCCAAGGGCGATGCCGGCAAAGATACAGTGCCCGATCCGCACGATCCAACGAAGCGTCGCACGCCGTCCATGCTCACCACCGACCTCGCCCTGCGTGTCGATCCTGCCTATGAAAAAATCGCGCGGCGCTTCTGGGCGAACCCCGACCAGTTCGCGGACGCCTTCGCTCGCGCCTGGTTCAAGCTGACGCACCGCGACATGGGTCCGCGGGTCCGCTATCTCGGCCCAGAAGTTCCTGCCGAAGAGCTCATCTGGCAAGACCCCATCCCAGCGGTCAATCACGAGCTGATCAATGAGCAGGACATCGCCAGCCTTAAAGCAAAAATCCTGGCTTCGGGCCTGTCCATCTCCGAACTCGTTTCGACCGCGTGGGCCTCAGCCTCAACCTTCCGTGGATCCGACAAGCGCGGTGGGGCCAACGGCGCGCGTATCCGTCTGGAGCCACAGAAGAACTGGGAAGCAAATCAGCCGGATCGGCTTGCCAAAGTACTGACCACGCTGGAAGGCATCCAGAGCGAATTCAACGCCGACGCCTCCGGCGGCAAGAAGGTTTCGCTCGCCGATCTGATCGTCCTGGCCGGTTGCGCAGGCGTCGAGCAGGCGGCGAAGAATGCCGGGATCAACGTCACGGTTCCATTCTCGCCCGGACGCATGGACGCCTCGCAGGAGCAGACCGACACGGAGTCCTTCGCCGTGCTCGAACCCATCGCAGACGGCTTCCGCAATTACCTCAAGAAGAAATACACGATAACGCCCGAGGCGCTGCTGGTCGACAAGGCGCAACTGCTCAAGCTGACCGCGCCGGAGATGACGGTGCTCATCGGCGGCATGCGCGTCCTGAACACCAACTTCGGACACACAAAGCATGGCGTATTCACGCATCGGCCGGAGTCGCTGACCAACGACTTCTTCGTCAACCTGCTCGATATGGGCACGGAGTGGAAGCCGGTCTCGGAAGCCGCCGACCTGTTCGAAGGCCATGATCGCTGGACCGGCGAACCCAGATGGACCGCTACCCGGGTCGATCTCGTCTTTGGTTCGAACTCTCAGCTTCGTGCGCTCGCCGAAGTTTACGGAAGCTCAGACGCGCACCAGAAGTTTGTCCACGACTTCATCGCCGCCTGGACGAAGGTGATGAACAACGATCGCTTCGATCTGATCATAGCCAGGAAGCTCAAGACCAGCGAGGAAGAGCTCGTCGGCGCCGACTGAACGGATCGATCTCCTGTCTCCTCAATTCGCCCGCACTTTCTCGATGTGCGGGCGAATTTGTCTCAGAACCACGTGTCGACCAGGATCAACCGCGGTTTCTCCGCGATGCCTTCAAGTCGCCTTCCCCAGATTCCCGCTCCGTAATAGCGGAGAATTCCCTTACGGGATTCGGAACGGACGAGCAGCTCAAGAGCCGTGTTCACCACCTGGCGCTTGCTTCTCAGCTGGGTGAGCTTCTGCACTCTGCGCATCAGAGTCTCGTCGAGGTCGATATTGGTTCTCGCCATAACGCCACAGTACCATAGACCTGTGGACTTCCAGCTAGTCAGCGATTACAAGCCGCGCGGCGACCAGGGCCGCGCCATCCAGGAACTCGTCGATGGCATCTGCGCCGGGGAAAAGGACCAGGTGCTGCTCGGCGTCACCGGCTCCGGCAAGACCTACACCGTCGCGAAAATTATCGAGCAGCTCAACCGCCCCGCGCTGATCCTCGCCCACAACAAGACGCTCGCCGCGCAGCTCTACCACGAGTTCAAGCAGTTCTTCCCCGGCAACGCCGTCGAATACTTCGT
>JAFAMZ010000252.1 GCA_019232935.1 Silvibacterium sp.
AGGGTGTGCGGCATGGCCTGGGCGGCTGAAGGCGGCGAAGGGATTGCGAGTGGCGCAGGATCTGCCGCCGGTGCAGGCACAGTGTCGTTCTGCGCTCCGCACACGGGAGCCGCGAATGCAATTACCATTACCCAGACGACTCTTTTGTTCAATGCTTTTTCCTGCTGTGCCGCTGATGCAAGTGTATGCCCAACGATACCCCAAAAACCGGCCCGTGGAGTGATCGGCAGAACCTGAGGGGTTATGACAAAATCCGGAATCCCTCCAGCGGGAAGTAAGGTCTAACAGGGGAACTCTGGATTGTTGAAACAATGGTGGCGGATACCGACCTGGAGACGCAATTGATTATCGTTGGCGTAATCATGGTTTGGGCCGACCGCTGTCAAAATTGACCTGCTGTTTTCGATCGCAGCGGAACGAGGGCAAGCATGGCAAGGGTAGCCGATGTATTTATCGAGACCCTGGTAAAAGCAGGCGTCAAGCGCGTTTACGGAGTGGCCGGTGATTCCCTTAATGGTCTGACCGACACCATTCGCAGGAGCAAAGGCATTGATTGGATACATGTAAGACATGAGGAAGCCGCCGCCTTTGCAGCGGGTGCGGAGGCCCATCTCACAGGTGAGATTGCCGTGTGCGCCGGAAGCTGTGGTCCGGGCAATCTCCATCTGATCAACGGGCTCTTTGACTGTCACCGCAGCCGCGTCCCAGTGCTGGCCATAGCGGCGCAGATTCCCAGCCATGAGATCGGTAGCAACTACTTTCAGGAGACGCACCCCGATCATCTCTTCAAGGATTGCAGCCACTACTGCGAGCTGGTTTCGCAGGCCGAGCAGATGCCGCGCGTGCTTGGCATCGCCATGCGCACAGCCATCGCCAAGCGCGGCGTCGCGGTGGTAGTTATCCCCGGCGACGTGGCGTTGCGCGAAACGTCCGAACCTGCTTTGTCGCTGGGAATCGACAATGTGGCGCCGTTCATCCGTCCATCGAACAGCGAAGTTCAGCGCGCTGCCGAGATATTGAACTCTTCCCGTAGAATCACGATTCTCGGAGGGGCGGGTTGTGAAGGCGCTCATGACGAGCTGATTGCCACAGCGGAGCGGTTGAGGTCTCCTATCGTCCACGCCATGCGCGGAAAGGAGTTCATCGAGTACGACAATCCATACGATGTGGGCATGACCGGACTGCTAGGGTTCTCGTCCGGTTATCACGCCATGCTGAACTGCGATGCGCTGCTCATGCTGGGAACGGACTTTCCCTATCAGCAGTTCTATCCTAAGAACGCGAAGATCATCCAGGTCGACTGCCGGGGCGAACAGATCGGGCGGCGCACTCCCGTGACGCTCGGACTGATCGGTAACGTCAAAGACACCCTCGAAGCCTTGATCCCCATGCTAGACGACAAGGCTGACCGGTCCTATCTCGATTTCTGTCTCCGCCATTACAAAGAAGCGCGTAAGGGACTGGACGATCTCGCCGCCGGCGAAACCGGAACATCGCCGCTTCATCCGCAGTATGTCGCGAAGGTGTTGAATGAGGTAGCCGCTGACGACGCGGTGTTCATGTGCGACGTGGGCACGCCCACCATCTGGGCATCCCGTTATCTCCGCATGAACGGCAAACGCAGGCTGCTCGGCTCGTTCAACCACGGCTCCATGGCCAATGCCCTGCCGCAGGCTATCGGTGCGCAAGCCAGCCATCCGGGCCGGCAGGTCATTTCGTTATCCGGAGACGGCGGATTGGCCATGATGTTCGGCGAGCTGCTGACGCTGCAGCAGCATAAACTGCCGGTGAAGCTGGTGGTCTTCAGGAATGACTCGCTCGCATTTGTGGAACTCGAAATGAAAGCCGCAGGGATCGTCGACTTCGCAACCGACCTCGTGAACCCTGATTTTTCGCAGATGGCCGACGCAGCCGGCCTGCTCGGAATTCGCGTCGAGAAGTCGGAAGAACTCAAGTTGGCCCTGACCCGCGCCCTCGAATATGACGGTCCCGCACTGGTCGAAGTCCTGGTGCACAGGCAGGAGCTGTCGATGCCGCCTTCCATCAGTCTGGAGCAGGCCCTGGGCTTCAGCCTTTACATGATCCGCTGCGTGCTCAGTGGACGCGGCACGGAAGTGATCGACCTGGCAAAAACCAATCTTGTACGCTGATGCGTCACTCGGAAGGAGATTCACCATGAGCACCACAACGCAAGCTGTCATAAAGGAAACGCCCTTTCAGGTCTCCTTGTCGGGGCTGGATCTGATCAACAACCCACGGTGGAACAAAGGCACCGCCTTTTCCGACCGCGAGCGCGACATTTTTGATTTGCATGGGCTGTTGCCGCCGCATGTTGGCTCTCTCGACGAGCAGATAGAGCGACGGAAGGAGGCACTGGCGGACCAGCCGACCTCGTTTGAAAAATATAGCTTCCTCCGCGACCTGCAGGACACAAACGAGACGCTGTTCTATGCTCTGCTCGTCCGTAATGTCGAGCAGATGCTGCCGCTGGTCTACACGCCGACCGTTGGGGAGGGCTGCCAGCGATTCAGCGAGATATGGCGCAAGCCGCGCGGCTTGTTTCTCAGCTATCCGAACAAAGATCGGATACCACAGATCCTCAATCATGCGCGCTACGACCAAGTGAAATGCATCGTGGTGAGCGATGGCGAGCGGATCCTCGGCCTCGGGGATCAGGGCGCGGGTGGCATGGGCATCCCGATCGGCAAAATGGCCCTCTACACCGCGCTGGGGGGAATTCATCCGGAAAACTGCCTGCCCATTCTGCTCGATGTGGGGACGGACAATGAGGAGAGGCTGAACGATCCGCTCTACATCGGATGGCGGAACAGGCGTGTGCGCGGACAGGAGTATGACGATTTTGTCGAGACGTTTGTCTCTGCGGTGAAGGGGCGTTGGCCGCATGTCCTGCTGCAATGGGAAGACTTTGCCGGGGCTAATGCCGCGCGGCTGCTGGCGCGGTACAGAGATCAACTTTGCACATTCAATGACGACATCCAAGGCACCGCCGCGATCGCTGTTTCAACGCTGGTTTCGGCCATCAACGTAACCGGCCTTCCTCTGGAGCAGCAGAAGATCGTAGTGCTGGGCTTCGGGAGCGCCGGTCTCGGCATCACGAATCTGTTAGCCCAGTTCATCGAGGACAAAGGCGTTTCGCCCGAGGAGGCGCGCAGGCATTTTTACGCGATCGACCGCTACGGGCTAATCACGGAAAATACCCGCGACGTTCATCCGGAGCAGAAGCCGTATGCGCGCAAGGCATCTGAGGTTCAAGGCTGGAAGATATCGGGCGATGAGATCACGCTGCTTGATGTGGTTCGCAACGTGAAGCCCACGGTGCTGATCGGCGTCTCCGGTCAGGGAGGGGCCTTCACCGAAGAGGCTGTCGGCGAGATGGCTAAGAACACGGCCCGGCCGGTTATCTTTCCGCTGTCCAATCCTACGTCGCGCAGCGAGGCGACTCCCAAAGACCTGCTGGAGTGGACCGATGGCGGCGCGCTTATCGGCACGGGCAGCCCGTTCGATCCGGTAGATGTCGGGGGCAAGAAGATTCATATCGCGCAGACGAATAATTCGTACATCTTTCCGGGACTTGCTCTCGGCATCATCGCATCGAAGGCACGGCGAGTGACAGACACGATGGTCAAGGCGGCGGCTCAGGAGTTGATACGCCATTTGCCTACTCAGAAAGACAAGCAGGCCAGCCTGCTTCCCCCAATCTCAGACGCGCGCAAGATCGGCCGTTTCATCGCGGAGGCAGTCGGCAGGCAGGCGATCCGGGATGGCCAGGCCCAAGTAGCCGATGAGGGAGAGCTGCTTCGCGAAGTGGACGCGAATATCTGGGAGCCGGCGTACGTCTCCTACGAGCGCACGCCATGAAGCGAGACGTGTTATGAGCGAAGACAAGGTTCGTATCGAGAAGGATGCGTTAGGCGAGGTCGCTGTGCCCGCCGACAAGCTTTGGGGCGCCCAGACACAGCGATCTCTCGAACACTTCAGCATCGGGCACGACCTTATGCCGCGGGAGATGATTCCCGCTTACGCCATTCTCAAGAAGGCCTGCGCCAACGTGAACCGTGCCCTTGGGCATCTGGATGAGCAGCGCCATACATTGATTCTTCTGGTCTGCGACGAGATTCTCGAAGGCAAGCACAACGATATGTTTCCGTTGCACGTGTGGATGACGGGCAGCGGCACGCAATTCAACATGAATGTGAACGAAGTCGTCGCCAACCGATGCTCACAGTTGGCTGGCGAGCCTCTCGGCAGCAAGAAGCCGGTCCATCCCAATGACCACGTGAACATGTCGCAATCTTCGAACGATTCGTTCCCGGCGGCGATGAACATTGCGGCAGTGATTGCGGTAACGCAACGGCTCATTCCAGCGATTCAGGCGCTGCGTGACGCAATTGCGGCGAAGGCCGACGAGTGGAAGGACATCGTCAAGATCGGGCGGACGCACATGCAGGATGCGACACCGCTGACTCTAGGACAGGAGTGGTCGGGCTATGCGGGGATGTTGTCGGATGGTCTGAAGTGGCTGCGCGGGGCGGTGTCCAGTGTATTCGAACTCGCGCTCGGCGGCACGGCCGTGGGAACCGGCATTAATGCGCCTCCGGGCTTTGACAAGGCGGTGGGGGAGGAAATAGCTGGACTAACAGGGCTCTCTTTCGTTACCGCGCCGAACAAGTTCACAGTGCAGGGAGCCCACGACGCGCTTGTGCAGCTCTCGGGGACGCTGCGCACGCTGGCCGGCTCGCTCTACAAGATTGCCAACGATATCCGCTTTCTCTCCTGCGGGCCGCGCGCCGGAATCGCCGAACTGATCATTCCGGAGAACGAGCCCGGGTCGTCGATCATGCCGGGAAAAGCGAATCCCACGCAAGTTGAGGCGCTCACGATGATCGGTGTCCAGGTGATGGCCAACGATGTGGCTGTTGGTTTCGGCGGCGCTGGCGGCTTTCTCGAGATGAACGTCTACAAGCCGCTGATGATCCACAACATTCTTCAATCGACCAACTTGCTGACCGATGGTTGCACCAACTTCCGCAAGTACCTGGTGGAAGGCACGAAGCCGAACCTGCTGAGGATTCGACATTACGTTGAACGTTCCCTGATGCTGGTCACTGCGCTGGCGCCTGTGATCGGGTACGACAAGGCTTCAGAGATCGCACATTACGCGATGGAGCATGATCTCACGTTGAAAACTGCGGCGCTCAAGTTGGGCTATGTGACTGAGGAGGAGTTTAACAGGATTGTCGTTCCGAAGCAGATGACGCATCCTTAGAAACCATGGTGACAGGGCGCGATTCATCGTGGTTAACTGACAATAAATGTCAGCGGAAATCACTGTCTCCAAGGAAGATTACCTCAAGGCGATCATCGAAGCCGAGAGCGAGGGCCATGAAGTCATTCCAGCGCTGCTGGCGCAGTGGCTCCATGTGTCGCCTCCGGCGGTGACCAATGCAGTCAAGCGATTACGGCAGGACGGTTACATTGACGCGCACCGCGGCGACACCCTCAAACTGACTCAGAAAGGCAGAGACGCCGCACACCGGACAGCACTGCGGCATCACCTTGTCGAGCGGATGTTGACCGAGGTCTTCGGGATGGAATGGCACCAGGTCCACGCCGAGGCCGAGCGCCTGGAGCACGCTATTTCTCCCGCTTTCGAAGCAAAGTTGATCGAAAAGCTAGGCCAAAGCGGCGATTGCCCCCATGGCAACGGAGTACTCCCGCTCACTCCCGCGCAGATGAAAAAGCGCGGCTTGCAGGCTTTATCTGAGGCTCCGGAAGGCACCGACTACGTCGTTGCGAGCCTCTACGAGCGCGATGCCCGTCTGCTCGAGTTTCTGCACCAGATCGGGATCGGCCCGCGAGTGCCGGTGCGCGTACTGCAGCGAAATTACGACGAGACCGTGGTCGTCCAGACGCCGGATGGTCCGGTTACAGTGGGTAAGTCCGCCGCCGGCAGGGTTTGGGTCAGGCCAAAACCCGCGAGTGAACCACGGCGTCCAAAAATTAAATAACTATAGTTAATATCCTGTGGCATACTTCCTCTAAGGGGAGGTCTCACTCGCAGCAGCATGCCAACCGTACGCGAGCTCGATCAGGTGCTGAAGCCGTCGCTGCCGGATGTCTTTTCTTCGGTGCATCTCACCCGCTCCCCGAGCTTCTGGCGGCGCGCTTTGGGCTTCCTCGGGCCGGGTTTTCTCATTTCCGTCGGCTACATGGACCCCGGCAACTGGGCCACAGATCTGGCTGGCGGTTCGCGCTACGGCTACACCCTGCTCTTCGTCATCATGCTTTCGAACCTGATGGCGATCCTGCTGCAAAGCCTCGCCCTCAAGCTGGGAATCGCGACGGAGCGCGACCTCGCCCAGGCCTGCCGCGAAAGTTACAGCCGCCCCACAGCGATTGCGCTGTGGATTTTCGCTGAAGTGGCGATCGCGGCCTGCGACCTTGCTGAAGTGATTGGGTCGGCCATTGCCCTGCAGTTGCTCTTTCACATACCGCTGGTCATTGGCGTGATCCTCACCGGCGCGGACGTGCTCCTTCTGTTGCTGCTGCAAAACAAGGGATTCCGCTACCTCGAAGCGCTGGTCATCACGTTGATTGCGACAATCATGGTTCTTTTCGGAGTGGAGATCGTTCTCTCGCATCCTGAATGGGGACTGATTGCGCGCTGCCTGCTGTTTCCAACTTCGACAGCAATCGTCACCGATCCCGGCATGCTGTATATCGCAATCGGCATTCTCGGCGCGACGGTGATGCCGCACAATCTGTACCTCCACTCGGCTATTGTGCAGACGCGCGACTATCCCCGAACCCCGCACGGCAAACGCGAGGCGATTCGCTTTGCCAATCTCGATTCTGCGGCCGCACTCATGATCGCGCTCTTCGTCAATGCGGCCATTCTGGTCGTGGCGGCGGCAGTATTTCATCGCAGCGGGCATTTCGAGATCGCCGAGATCGACGATGCGTACAAGCTGCTGTCGCCCATGCTGGGCGTTGTAGGAGCGAGCACGTTGTTTGCCGTCGCGCTGCTGGCCTCTGGCCAGAACTCGACGATCACCGGAACCCTCGCAGGGCAGGTAGTCATGGAGGGCTTCATCGATATCAAGCTAAAGCCATGGCTGCGGCGGCTCATCACGCGTACGCTGGCAATTATTCCGACAGTAATCATCACGATCTTCTATGGAGAGCAAGGCACGGGCAAACTCATCATCCTGAGCCAGGTAATTCTCAGCCTGCAGCTGAGCTTTGCCGTGTTTCCACTGGTTGCGTTTACCAGCGATCGGCGCAGGATGGGCGAGTTTGTGAACGCAAAGTGGCTAAAGCACCTGAGTTATGGTGTCGCGATGCTCATTGCGCTGCTCAATCTCTGGCTGCTGATCCAAACATTTCGCGGTTAATCGAAATCACTGCGGGGGCGGGATCAGTGCTTTTCCTTAAACCGAGCGCTCTGTTCGAGCAGTTCGACAACTTCCCGGTCCGGAGTCTGCGAAAAATCCCGATAGAACTCGCCGACCGCCTGAAACTGTACGGGAGCATAAAGGACAACCAGCGAATCGACTTTTGTTCTAAGCCACGAGCAGGTGGTGGGCGGAGCGACGGGGACCGCGACGATCAGCATGCTCGGATTCGCCTGGCGCAAGGCCTGCACCGCGGCGGAGATGCTGGAGCCCGTAGCGATACCGTCATCGATCAGGATTACAGTTTTTCCTTCCACGTTCAAGGCAGGTCGCGTCTTACGGTAAAGCTGTGCCTGTTCTCTCAGCTCCCTCTCTGTGGATTCGGTGATCTGCTGGACCTCCTCCGGCGAAATTCCCGCGGCCCTGATGATTGATTGATCTAGCACGCGACCGTCGTTGTCAGCAAGCGCCCCGAAGGCGAGCTCTTCATTACCGGGTACGCCGAGCTTGCTGCATAGGAAGACGTCGAGAGGGGCCCGGAGCGCGTGGGCGACTTCAAACGCGACAGGAACGCCGCCATGGGGAATTCCGAGTACGATTACGTCCTCGTGGGTGCCAAACTGAGAAAGGCGTCCGGCAAGCTGGCGGCCCGCATCTCTCCGGTCCTTAAAGAACATCGAAAGCTCCCAAATTCCATGAACAGGTCTTACAGGAGAATTATCTCTCCGCCTCGATAATGGGAGCTTATTCGGACGGTAAATGGAGCCAGGTCTATGCGGCATGGTGTACAGTATTGCCGCTGTTGGCTTCTGAAATTTGCGAGTCAAGGTAGGGTCATGCGTACTTGTCCCCGTCAGGCTGTCCTTTGCTTCATCCATCTGGCTTTCTTTACAGCCATTCTCAGCGCTCAGACTTTTCGAGGCACTTTGCGCGGCACGGTTGCCGATTCAACCGGGGCTGTTGTGGCCGGCGCTGTGATCACCGTGAAGAACACGGATACCGGTGTGAGCCGCACCACTCAGAGCAACAGCGACGGCGAGTTTACCGTTCCGGAACTGCCCATAGGACCATACGGCGTCGATGTGGCGATGACGGGTTTTACCCCCTACCATGCAGATGGTATCAACATCGAGGTCGCCGGCCAGTTGAACCTCAAGGTGACGCTGCAGCCCGGCTCGCAGAAGGAAGAGGTTGTTGTAACTGGAAACGCATTGCAGGTGGAGACTACATCGAACACTCTCGGCGCGACACTCACGACAAGCGATGTGAAGAATCTTCCGGTAAATGGGCGCGACTACACGAAGCTGATTTATCTGACCCCTGGCGTGACCGGATCGCCCGATCAGATCAGCGACTCCCCCGGCTCGTTCGGCACGTTTTCCGTCAATGGGGCACGAGGCCGATCGAACAACTTCCTTCTCGACGGCACGGACATGAACGACGGCTACCGCAATGATCCGGCGGTGAACGAGGCCGGCGTTTTCGGAGCCCCTGCGACGATTCTCCCCATCGATGCTGTATCTGAATTGCGCGTGCTATCGAACTTCGAGCCGGAGTACGGGCGAAATGCGGGCGGGGTCATCAACATCGTAACCCAGAGCGGTACCAATCAGTTTCACGGAACTGCAGCAGAGTACTTTCGCAACAACGCGCTCGATGCTCGGAACTACTTCAATCCCAAAGGCCAGACCCAGGCACCGTTTCACAACAACCAGTTCGGCGGCTCGATCGGCGGCCCCATCGTTCGGGATCGGACTTTCTTCTTTTTCGATTACGAAGGGCAGCGGGAAAGAGTGGGAACGGTAAGCCAGGCCTGCGTACCCGATCCGGCGTTCATAGATAGCCTCGGAGGCCCCACAAATCCGGTGATCGCGTCTCTTTTGCAGCGGCATCCGTGGCCTTCTCCAAGTCTGAGCGGAGTGACGACTGGGGAAACTGGATGCAGTGCGCCTAACGTGGCCGTAGTCGCTCCTTCGAGCAACAATATCACCAGCCTGATTGCCAAAGTGGATGACAATCTCAACAGGAACAACATGCTCAGCGGTCGCTATTACTACGGCGACAGCACGCAAAGTTTTCCGCTTGCACTGACCGGAGGAGGAATTCTACCCGGCTTCAACACATTCACGCCAACGCGGGTACAGCTTGTTTCCATTTCATTTGTTTCAATTCTCAGTCCTAACAAAGTGAATGAGGCCCGCGTGGGGTGGAACCGTTTTGCTGAGGGATTTTTCCCGGAGGACCGCAGCTTCCAGCCCAGTTCGATAGGCCTGAATACCGGAACCGGCTTGGCCGATCAGGGCCTGCCTGTCATGGTTGTCAAAGGCTATGCGCAACTGGGCGCGAACAAGTCCGATCCGCGGCAGAGATATGATTCGAACTGGCAGGCCTTCGACAACTTCTCCTGGACGCTGGGCAAGCATTCGATGAAGTTCGGATATGAGTTCCGCAGGACGAGCATCACGCAGTTCCTGGGCACAAACTACCGCGGCACCCTGAAATTCAATACCCTCTCGGACTTTCTAGCAGGAAATGTGGACAGCGGCTCCCAATCCTCCGGATATTCGCAGCGCCACAGTTATCAGAACAATCAGGGGCTTTATTTTCAGGACAGCTTCAGGGCATTGACGAACCTGACTGTAAACTACGGAATCCGCTGGGACTATTTCGGGGTGTTTCATGAGAAGAATAACCTTCTGAGCAACATCACCGCCTTCGATCCGGCGAACGGAACACTGACGCTAACCCAGGTTGGGCAGCCGGGCCTCGGCAAACTCTACGATCCCAAGTACACGAATTTCGCGCCTCGCGTCAGCTATTCGTATGACCCTTGGGGCAAGGGGAAGACGGTGGTCCGTGGCGGCTTTGGCGTGTTCTTTGATGCGTTTTCACAGGATGTTTTTCTCGCACACCTGCCGTACAACAGCAGCTTCGATCCGGGTCCCGCTTACAACCCTCTTGGTCCGGCACCGATCTATTCGGTTGGTGCTCTTGGTGGCGCAATTGTATCTGGGCAGCAGGTCTTCGCAACCCCCGGCGGAACTCCCACCGGAGACATCTTCTCTGTCACACGCAAGATCAGCACGCCTTATCTGATGAACTACAATGTCAACCTGCAACAACAAGTCGGGCCGCGCGCACTCGTCCAGATGGGCTATGTTGGGTCAGTGGGGCGCCATCTTCTGCGCTTCCGGGACATCAATCAGCCGAACCAGGCGACGATTACGGCTACGGATATTGCTTTTGCTCAAGCGAACACTTATATAAATGGCTCAGGAGCCAAGACACCCTGCTATCCTGCTGGCGGTCCGGGCTGCATCCCCGTTTACAACCCGGCGAGCAGGGTTTACCTGAACAATCCCTATGGCGCTTTTTATATCAATCAGGAAGAGGCAACCAGCTATTCGAATTACAACTCGTTTCAGCTCAGTTTACGGATATCTGACTGGCACGGGATTTCTAACATCGTGAACTATAACTGGTCGCATTCACTCGACAACGCGAGCGACAGCGAGGACTTTATCCCGAATGCGGCGCAGCCGAACGACAGCACCCGTCCGAATCTGGAATATGGCGACTCGAATTTCGATGTTCGCAACCGCTTTACCTGGGTATTCAGCTATCAGCTTCCAAAGATGAATGGCAGCCTTGAAATGCTGCGGAATGGTTGGGGATTCGACAGCACGGTCACGCTGCAGGACGGTCAACCATTCAACCTGAACTACAACTTCGAAGACGATTACAGCGGCAGCGGCGAGGGATTCGACAGGCCCGATATCCTGGCCCGGCCCCAATACTCGACTAATCCGGCGACCTTCCTGAATCTCGCGTCGTTTGCAATTCCCTGCTCCATCACTTCATATGCACTGACGAATGGTGTCAGCGGAACGGCACAGGATTGCGTTCCCGGTTCGCGCCATTTTGGAGATCTCGGCCGCACTTCGCTGCGAGGGTTGGCCTATAAGAACTGGGATCTCGCGGTTTACAAGAACACGAACTTCAGCGAGAGGCTGTCTCTTCAGTTGCGGGCTGAGTTCTTCAATATCGTGAACCACCCGAATTTCGCGAGCCCTGTGCTGCCCGCTTTCATCGCCGACGCTGCTCCGAACGGCTTTACGCAGAGCGGTCTGCGCGAAGTGAGTGCGGGCTATTATGCCATCACCGCGACTGGAGACGTGGGGATCGGTAATCCCTTCCTTGGCGGAGGGGCTCCAAGGGGCATTCAGCTGGCTGCGAAGTTCACGTTCTAGTACATCCAGCTGCAGTTGCGCGTAAAGTCTGTCGTGGGGGAGCGCTGCCAGCCATCGCCGCTTCTCTCTACGGCAAATATGCCCCCGTTGCCGCAGAATCCCCCGCAGCTCTTGATCACAGAGACCAGCGCGTGCGTGTGCGTCTGGTCGAATCCCGGAACCCCCAGGAACCGTACATACCGGAGCCCGTTGTACTCTTTGCAGGCATCAGCGTCGCGTCCGTGCGTCGCCAAACAGCCCATTGCTTTACCCACTTCGGCGCGCGGCAGCAGCCGATAGCCTTGGCCGATGGAGAACTTCTGCTCCCAGCGGCGGCTCTGGCGGTTTGCTGCCACGAATGCGTCGGTCATCTGCTGCTCCTGCGGCGTAGAGGGTTTCAGGCAACTGCCGTCCACCTGTGGGATATCCGTGATCGAGCCCTCTGCAAAAGCCAGCGGATCGGGCGATGCAGACCTATATATCCCCGAGTAGACTTCATACGCGTCAGCCGGAGCGACTCCATCGCCGGGCTGATTCAGAGGGCTGGTGGCGGCAAGATCCCTGATCGGCCGCTCGGCCGGAGCCTTGACCCGGTGCAGTGGAACCAGCCGCACCAGAAGCAAAACAATCGCAATGAAGAACAGGCCGATGCGCAGCCAGATCCGCCACGAAAGCCGAGGTCTCATAACCCTCCAATTTTGAAGGATGTGATGCGTTAATCCCAAACCGCATCTCTGGTAGCGCAGACCGGAGCCATGCGAGGTTGAAAATCGTGACAGCCCGGAGTTATAGTTTGGCTTCGGTACTATTTGCTCTGACGGCACGCTCAAAGTTTGTAAAAAGTTGTAAACACCGTTCCCAGACGCCGGGAGCGTGCGATCCTTCCCTTGAGACTCACTGGTTCGACCGGCAAGGAGCACATATGTCCGCCCATAAAGAACCGCACTCCAGTCCAGAATCACAACAAACAGAGCAGTCCCACCAGATCGAGCCGCGAAGCGGCATATCGCGCCGTGGTTTTCTGAAGGGCGCCGGCATCACTGCGGCCGGCACTGCGCTGCTTGAGGGCGTCCACGGATTCAATACCGCCGCGCAGACCGCGAATTCCGGCGTGACGATGCTGGGCCCTGGCGCAGTTCCCGTTACGCTCAACGTGAACGGCAAGGACCACGCGATTCAGATCGAGCCGCGTACTACTCTTGCCGAGGCGCTGCGCATCCAGATGGGGCTCACGGGGACCAAGGTCGTCTGCGATCGCGGATCGTGTTCGGGCTGTACGGTATGGCTCGACAAAATGCCGGTGAACAGCTGCACGATGCTTGCCGTCGACGCCATCGGCCATAAAGTGACGACGATCGAAGGCCTCTCCGAGGACGGCAAGCTCAATCCACTCCAAGCGGCGTTCGTTAACCACGACGCGCTGCAATGCGGCTTTTGCACGCCGGGCATGGTGATGAGTTGCGCGGCGCTGCTCGAATCGAATCCCCATCCGACGGAAAACGATGTGCGCCACGCGATCTCCGGCAACCTGTGCCGGTGCGGCACATATCCGAGAATCTTCGCCGCCACGCTGGAAACGGCGGGTGTCAGCCGTAAGGCCTAGAGAAGGAGCGCCATGAATCCGCTACTGAGTGACCTGACGCTGGAAGGCGCGCTGCCGCAGGCGGAGGAAAAGAAGCCTGACAGCACACCTAAAAAGACCGTCCAGATGCCGATCGGCGTTCCGGGCTATACCTTGCACGAAGAGCCGCGCGAGGTTCCCGAAACCGAGCCTCCTGTCTGGCCCGTCAACAAGGACCTCAAGTACGTCGGTCAGTCGGTCGAGCGCTGGGATGGGCCGGCCAAAGTATCCGGACGCGCCAAATACACCGCCGATGTGCAGCTGCCCGGTATGCTTTATGCGAAGTTCGCGAACGCTTCGGTGCCGCACGCCCGGGTTGTCTCGGTCGACACCTCCGCTGCGGAGCGATATCCCGGAGTCAAGGCTGTGCATGTCATTACGCATGTGATTGGCGGTGCTGTTCTGCGCGATCCTTCCCTCGAGCAGGTGAAGTATCCCGTCGTGCGCTATGCGGGTCAGCCCATTGCTGCTGTCGCTGCCACTACGCCCTACGCTGCTGAGGAAGCTGCCGCTTTGATCAAAATCGATTACGAAAAACTGCCGTTTGTCGTCGACATGGATAAGGCGCGGGAGGAGAATTCCCCCCTGGTTTTTCCCGGAGCGGCCGATCAGGCGGGAAGCGCAGGCGGAGGCGGCGGTCCGCGCAACGTGTCGCAAACAGGCAACGTTCATGGGCCTGCGATCAAGAAAGAGGGCGATATCGAACAAGGACTCAAGCAAGCCGATGTTGTCGTTGAAGGCCGTTATATCACGCAGGTGCAGACGCACTCGGCCCTTGAAACGCATGGCGTCGTTGCCGACTGGAAACCGGAAATGCTCACCGTTTGGGCTTCGACTCAGGGGACGGCCAGCGTGCGCGAAGAATTCGCTGCTTTCTTCAATATTCCGGCTTCGCAGGTGAGGGTCATCACTGAATTCATGGGCGGGGGCTTCGGCGCCAAGTTCGGCGCGGGCAACCATGGAGTGGTCGCAGCAGCGCTTTCTAAGAAAACGGGCGCGCCGGTTCGCCTGATGCTCGACCGCGAAGAAGAGCACCTCTCAGTCGGCAATCGGCCCAGTTCCGATCAGATGCTGCGCATCGGCGCAAAGAAAGACGGCGAGATCACCGGCATTCATCTTGTCAGCTACGGAACCGCGGGATGCGGCACCGGCGCGGGATGCTCCGGGCCGGCCTCGAATCTCTACAAGTACACGGCGCTCCACACCGAAGAGAACGACGTCTTCATCAACGCCGGCCCCGGTGCCGCAATGCGCGCGCCCGGACATCCGCAGGGAGCATGGGCACTGGAGCAGACCATCGACGAGCTCGCGGTGAAGCTCGAGATGGATCCGATCGATCTGCGCGAAAAGACCGACCCGCATCCGGTGCGGCGCGTCGAGCGGCAGATCGTGCGCGAGAGCGATTTGTGGAAGTCGCGCAATCCCAAGGCTGGCGCAGACACAGGCCCGGTCAAGCGCGGAGTGGGCCTGGCCCAGTCCGTCTGGTACCGATTCGTCAGTGGGAACTCCAACGCCGAAGTGCGCGTGCACAAGGACGGCTCCATCGAAGTGCTCTCCGCCGTGCAGGACATCGGCTCCGGCATCAAGACGGTTTTTGCCCAGATCATTGCTGAGCAGTTCGGCGTGCCGCCGGCGCAGGTCGCGATCAAAATTGGCGATACGAATTATCCGCAGGGACCGAACTCCGGCGGAAGCGTGACCACCCTCTCGATCACCCCCGTGGTGCGTGACGCTGCATGGCAGGCCTCGCAGAAGTTCCTGGCGGACATTGCTCCTGCATACGGCGCCTCTGCCGGCGACCTGGTTCTTGTGGACGGCGAAGTCCGCAGCAAGTCCGGCAAGATGAAGCCGGTCAGCTTCAAGCGCGCGGCGGCAAAGATGACCACTGACCAGATCACCGTCCAAGCGAAGCGCGTTCCCGACTACGACCGCAATAAATATCTCACTTACGGTGGGGTCGATGTCGCCGAGGTCAAGGTCGACACCGAACTGGGCCGGATCCAGGTCACAAGAGTACTTTCGGTCCATGACTGCGGACGCCCGATGAATCCCTCCCTGGTGAAAAGCCAGATTAACGGCGGAATCATCCAGGGGATTTCCTACACGCTGTATGAGAACCGGCTGCTCGATCCGAACTACGGGTTGATGGTCAATCCGAACCTTGACATGTATAAGATCGCCGGCTCGCGCGAGGTTCCGGAAATTGACGTGCGTCTGGTCGAGTCCTACATCGGCCAGAGCTCGACTGATGCCTCCGGTATTGGCGAGGCAGCCGGTGTTGTTTCTATCGGCGCTGCCATCGGCAACGCTGTCTATAACGCCATTGGAGTGCGCGTCCGGCGGATGCCCATGACACCCTCTGTGGTGCTGGCTGCGCTGCGCAGGCCCAGACCGGAAATGGAGTTGGCATGAACGCCTTTACACTCGCAGATTGCACAACGGTAGACGGTGCGCTGTCGCAGCTGAAGGACGGCGCGGTCGTCAAGGCGGGCGGCGTGGACCTGCTCGACCGCATGAAGAACGGCACCACGCAACCGGAAAAGCTGGTAAACATCCGCAATATTTCGGCGCTGCGCGGCATCGAAGAGACTGACAAGGGCCTGAAGATCGGTGCCTTGGCAACGCTGACAGAAATCAGCGAGCATCCGGTGATCCGCAAGCAATACCAGATCCTCTCCGACGCATGCGGAAGCGCCGCGACGCCCCACATTCGCAACATGGCCACGGTCGGTGGAAACCTGCTCCAGCCGGTGCAGTGCTGGTACTATCGCTCAGCGGAGTTCCAGTGCCTGCGCAAGGGCAAGGACTTCTGCTTCGCATTCAATGGGCTAAACCAGTACCACGCGATCATGGATTACGGCACGTGTCCGGCCGTCGCTCCCTCCTCCTCCGCTGTGGCGCTGCTCGGCCTTAACGCCGCCGTCGAGCTGGTTTCGGCAAAGCGGGGCAAACGATTGGTCGCGATTAAAGATCTCTACGTTCATCCTGACGCCAACCCGACGAAGTTCACCGTTATCGAACCGGACGAGTTGCTGACAGGCGTGATGATTCCAAAGCCCGCGCCGGGAACCCGCTCCGCCTATCAGAAATACGGCGAGAAGGACAGCTTCGACTGGGCTGTCGCCGACGCCGGAATCGTGCTCGAAATGGACGGCAACACCTGCCGCCGCGCAGTCGTGACCATGGGCGCGGCCTCTCCCGTGGTGCGGCGGTCGCCGCAGGCCGAAGCCGAGTTGACTGGTAAACCGATTACCGAAGCGGCAGCCCGAGCGGCCGGCAAAGCCGCAATGCAAGGCGCGACTCCGTTGTCAATGAATGCATACAAAGTCGATATGTTTCCGGTGGCGATCTACCGTACTGTTCTGCTGGCTGCCGGGCAGATGGACCGAGACCCCAGAGCTGCCGGATAGCAGAGTGAGACGGGAGGCGACCATGAGCACAACCGACGTGAAAACCCAACCCTGCCAGTGCCTCCGCACGAAAAACCCATATGGCACAACACCCTCGGAGATCGAATCGTGGCTGCCCGGAATCCACACGGCGAGCAGCTATTGGTGCTTGCGAACCATGGGCCCGGCCGGGCCGGACGATCACTACGTCCACCTGGCCCGGTGCGTGCCGGGGCGCAGTTGCTACGAAGCTGCCGAAGAATAGGTGGGCCGTCCTGCACTTCTCCTTGACAGCTTTCTCCTTGACTGCTTAGGGGAGACAAGAGTACTCTCCTAATCATTTTAGGGGGAGTCATGCCTGACCAGGCTCAGCTCTTGCCAGGAACGCTTGATCTTCTCATCCTCAGGGCCGTGTCGCTCGGCCCCCTGCACGGATACGGAATCCTTTTGCGCATCGCGCAGATCTCCGGCAACGCGCTGCTGGTGGAGCAGGGCGCGCTGTATCCGGGGCTGTTTCGGCTTGTGCGGCAGGGGCTGCTCAAGGCCAGTTGGGGCACGTCGGAGAACAATCGCCGTGCCAAGTTTTACGAACTGACCGCCGCCGGCTGCAGGCGTCTCCGTGAAGAGACCGAGAACTGGAACCGCCTCGCGACGGCTATCGGCACGGCCCTTGCGGCGCAGCCGGAGGAAGCATGAACATCTTCGGCTGGTTCCGCTCTGTTTTCGCAAAGCTCTTCCGCGGCTCAGCGATCGCGGACGAGATGAATGAGGAGCTTCGCTCGCATATTCAACTTCGCGCAGACGACCTGGAGCGGTCCGGCATTTCCCGCGCCGAGGCAGAGCGCCGCGCGCGCATCGATTTTGGCGGATATGAGCATTACCGCGAGGAATCCAACGAAGCGTTTGGGGCTCACTTTATTGAGACGTTTCTTCAGGATATCCGCTACAGCCTTCGCGTATTGCGGAACTCTCCGGGATTTGCACTGGTCGCGGTTTTCACTCTTGCTCTCGCCATCGGAGCCAATGCCGTTGTCTTCGGTGTGTTGAATGCGCTCATCTTGCGCCCACTGAATTTGCCTGACACTCAGAGCCTTCATGCAATCCAGCGCGGCAAGGACCACGCCATCAATCACTCGTATCTCGATTATCTCGATCTGCGGGATCGCAACCACAGCTTTGATGATCTTGCGGCCTACACCGTCACTTCGGTAGGCCTGGATACAGGCAACAACCCGACCAGCGCTTGGATCTTCGAAACGACCGGCAACTATTTCGACGTGCTCGGGGTTCAGCCGTTTCTGGGCCGTTTCTATCACCGCCCTGATGAGCATGGTCCGAATAGTGCACCGTTTATCGTGCTGACGCACGCATATTGGCACAGCCATTTTCAGGATGATCGCGGCGTGGTTGGCCGAGAGGTTCAGGTCAACAAACATCCCTTTACCATCCTCGGCGTTGCGCCGCCCGAGTTTCATGGAAATCTGCTGTTTCTTGCCCCTGATTTCTGGGTTCCACTGGTCAACCAGGAGCAGGTGGAAGGATTGTATGTACTGAACCAACGCGGGAACCGCGATCTCATGATGGTGCTGGGGCATAGGAAATCGGGCGTGAAACCCGCACAGGCCATTGCCGACCTGAACTCCGTCGGCACGTGGATGCAGAAGAACAACCCCAACGATGACGGTGATATGACGTTCTCGCTCGCCAGTCCGGCGCTTGCGGGAGACTGGCTCGGCGGTCCGATGCGGCAGTTCCTTACTGGCCTGATGCTTCTTGCGGGGCTGATTCTGCTCGCTGCTTGCGCCAATCTTGGGAGCCTCTTTGCCGCACATGCGGCTGACCGCTCGCGCGAGATTGCTCTGCGCCTTGCCCTGGGTTCGAGCCGCAGACGCATTGTGCGCCACGTATTTACTGAAGCGCTGCTGATTTCACTGATGGGGGGCGCCGTGGGATTGGGGGGCAGCGTTATGCTGTTGCGCGGCCTGAGCGTGTGGCGACCGCTCTCAACGGTAGCACCGGACTTGCATGTACCCGTGAGTCCTGATGGCAGGGTTTACGCCATCGCGTTGCTGCTGGCCCTCGCGAGCGGAATGCTCTTCGGAGCTGTGCCGGTGAGGCAGGTGCTGCGTACGAATCCATACGAGGTAGTGAAGTCGGATTCATCGGGAAAAATTAGACGGCGAATCACGGTTCGCGACCTGATGCTCATCGCGCAGATTGCAATCTGCGCAGTTCTTGTTACCTCGTCTCTGGTGGCCGTGCGCGGGCTGGTGCGCTCGCTCAACAGCAAGTTCGGTTTTGATCCGAAGAACGCGATGATCGTCAGCACGGATCTTAATATGGCCGGCTATCGCGGCGATTCGTTGCCGCCCATGCAAAAGCGCATCATTGAGGCCCTGCTCGCAATTCCGGGCGTAAAGGCGGTGGGACTGATTGATCGGGAGCCGCTTTATTTCGGCGCAAACGACACGACGGTGTTTACCGATAAAACTGCAGACCTCAGGCCGTCGAAAGCCGCCGCCCAGCCGATGCTGTACAACGTTTCTCCCGGATATTTCGGAGCGGCACGGACGACTCTTCTCGCCGGCCGCGACTTCACATGGCACGACGATAAGAGTGCGCCTCGCATAGCGGTCGTCAATCGGGAATTCGCCGAAAGAATCTTCGGCTCTGTACCGAGGGCAATAGGCGCATATTTCAAAGGCAGTGACGGCATGCGCGTGCAGGTGGTCGGCGTTGTTGAGGACGGGAAATACGCGAGCCTCACAGAAGACCGGCAGCCGGCGTTGTTCCTACCCATTGCGCAATCAGGATCCGGCCAGGCAAATCTCGCGGTGCGCTCGAACCGCGATCCACAGCAACTGGATGCCGCCATTAAGAGCACGCTGCGGAATCTCGATGCAGGGCTGCCCTTCACGATTGAATTGTGGCAGAACAGTCTCAAGGACAGCGCCTTATTTGCCCCGCGCGTTGCCACCATGGCGCTGGGCGTGCTCGGATTCATGGGAGCCGTTCTCTCAGTCGCCGGCATCTTCGGAATGGCCGCATACTCCGTAAGCAAGCGGCTTCGCGAGTTGGGCATCCGCGTGGCCCTCGGCGCGCAGCGCAGGGAAGTGCTGGAAGCAGCACTCGGGCGCGCGCTCAAGTTGCTCGCGTTCGGCTCAGCAGCGGGATTGGTTCTCGGCCTGCTGGCGACGCGGGTCCTGGCTTATATCGTCTACCAGGCGACGCCGCGCGATCCGCTCGTAATGACCGGCGTAGTTCTAGCCATGGCCCTGCTTGGGCTCGTGGCTACGTGGATTCCGGCGCGGCGCGCGCTGTCTGTCGATCCTATGAAGCTGCTGCGCGAGGAGTGACTTCAATTTCGACGGCGAGCAGCGCCGATGCCAGACATTTGCCATGAGCATCGAGGGCGAGCGAACGAGTTACGGCAAGCTTCGCCGGACGCGGCAGGACAAAGTTCAGCGCAGACAGATGCGGTAGCTCATAACGCGTGACGCGCCCTTCGATGATTTCTGAGAAATGCTGCGCGACCCGTTCTGCCGTGATCTCACTCACCAGCAGCTCGAAATCTTCAGGCCGATAGGCGATAAGCGATATCGTGACCAGATTGCCCTTGTCTCCCGTTCTCGAATGAGCGATTTCGCGCAGCAACATTTCAGGACACCTCAATGTGAATCTTTGGCCGCGGAAGATCGGCGGGTATAAGCGTCGACAGAATGGCGATGGTCTCACGAATTGACGTTGAGACGCCTCCTCCGGCCGCAGGGCCGTTCGTATACAGCGCCTCGACTTCGCGTGGAACCATGGCAGCCAGCTTGCGTGAGTTGGCGCGAGCGATGGCGCGCAAGCGGACTTCCCACGGTTCACACGCTTGCGGCGACAGCCCTCGCCCATGAATCGCATTCAATCCGATCAGATCGAAGCGAAGCTCGCTCAACGCCAGCGGCCGCAGCCTCTCGGCCAGAATCTCCTCGGCAAGCTTCGCGCGGGCCACTGCTCCCGGTCCGGCGTAGGAGATCTGCCCCTCTCCAACCCAGCCGTCGTGAAATCCAACGGAGACTTTTAGCGTGTCAGGCTTGCGCTTCCCCGTCCCTCCGGTCACCCGAACGCGGTCCTGCCCCAGGTCCTCGAACTGCACCTGCGAAAAATCGGCGACAACATCGGGTGTTATGTAACCGCGCGGATCCTGAATCTCATATAGCATTTGCTCGATGCAAGTGGCCCGCGTAAGACATCCGCCCGAACCCTCTACCTTGGCGAGGACCGTGCTGCCGTCGGCGCTGACTTCAGCCAGCGGAAACCCCAGGCGCGCGAGCCCGGACACATCCTTGTATCCCGGATCGGCAAAGTAGCCGCCGGTGAGCTGCCCTGCGCACTCCAGCAGATGCCCGGTGACCGTGCCCTGGCCGAGCACGCCCCAATTCGACGTATCCCATCCAAATTCGTAAATCAGCGGCGCGAGAAACAGC
>JAFAMZ010000435.1 GCA_019232935.1 Silvibacterium sp.
CGGGTTCCTGCGTTTGACGGTTACGAACCGGTACGTCATAGAAATTGGAATTGGCGGTGTAAAACCATACACCGCCATAGGTGTCGACCAGCCAGCTTCCGAAGCGCTGGGAGAGGCCCAGCTCGGGTTTAAAGGCCCACCGGTTGAGACCCCAGTTGACAAGATGGTCTGGGTTGTATTGTCCGGTTGGGGCGATTACTTTGAGGCTCGCTCCGAGTAACCTTTTCTGCTTCCATTTGATGAACTCCGGAGCTTCCATCGCGGGTCCTCCGAAGAGATTGACGGAAAATCGGGCGGTCATATCGACGAGGCCGGAGCGGTAGATGCTGCCGCTCCTGTGGAGCCCGGTACCGCTGAAGGTTCCGACGGCATACGGCAGGGAGGCGACGAGATTGGCGGAGCGTCCGAAGAAATCGAACGAATGGTAATAGCTGAAGATCGGAACGTGATAGGTTCCACTCGCATTGGTGATGGGAATGACTCCACCGAAGTCCAATCCCCCGCTGTAGAAGGAGTAAGTCAGCGTAACCGCATTCGCGTGTGCGGGCGTGATCAGGTAAGCGCGCGGAGCCAGGTCCTGCGGGTGCAGGAGGACGCAATTGAGGCATAGCAGGGCGGCTATCGCGTACTTATGGAGCATGCGGTTCATGGATTTGCCGGACTGACCGCATTCTATAGGCGACCACCGCCTATTTCTTTCCCGCATCTTGTGACAGGGGTGTCCCCTGTAGACTTTCATCAGCCCATCCATGCGCATCAGCGGACGAAAACGGAACATGGTGCTCTTCATCATTCTGGGAGCATGCATGCTTGGGGTCGCCGCCGTGCTCAACGTGGGCTGGATCATCCTCAACTGGCGCCGCATCGTTCCGATGGTAGTCGGAATTCCCTTCTTTGCCCTGCTGATGGTAGGCGTCGTTCTTAATACGATTTTCCTGGTGCGAGAGGTGCGGCGAAACGAGCGGCATGACGCTTTTCTCAATGCCGTAACGCACGAGCTGAAAACGCCCATTACTTCCATTCGTTTGTATCTTGAGACTCTGCAGCGGCGAGAGGTTCCCGAACAAAAGCGACGCGAGTTTTATTCAGTCATGCTCGAGGATACGAACTGGCTTTTGGCCACCGTCGAACAGGTGCTGAAAGCCGGCGAGCTTGGGCAGCGCACGCAGAACCAGGTTCGCCTCCCGGTCGACATGCGGGCTCTTGTTAGTGAGTGCATCGAGAGGGCGCGGATCCGTCACCATCTCGATGCCGGCGCAATCACCTTCGAAAACAGCGATAGTGATGTCCCTCTGGTGGTTCGAGGAAATCGCGAGGAGTTGCAGAGCGTGGTCATGAATCTGCTGGACAATTCCGTCAAGTACTCGCCGAAAGCTATGGAGATCAGGGTGAGGCTTTCGATCCGCGACGAAGCGTGGATCGTGCTCAGCGTCGCCGATAGCGGCATCGGAATTCCGGCGGCGCACCTGAAGCGGGTCTTTCGGCGGTTTTATCGAGCTCCGATGCGATCGGTGCTCAGGACCAAGGGAGCAGGTCTGGGGCTTTTCATTGTTCGCACTATCGCGCGCCAGCACGGCGGAGACGCATTCGCCGAAAGTCCCGGCGAGGGACGCGGCACGATTGTCAGCGTGCAATTGCCGCGCATTCTGAGCCAGGCGACTCACAAACGGGAGCTGACAGCCTAATGAGCGCGACGGCGCGGATCCTCATCGTTGAAGACGAAATGCACCTCGCCCAGGGGCTTCTTTTCAATCTTCAGGCTGAAGGCTATGATCCGGTGATCGAAAGCGACGGAGAAGCCGCTCTAGCGCGCCTGGATAACGAGAATTTCGACGCCATGGTTCTTGACGTGATGCTACCCGGCAAGAGCGGGTTCGAGGTGGTTTCCGAACTGCGGGCCAGGCAGAACTTTCTTCCTGTTCTGATGCTGACTGCGCGAGGCCGGTCGGAGGACGTTCTGGCAGGCTTCGCTGCGGGAGCCGACGACTATCTGGCAAAGCCTTTTGAGCTGTCGATCCTTCTCGCCCGTCTCAACAGCCTGTTGCGTCGGCTCACCTGGCATCAGCCCGTCGATGAGACTCCCGCGGCCGGCGAGGCACCGTCTCCGTTCGAGTTTGCCGGCCGCCGGATCGATTTCGAGGCACTGGAGTTGACGGCGCTCGGCCGGACGATTCGTCTTACCCTGATGGAGACCGATCTACTCCGGTATCTCGTGCGCAACCAGGGTCGCATCGTATCGCGCAAGGAGTTGCTCGAACGCGTCTGGCGCGTCCACGAAGACACCGATACGCGCGCTATTGACAATTTCATCGTCCGCCTGCGCCGCTATATCGAGGACGAGCCGTCGTCCCCACGCTATCTCAAGACTGTCCGGGGCGTCGGGTATCGATTCCTCGCGGAGGGCGATTAGCCCGCACTGAGCCCTCGAAATACTCCGAGCCTTACTCAAGCTTCTGCGCCTGAGTTTATGCTTTCGACTTCTGTAGAATCGACTGAAGGCTCGATCGTGCGCATCCTCACCAGATACATCCTGAAAGAGGTTCTGTCGCATGCCTTCCTCGGAGGCGCGCTGTTTACCTTTGTCCTGTTCATGCGCGATCTTCCGCACCTTCTCGAACTGGTGGTACGCAACAGCGCCTCCCTCGGCTCGGTGCTTGAGATTATCCTCCTTACACTGCCGAATACCTTCACGGTCACGATCCCGATGGCAGTGCTCGTCGGGGTCCTGCTTGGCCTCAGCCGCCTCGCCGCCGACAGCGAAATTACGGCGATGCGGGCCTCCGGAATCGGGGTGTGGAGATTTGCGGGCATTGTCGCCATGGTCTCTGTTGCGGGATGGCTAATCGGCCTGGCCAACTCCCTCTACTTCGCTCCCAAAGCTACGGCAGCTACGCTCCGCCTGGAATCCGAACTGCTCAACGCACAGGCATCGTACGAAGTTCAGCCGCGAGTCTTCTACGAAGACTTCAAGAACTACGTTCTTTATGTGCAGGACGTCCGCGCCGCTTCGGATGCGGCGAACTGGCGCGAGATATTTCTCGCTGACCTATCCAATCCCGCCGCACCTAAGATCACTACCGGCGCCTCGGCCACTGTGGTCAACGGCAAGGATCAGGAAGCCATCATGCGATTGCACGACGGCACAGAACACCAGACCGTCGCGAATGAGCCGGATCAATACAATGTCTCAACGTTCGCGCAGACCGACCTGCCCCTCAGGCTGAATGCGCAGGAAGAGGTACGCCCGAGTCGAAGCGAGTCGCCGATCCTGGCTATGTCGAACAGCGAACTGCTCGAACGGGCGCAGCAGAAGGGGGGCCGCTGGTATTGGATCGAGTTGCACAAGCGTTTCGCTTACCCGGCTGCGTGCCTGGTTCTTATGCTGGTCGGCGTTCCGCTCGGGATCTCCTCAAAGCGCGGCGGCAAGGGCGCGGGATTTGTCCTTACGATTGCGCTTGTCTTCCTCTACTACTTTCTCTCATCGACGGGCACGGCGCTGGCCCGGCAGAACAAGGTGCCTGTGGCCGCCGGCATCTGGATGGCAAACGTGCTCTTTGCGGGAGTGGGTGTCGTTCTGCTGAGTCAGATGTCCACCGGAGGAGCCATGCTCGCCGCCATCTCTTCGCTTGGAAATCTATTCAAGCCTGAAGCAAAGGAAGGGGAAGAAGCCCACGAAGCCATAACTGTGCGGCGAGCTGCCAAGCCCCGCCATACCCGGGGAAGATTCCCGCTCATCTTAGACGAGTATGTTCTGACGCAATTCCTCTCCACGTTTGCCCTGGTGATGGTCAGCTTTGTCATGCTGATGCTGATCTTCACCTGCTTCGAGCTGCTCGCCGATATTATCCGCAACAAAACGCCGTTCATTACCGTAGCGGCCTATCTGCTGAACCTCGTCCCCAGCATGCTCTACTATCCGATCACGCCGCTGAGCGTGCTGATTGCGGTCCTGGTGGTTTTCGGCCTGATGAGCAAATCGAGTGAGCTGACCGCCATGAAGGCCAGCGGGATCAGCCTCTATCGCATCGTACTGCCGATTTTTGTGATTGCCTCGGTGCTTTCGGTTTCGCTGTTCGCCTTCGACCAACTGTACATTCCAAAGGCCAACCGGCGCCAGGAGGCGCTCCGCAACGTCATTAGGGGACGGCCTCCACAGACTTTCATGCATCCCGGCCAGAACTGGATATTCGGAGAGCAGAACCCGGGGCAGCCCGGACGCATTTTCTATTACGAGCTTTTCGACCCGGCCCAGAACACTTTTGGGAACCTTACGGTTTTTGAATTCACCCCCGGCACCTTCTCCATCGCTCGGCGCATCTTCGCTTCGAATGTGCACTGGGAACCGCGCCTGCATGAGTGGGTGTTCGAACACGGAT
>JAFAMZ010000016.1 GCA_019232935.1 Silvibacterium sp.
AGGCCATTGTCAAGGGTGAGGCGGCAATCGAGCCGGGCGTGCCGGAGTCGTTCAACGTGCTCATCCGCGAGCTGCAGTCGCTCTGCCTCGATGTTGAGCTGATGAAGATGACTCCCGAAGGAGAAGCGAAGAAACAACCGCTGCCCACATTGACAGCTGCGGATTGAAAGCGGGCTGTTAGCTACCAGCTTCTAGCTGCTAGCTAACAGCACCGCGAAAGATTTACGCGGCTTACCTCGCAAGTAAGCCGCGACGCAAAGAACAGAAGAAACAAGGCTAGAAGCTAGCAGCTAGAAGCTAGGAGCTAGCCAAGGAGGAACACCTTGTACCGTTCCAGCCCGTTTGAATTGACAAGCCCCATCACCGACTTTGACGCGATCCGCATCCAGCTCGCTTCGCCGGAAAAGATTCGCAGCTGGTCGCATGGCGAGGTCACCAAGCCGGAAACCATCAACTACCGCACGTTCAAGCCCGAGCGCGATGGACTCTTCTGCGCCCGCATCTTTGGCCCGGTCACTGACTGGGAGTGCCTCTGCGGCAAGTACAAGCGCATGAAGCACCGCGGAGTCATCTGCGACAAGTGCGGCGTCGAGGTCACCGTATCCAAAGTGCGCCGTGAGCGCCTCGGACACATCGAGCTTGCTTCACCCTGCTCGCATGTGTGGTTCTTCAAGGGACTTCCGTCACGTATCGGCCACCTGCTCGACATCTCACTGCGCGACCTCGAGAGCGTGCTCTACTTCGAGAGCTACGTTGTGGTCGATCCGGGCGATGCACCTGTTCGTGAGCGCGAGATCATTAAGGACGAGACTCGCTTTCGCGAGCTTGACGCCCAGTACCGCCCCACCGGCTTCAAAGGCATGATGGGCGCCGAGGCCATCAAAGAGCTGCTCAAACGCGTCGTCGTGGACGAACTCGCCACCGAACTGCGCGAGCGAATGAAGGCAGAGACCTCATTGCAGAAGCGCCTGAAGTATGCCAAGCGGCTTAAGGTCGTCGAGGCCTTCCGCAAGTCGGGCAACAAACCACAGTGGATGATCCTCGACGTGATCCCGGTCATTCCACCGGAACTGCGTCCGCTTGTGCCTCTGGATGGCGGCCGGTTCGCGACTTCGGATCTCAACGATCTCTATCGCCGCGTCATTAATCGTAACAACCGCCTCAAGAAGCTCATGGACCTCCATGCGCCTGAGGTGATCGTGCGCAACGAAAAGCGCATGCTGCAGGAGGCAGTCGATGCGCTCTTCGACAATGGCCGCCGCGGCCGCGTGCTGCGCGGTGCGAATAACCGTCCGCTGAAGTCGCTCTCTGACACCCTCAAGGGCAAGCAGTACGCTTCCGCCAGAACCTGCTGGGCAAGCGCGTCGACTACTCGGGCCGTTCAGTCATCGTCGTTGGACCCGAGCTAAAGTTGCACCAGTGCGGTCTTCCCAAGAAGATGGCTCTCGAGCTCTTCAAGCCGTTCATCTATCACCGGCTCGAACAGACCGGCCACTGCACAACCATCAAGCAGGCTAAGGAAATGGTCGAGCTGCAGGAGCCCATCGTGTGGGACATCCTTGAGGAAGTCATCAAGGACCACCCGGTGCTGCTGAACCGTGCTCCAACGTTGCACCGCCTCGGTATCCAGGCTTTCGAGCCCGTGCTCGTCGAGGGCAAGGCCATCAAGATTCACCCGCTCGTCTGCACCGCCTTCAACGCGGATTTCGACGGCGACCAGATGGCAGTGCACATTCCGCTGTCGCCGGAAGCGCAGGTTGAAGCCAGCGTGCTAATGCTCGCTTCGCACAACATCCTGTCGCCGGCGTCAGGTCAGCCGATCACCGTTCCTACGCAGGACATGGTCCTTGGTTTGTACTATCTGACCAAGGCGCGCAAGGGAGCCAAGGGCGAGGGCCGCGTCTTCGCGAACGTAGAAGAAGTGCTGATGGCGCTCGAAGCCAAGGAACTCGAAACTCTTTCGCCCATCCGTCTTCGCTATAGCGGTCCTGTCCTCGACATGACCACGGCGTAC
>JAFAMZ010000277.1 GCA_019232935.1 Silvibacterium sp.
TCGATGCCCGAGGGGTGGGACTGCGCGAAGGCGGCGGTGAAGTCCACCACCGCCATTTTCCCGGGAATCGGCAGCGTTCCCGCAGGCTGCGGTATCGGCATCAGGTAGACCTCGTCGATATCGGCAGCACGGGCCGGGGCGGGGCCAGTATCGTGCTTGCTTTCCGCGCCGGGCGCTCCTCCGCCGATTCTGTGTGTGGACTGGGGGTCTCTGAAGGCCTCGAGCAACGCTTCAAGCAGCACCCGGGCCCGGGCGCTGTCGTCCTGCGGAAGTCGCAGACTGCGCGGGCTTTCAGCCAGCGAATTATCGACGTCGTTAGGAATAAGAAGAGTGACTGCAGTGGCCGGCGCATCCACCGGCTCAAGGGGTTCCGGCGCCTCGACCGCGTGCATCCGATCCTCGGCGCGTTCCCGCATCCGAAGCAACACAGCAGCCATAACGACCGCGGCGACCAACATGGCAAACAGCAGGATGCGCTGCGCCCGTGAGATCACGGCTGCTGCCTCCAGTCAGTGCGCCACTCATCCAGAGCCGCCGTCAGTGCATCGAGGATCGACCGCTGGTAAGCCGCATCCGACAGCGGAGTTGACTTCGTTGAGCGGCCGGCAGTCAGCGGAGCCACCTCGACGGCGACCGCCGGACACGTAAGGCTGTCCATAGGCTGCAGGAAGGTGCGCCCCAGGGTTACGGGGATCTCGGCGTGTGCCAGCGCCGAATCGATCTCGGAGGACAGCTTCAGGCTCTGTGTCACATAGGCAGACTGCGCAGTCTGCCACGGCATAAATCGGCTCAGAGGTGTAGGCGCCAGCGACGAAGTGTAAAGATGCACCCCGCTCCCGGTTCCAGTTGCGTGGATCAGGATGCAGGCTGACGCAGGGGTGCGGTTTGCCGCTTCAGCGCGCGCCGGAGGGGTGGGGTTAACGTCCGAGTCACGGGTGGTAGTCACTCCGATGCCGTGGGCCGCGAGCATGGATCGCAGCCGCGCCGAGAGGCTCAGAGTGAAGTCCTTTTCGAGAACCTGATCGCTGAGGCGGGCTCCTGTATCGTTTCCGCCATGCGCGGCGTCAAGCACTACAAGAAATCGAGGCGTGACGCTCGGCGGCTTCGGAATCTGGACAGCAGGGGGCGGCGGACCCGGAAGAGTCTGCGGCTGCGGCGCAGCCTGCTGTCCCGGTCGGGAGCCTAGTAGAAGAAGCGAGAAACATGCCCAGATTCGCGGGGCACGCCTAATCCAGCGCATAAATTGCCAGGCCGCTGAGAAGTTTGGGGAAGAAGTCGGTGGATTTCTGCGGCAGCACCTCACCGGCGAATGCCACCTCCCGAAGCTGATCCAGCGAAACGGGATTCATCAGAAAGGCCGCATTCGCCTCGCGCTGCATTACCAGTTCGACGGCCTCAGCTGCATCGCGCAGGTAGCGCACGTGGGTCTGCTCGCGGATCGCCTCCCGTGTTATCCCGAGGAGCCTCTCCAGAACCAGGGCGTGAAGCTGCATCACATCAAGCTGCCGCTGCCGCTCGGAAATATCGGCGAGAGCTTCGGCAGTTGTGCCTGGTTTCGTCCGCAACAGACGCGTTCCGTCGGGTGTGACTGCGATGAAGGCCGTTCGTCTCTGTTCGCACCTCAATCGCTCCATCAAAGCCTGCGGATCATCCGAGGAGAGAGCCTCCACCTCGAAATACTTTGCCGCTTTCTCAAAGAAATCGCGGGGCGCGAAGCCCTTGAGCCCATGAACCACGCGGTGTGTCGGCAGAATGACCAGACCCTCGGCGTCCATGTTCACGAACGTCATCATGACTGCGGCTTCCGGACAGGGCGGCTGCGGGAGCAGGTAGGAGTTCCGCTTCGGATGGGCCGAAGCCCCGTCCGGCACCCGCTCACGAGCGTAGGCGAGCGCCGTCTCATATCTATGGTGCCCGTCGGCGATGATGAGTTTCTTGTCGCGGAGGGCTGTGGTGAGCAGCTTGATAGTATTGGGATCGCTGACTCGCCAGACCCGGTGAAGGACCTCGTATTCGTCGGTCACCTCGATATCCGGCGCCGCCGTTGAATTGAATAGCAGCCGCTCGGCGGTGAGTCCGGGATCGGAATACAGCATGAAAATCTGGCCGAAATGAGCCCGGGTGGCTCGTAGCAGGTTCAGCCGGTCGCTTTTCGGTTTGGATAACGTCTGCTCGTGGCGGAAGACAACTTTCTGCGAGTAGTCGTAGAGCTCGCCGAGTGCGATGAAGCCGCGACGCTCGAGGGTGGGGCCGCTGGTGCCGGGAACGATAAAGCGCTGCGAGTAGGCGAAGACGCACGGCTCGTTTTCCTGGGTGAGAATACCGCTTCTGCGCCATGTCGTGAAATCGCGTGCGGCCCGGCTGTAGACGTCGCCGTCAGCGGCCGAATCAAAAAGTTCAGGCAGTCCGAGGATGATACGAACCAGATTATAGGGACTGCGCTGATAGTAGGCCTGCTGCATGGCAGGGGTGATTTTGTCATACGGCTGGGTTACGACATCTTCCAGCCGGACCAGCGATGGGTTATAGCGAAGGGCACGGAATGGGTAGACTTGGGCCATGCAA
>JAFAMZ010000353.1 GCA_019232935.1 Silvibacterium sp.
CACCGGCGCGTTGTCCGATCCCGTCGTATTCAGGTCGCCGCCAATGATGACCGGATTGGGATCGTCCTTGATCCATTCCAGTATCTGCAGGGCCTGCCTGGCGCGGCACTCAGGCTTACATTTGTTTTCGAGATGAGGAGCGACCACCGTAACCGCGCCCGTCGGAGACTCCGGAACAGCAAGCTCCACGATCAGCGTCGTGCGGCCGCCGCGGCGCACCTCGCGCGTTATCCTCTCCATGAACACCAGATTCGCGCTCTTCCGCCGCCCCGCCTCTAGCTGCGAAATCTCCTTCTTTTCCCCGGCATACCAGTCGTAGCAAACCTGAAGTGGCCGCAACGTCGCCTTCTTTATCGGATACCGGCTCAACACTGCGGTCCCGTGCATCCCCAGATACCGTGACTTGTCCACATCGAACGATCTCTGGATATCCGCCTGCGCCTCCTTGTCCTCCATCTCCACCTTTTCGAGGCCGAGATTCAGCGGATCCACCTCCAGGAACTCAACACCATACGCGTAATTCATCTTCAACGCCTGGGCCAGATCGCGCGCGACGTCGCGATACTCGGTACGCGTCACGCCATTGTCGGCCTCGTCGAGAATGAACAGATCGGCCGCCTGAAGAACATCCAGCTGTTGTTTGACGGTTCTCAATCCATCGGGACCGAGCGGCTTCTCCTTCGGATCCTTCCCGTCCGGCAGCAGGCTGTTAAACCGGTCCGGTTGCGTAAGCGCAATCCGAATCTCGTCGAACTGAATCCCGCGTTCGATATTCCACATTACCGCGCGAAGATACGGGCCTAATTCAGGTGAACTCGGCCGCTTCGGCTTTGCGCCATCGTAAAACGCCTCATTGCTGATGAAAGGCGTCGTCACCAGCTTCTGCACCTTTTTCGCCAGCGGAGCCGGCGCAGTCGCGTTCTTCTCCAATTGCACCAGCTCATCGAACGTGAGGGTGTTCGGCTTCGAAAAGCGTACGTAATCTGCTTTGGGCTTCGCCGCCGGCTTCGGCTTTGCGGCCCGCTTCGACTGCGAAGCCGGCTTCGACTGGGCACCAGCCAGACCATACGGAAGGAACACGACCATCAAAACCGATGCGGCAGCCCAGACTTTTAGTCCGCGCATTTCTTTGATGCCTCCACTGCGACCAAACTAGCTTCCCTCGCAACGCGATCAGCGTCAATGCATTTCGGTTCAAACCCTGAGATATAATTGCCCCATTCCGTAGCTCTATGCTTGCCGCCGAACACCACCATGAGGCACGTCTTTTTGTCGAAATTGGGGCCTCAGTCATCGTTCTTTCAATCCTCGCCCGCTTCGCCAGCCGCTGGGGATTCTCCGCCATCCCCCTTTACCTGCTGGTCGGTCTCGCCTTCGGAAACGGCGGCGTACTTCCGCTCGATCTGAGCAAAAATTTCATTGGAACCGGCGCTCAGATTGGCGTGCTGCTCCTGTTATTCATGCTCGGCCTCGAATACAACGGAGAGAAGCTGGTGCGCGACCTTCGCTCTGGACTTCTCGCCGGTGGTATGGATTTTCTGATCAACTTCACGCCCGGCCTTGTCGCGGGACTCCTCATGCGATGGAGCACGCTCGCCTCTGTCCTGCTCGGCGGAGTCACATGGATCTCTTCCTCCGGCGTCGTCGCCAAGGTTCTTTCAGAACTCAACCGCGGCGGCAACTCCGAAACGCCCACAGTCCTCGCGATCCTCGTCCTCGAGGATCTCGCCATGGCGATCTACCTGCCGTTCATCGGTGTATCGCTCGCCGGAGGCCCACCGCTTGAAATCCTTACTTCAGTTACCGTCGCAGTGATCGCAGTCGCTCTTGCCCTGGTCCTCGCCGTTCGTGTTGGACGCTGGATGAATTCCTGGGCTCCGCACGAATCTGAAGAAATTGTCCTGCTCACCACCTTCGGACTCGTACTCTTCTTCGCCGGTGTGGCGGCGCGCTTCAACATCTCCGCCGAAATCGGAGCGTTCCTCGTCGGGATTGCGTTATCGGGTCAGGTCGCCGAGGAGTCCCATCGTCTCCTCTCGCCCTTACGCGACCTCTTCGCCGCCATTTTCTTCTTCTTCTTCGGGCTTCAGATCGATCCCAGAACGCTGCTACCCGTGCTGCCCCTCGCCATCTTTCTCGGAGTCGCGACCGCCCTCACCAAAGTAGTCACCGGATACTGGTCGGCGAAACGGGCCGGCATCGACCGCGAAGGACGCATTCGCGCCGGAGCGGCCCTCATCGCGCGTGGCGAATTCTCCATCGTCATTGCCGGTCTGGGAGCCGGCATTGAGCCTCGTCTCGGGCCCCTCGCCGCTGCTTATGTACTTTTTCTTGTCATCGCAGGACCCCTCGCCGCTCGTTTCGTCAAATAAGCATATTCGCGCACAACCCTTTTCTCCGCGACAACCCTCTAACGATCCGACCCATCCTATCTCTCAAAAAAGTGATGCCCCCGATGCCGAAGTGTCCGGGGTCAGAGCAGCATTGCAGGATTTCCCCAGCTACAAAGCGGACCTCAGTGGGAGAACATGAATCCGGACACCGAACCGCCCACGATTGCCGGTAGTTACGCCGCCGCAAAAAGGGCCCCGAAAATCAGTTGCACGGGAGCGATGGCAGACCTCGTCCGCGGCCACAACTGGGCTGACACTCCGCTCGGTCCCATTGCAGGCTGGCCCGAGTTGCTCATATGCTCCGTCAATCTGCTTCTTTGCAGCCAATTCCCTTGCGCCATCTTCTGGGGATCCCAGCTCACTCAGATTTACAACGACGCGTACGTCTCCGTCATAGGCCAGAAACACCCCCGCGCACTTGGCCAGTCCGCTCCCGAGTGCTGGAACGAATCCTGGCACATTGCCGGCCCACAGATCGAAGCCGCTCTGCGCGGGGAATCCATCTACCTAAAAAACGTCCTCATCCCGGTCAATCGCGAAGGAGCTATCGAGAACGTCTACTGGACCTACTCCTCCAGCCCCCTCTATAGTGCCTCCGGAACTGTTCAGGGGGTACTGACCATCTGCCACGACGTCACTGCCGAGGTCGTTGCCATTCGTGAACGCGATGAGCTTATTCAACAGCTCAATCAGGTGATCTCCGAGACGCGCAGCGTGAATGCCCGCCTCGAGTCCATGAAGAGCGCCGAGGCAGCTCTCAGGGAAAGCGAAAAACTCGCCTCCGTGGGACGCCTGGCGGCCTCAATCGCGCACGAGATCAACAATCCGCTCGAAGCCGTCACCAACCTCGTATACCTTGCCCTCCAGACCTCCGAGGTCAACCCGATTCACGGATATCTCGATCTTGCTCAGCGTGAGCTGCACCGGGTCTCGAATATCACCAGCCAGACCCTCCGCTTCTACCGCCAATCGAACGAGCCCACTGCCGTCGCCTGCGACGAGCTGATCGATGACGTGCTCGCCATCCAGCATGCCCGCATCCTCAGGTCTCGCGTAAACGTCGAGCAGCGCATGCGCGCAGACAAGACCATCAACTGCATCAATGGAGAAATCCGCCAGGTACTCAACAACCTCATCGGCAATGCCATCGACGCTATGCAGCAAACCGGCGGACGCCTTCTCATCCGCAGCCGCGAAGCCACCTGCTGGTCAAGGCAGAATCGCGGCATCGTCGTCACCATCGCCGATACTGGCACCGGCATCCACCACGACGACCTTTCGCGAATCTTCGAGCCCTACTTCTCCACCAAAGGAGTCGGTGGCACAGGTCTCGGCCTCTGGGTCAGCCGCGAAATCGTCGAGCGTCACCGCGGAATCCTGCGCGTTCGCAGTTCCCAGCGCCCCGGCCGCACCGGAACGATATTCAAGCTTTACCTGCCCTTCAACGGCCTCTCGAAACGAGCCGCAGCGTAGCCCGGCCCCATACCTATCCGCGCCCCGCCTTTTCCAGCTCTGCGATATCCAGCTTCTTCATCGTCAGCATGGCCTGAAACGCCTTTGGATGCCGGAGCAGCTCACTTAACCGCGCAGGCACAATTTGCCAGCATAGGCCGAACCTGTCCCTCAGCCAGCCGCACTGGATTTCGCTTCCGCCTTCCAACAGCTTCTCCCAGTAGTAGTCCACTTCCTCCTGTGAGTCGCAGCGCACCACAAACGAAACTGCCTCGTTAAACTTGTGCGCCGGCCCGCCATTCAGCGCGGTGAACGTTTGCCCGTCAAGCTCAAAGCTGATCGTCACCACCTTGCCCTTCGGCCCGATGCTGTCGTCCGGCGCGCGCAACTCGCCCAGCCGCTTTGAGTTTTTGAACGCGCCAAGATAGAACTCCACTGCCTCTTCAGCGTTCGAATCGAACCATAAAAACGGCGTGATCCGCGGATAGCTTTCAAAACCACTCATCAGTCACCTCTGAATCAACCGAATTGTAACCGGCGCCCTATTCAAGCCCGGTTTTGGTTTGAGGGGGCTCACGCCTCACTCACTTCTGGGTCTGAGCCAGCGGAAACTCCGACGCCAGATGCGCATCGATCACCATCTGCGTCCGTCGCTCCACCTGCTCATACAGCGCGGTTTTCCTCGCCGGCAGCACACTCCGGAACCTTGGCAAGTACTTCTGCCGCAGCGCGGCCACATCCGCATCCAGCTTCAGCATCCGTGTGGACCACTCATCGGCCTGCGCATCGGTCATTTTGTCGTAACCCTCTGTATAGGCCTTGATCAGCTCATATTTCACATTGTTCAGTTCCACCAGCTCCGCCGTGTACTGGTCGTACACCGGCCAGAACTTGCCCGACTCTTCATCTGTCAGCGGCACCTTCGTCTCAATCACGTTTCTCTTCTGGCTCCGGATATCCTTCCGCAGGATCGCAATATCCCGGTCGTTCTCTTCCTGCGATGCCTTCGCGCTCTGCCCCGCTCCGCTTTGCTTCGCTCCATTCTGCGCGATACCCCACACGCATCCGGCCGCCAGCACTCCGCCCAGCACACCCGCCATTGCACCACTCAACCACCGCAGAATCATACCCGCCTCCCGGCAACATCGAAGTATGCTCCAGACCCGGAAGCAGACGCAACGACACCATTCTGTAACCATTCCACAACCTGCTTCACCATAGGCTGTGCAGGCGTCCGGAGCGTATACTGATGCGGCTCCCCACCACGCTCCGTCTCCGGCCCAATGTTTGCTCGCATGAAAGGCTCTCATGGCGACAGCCCAAAACGTTTCGCCTGCTGTCCTTGAACCCGTGACAGCTGCCATCCCCGCCGCACCGCCTGATCTGCAGCCTGCGGTCGTCCCCGTCCGCGAAGATGAGAGAATCTTCGCCGTCGACACCGTCCGCGGATTCGCTCTCCTCGGCATCCTTCTGATGAACATCTGCGCCTTCGGCCTGCCCGAAGCTGCCTACAGCAGTCCCACGCCCGCCGGAGGCGCTACCGGCCTCAATCTCTTTACCTGGTGCTTCATCACCATCATTGGCGAAGGAAAGATGCGCGCCATCTTTTCACTCACCTTCGGAGCCAGCGTCTACCTCCTCATCGATCGCCTTTCCCGGAAAGGCGCAGCCGCCGACGCCGCCGATATCCACTACCGGCGCATGCTCTGGCTTCTGCTCTTCGGCATGATCCACGCCTATCTCATCTGGTGGGGCGACATCCTCTTCCCATACGCCATGATGGGACTGCTCCTCTATCCGCTGCGCAAGCGCTCCCCACGTGTCCTGCTCATCGTCGCAGGTCTCATGATGCTTACCATTACCGGCACCGGCCTCGCATACCACTTCCATATCAAGAGTCAACACCGCGAATACCTGGCCGTTCAGGCCGACGAAAAGGCCGGGAAAAAGCTCACGAAGGACCAGGAAGCCACGAAAAAAGACTGGGAACAGACCGTCAGCAACTTCAGCCCTTCTGCCGAAGACCTGAAGAAGGAAACCGACGCCCACCTGGGCAGTTATGCCAGGCTATTCCAGTTCCGCGCGAAACTCGTTTACCACGCTCACAGCTTTCCGATCTATGTCCCGTTCTTCTGGTTCGACATACTCGACATGATGCTCATCGGCATCGCCCTCATCAAGCTCGGAGTCCTCTCCGGCGACCGCTCGACACGCTTCTATATCTGGATGGCCCTCATCGGCTTCGCCATCGGACTGCCCGCGCACTCCTGGAGCGTCTGGTATTCCGTCCGAAACCACTTCACCATCGACTCTCAAAGCCTGGGCTATGTTGCCTACGAATTCGGACGCTTCACCGCCTTCGGCTACATCGCCCTGCTCATTCTCGCAATCAAGCTCGGAGCCCTCCGTCCCATCACGCGCACTCTCGCCGCCGCCGGCCGCATGGCCTTCTCCAACTACATCCTCACATCGCTCATCTGCACGACCATTTTCGAAGGCTACGGCTTCGCACTCTTCGGCAAGCTGCAGCGCTACCAGCTCTACGGAGTCGTCCTCTTCGTCTGGATCATCATCCTCATCTGGAGCCCGATCTGGCT
>JAFAMZ010000369.1 GCA_019232935.1 Silvibacterium sp.
CACGGCTCCGACCCCGACCCCCGGCACGTTGAGGAGGCCGTCGCCACCATCCGCCGCGGCTCGCTCGAACAGCAGCAGCGCCAGCTCCGCGCCGACCTGCAAGCCGCCGAGCGCGGCGGAGACCTCCAGACCGTCCTCACCCTGACCCGGAAAATCCAGGAGATCGCCCGTTGGCTCCGCCAGCTCGACTAGCGATATCTCACTCATGTATGGAAACTTACAGGTTGCATCGTGAACGCCGACATTCATGACGTATCCTCATTCCAGGCAGATACTGCATTGAAGCTCCTCTCCTGGCTTACCGAAACCTTCATCGCCACCTTTGGCATTACCCATCCCCGCCCCGAACAGCAGCGGGTCGCCAACCTGCTCATTGGAGGCCTCCTCCTCCTGGTCATGCTCGTGGTCTTCGGCGTGATCGGATTTCTCGTTTTCGCCATTTCCCATCGATAGCCGTGTGGCCAGCGGAGGAATCTGAAACGAAACCGGAGTGCGGGACATCTAAGTGATTGAGGATCTGGGCAGAATTGACCAAAAATTCGGCTACGCAGGCGCCGATTTCTGCTCAACCGGCGCGCCGGCGTGATATTCTGTAACTCTTCGGTGGACGTGCGCCTTCCGCCCGGCGACATAGCTTCGCTTTGGGACAACGCCTCAATGGCCTCGACCGCACTTCGTCCAACCCAGGCAAACAGATCCGAACACATTCGACGCGGGAGAAGACACGCGCTTGGCTATTGAAGACAAATACGAAGAAGATATTCAGAAACTGATCGACACGGGCAAGGAAAAGGGCTACCTGACCTACGGTGAGGTCAACGATCTCCTCCCAGGAGACATGCAGTCGCCCGACGATCTCGACGATCTTATCACCACCATCGGCACCCAGGGTATCGACCTTCTCGATGGCGGCCCCAAACTCGGCGGAGAGGCCTTCGAATCCGAAGGCGAAGAAGGCGAGGATGTAGAACTCGACCTGACGCCGGGTACCCTGGAAAAGACCAACGACCCTGTCCGCATGTATCTCCGCGAGATGGGCACGGTGCCGCTGCTCACACGTGAAGGCGAAGTCGAAATCGCCAAGCGCATCGAGCGCGGCCAGATGCGCGTGATGAAGGCGATCTCGCGCTCCTCGATCGTGATCCGCGAAATCGTCGCGCTCGGCGAAGACCTCAAGCGCGGCGTGCGCAACATCAAGGAAGTGGTCATCTTCGATGAAGAAGAGATCACCGAAGAGGTGCTGCAGGCGCGCGTGCGCCAGACCGTCGCCCGGATCGACGTCCTCGTAAAACACCAGAAGAAGGCCGCGACTCTCGAAGAGAAGCTCGCAGCCATCAACCCCAAGGCCAGGGCTCGCGAATATCGCAAGACGCGCTGGGCAATCGCGCGGGAAAAAGTCCTGGTCTCGCGCATCGTGCGCGAGCTGAAGTACACCAACCAGGAGCGCAAGCGCCTGCTCGACAAGGTCAACAAGACCGTCGACGTCATGCGCACGCTCGAGCGGCAGATTCGCACCCTCGACCAGAAGTACGACGCATCGAAGAGCGAAGAGCTCAAGAAGGAGTACCGCCGCCAGCAGAAGAACTGCCGCATCGACCTCGAGAAACTCGAGCAGGATGCAGGCGTCTCCATCGCCGACCTCAAGCGCACCCAGCGCGAGATGATCCAGGGCGACATGGACGCCGAGCACGCCAAGCGCGAGCTTATCGAGGCGAACCTGCGACTCGTCGTCTCGATCGCCAAAAAGTACACCAATCGCGGCCTTCAGTTCCTCGATCTGATTCAGGAGGGCAACATCGGCCTGATGAAGGCGGTCGATAAATTCGAGTACCGTCGCGGTTACAAATTCTCGACCTATGCCACCTGGTGGATCCGTCAGGCCATCACCCGTGCCATTGCTGACCAGGCACGCACGATCCGTATCCCGGTGCACATGATCGAGACCATCAACAAGCTCATCCGCACCTCGCGCCAGCTGGTGCAGGAGCTCGGCCGCGAGCCTACCTCGGAGGAGATCGCCCGGCGCATGGACATCCCCGTGGCGAAGGTCCGCAAGGTCCTCAAAATCGCGCAGGAGCCCATCTCGCTCGAGACTCCGATCGGCGAAGAGGAAGATTCGCACCTAGGCGACTTCATTGAAGACCGCCAGGCCGTTTCGCCATCGGACGCAGTCATCAGCGTCAACCTGAAGGAGTACACCTCGCAGGTCCTGCGCACGCTCACGCCCCGGGAAGAGCGCGTCATCAAGATGCGCTTCGGCCTCGAAGACGGCTCCGAGCACACGCTGGAGGAAGTCGGCCAGAGCTTCCAGGTTACCCGCGAGCGCATCCGCCAGATCGAAGCCAAGGCGCTGCGCAAGCTGCGCCATCCTTCTCGCTCGCGCAAGCTGAAAGCATTTGTGGATACCGTGGCCGAGTAAATCCCTTCACTACGATCAAAGAGGCTGCCACCCTGCAGCCTCTTTTCTTTGGCGTTCGCACCTTCGATTTGTCATCCAGACCGGAGTGACGGGTGCCCCATGTCCGGATTTTCGGAC
>JAFAMZ010000074.1 GCA_019232935.1 Silvibacterium sp.
GACTGGTCGATGCGGATGGCTTTGTCCATGTTCTCGAAGCCGCGAATCTTCGTGTACTCGCCCGGCTCTTCGCGCGAGCCGTAGAGTTCTTTCGCCAGGGCGCGGTACAGGATGTCGTTGACCAGCGTGCTTTTGCCGGAGCCCGACACGCCCGTCACGACAGTCATGACGCCGAGCGGGAATTTTGCCGTGATGTCGCGGAGGTTGTGGCTGCGTGCGCCTTCGACGGTAATCCACTTGCCGTTCAGCGCGCGGGGCGCCATGCGGTGCAGGATCGCCTGCTCGCCGGACAGGTAGCGCCCGGTCAGCGACGCCGGCGTTCGCATGATGTCCTGCGGTGTGCCTTCAGCGACAACCTCGCCACCGAGTTTGCCGGCGCCCGGCCCGAGATCGACGACGTAGTCGGCGTGGCGGATGGTCTCTTCGTCGTGCTCGACGACGAGCACAGTATTGCCGAGGTTGCGGAGGGATTCCAGCGCGGCCAGCAGCCGCTGGTTGTCGCGCTGATGAAGTCCGATCGAAGGCTCGTCGAGCACATAAAGGACGCCTCGGAGCTTTGATCCGATCTGCGTGGCGAGACGGATCCTCTGGCCTTCGCCGCCGGAGAGTGTCGCAGCATTGCGGTTGAGGGAGAGATATCCGAGGCCTACAGCAGTGAGGAACTCGAGCCGCTCGACAACTTCACGACGCAGCCGCTCGGCAATGAGCGCTTCGCGAGCGGAGAAGTCCAGCGTCCGCGCTGCCTCCAGGGCCCGGCCCAGCGGCAGGGCAGTGAAATCGGCGATGGACATGCCGCCGACCTTCACGGCAAGCGATTCGGGGCGGAGGCGTCTGCCTTTGCATGCTGGGCAAACCGAGGCCGACATGTAGTTCATCATCCAGTCGCGATAGGCTTCGGAGCGCGACTCTTCGAGCGAGTCCCGCAGATAAGCAAGTATTCCGTGAAAGCCCGTCCGCGGTGCCTCGCCTTTCGGAGGCCCATAAAGGAGCAAGTCCTGCTGTTTCTGCGGCAGCTTTTCAAAGGGCTTGCTCAGGTCGATTTTGTAGCGATCGGCGGCAAGCTTGATGAGCTTAAGCAGATATTGCGACGCCGATCCCGGACCAAGCGCGCCATCGAGCAGCGGCTTCGACCAGTCATGGATGATCTTGGCCGGATCGAAGTCATAGATGCTGCCCAGCCCATGGCACTCCGGACATGCCCCGTAAGTGCTGTTGAAAGAAAAACTGCGGGGCTCAAGTTTGGGCACGTCGAGGCCGCAATCGGGGCACGACATCGATGACGAATAAAGCTGTTCGTCATACTGAGTGCCGACCAGAACCAGGCCGTTGGCCATCTGCAGGGCCTTCTGAACCGATGACTCAAGTGCCTTTTCAATGCCGGGCTTGAGGACTGCGCGATAGACGATGGCTTCGATGGTGTGATTCTTGCGCCTTTCGAGGTCGATGGGCTCGGAGAGGTCGCGAATCTCGCCGTCCACTCGCGCGCGAAAACCTTGCTGGTCAAGTTTATCGAGAAGGTCCTTAAACTCTCCCTTGCGGCCCCGCACGACCGGTGCGTAGATGGTGACCCGCTCGCCGCCGCCCAGGGCGAGAATGCGCTCGACGATCTGCTCGGCGGATTGGCGCGAGATCTGGCGTCCGCAGTTGGGACAGTGGGGAACGCCCACAGAGGCAAAGAGGAGGCGGAGGTAGTCGTAGATCTCGGTGATGGTACCGACTGTGGAACGAGGGCTGCGGCTGGTGGTTTTCTGTTCGATGGAGATGGCCGGGCTGAGCCCTTCGATGGAATCGACGTCGGGCCGCTCGATCTGATCTAAGAATTGCCGGGCATATGCCGATAAAGTCTCTACGTAGCGACGCTGGCCTTCGGCGTAGATGGTGTCGAAGGCGAGCGAAGATTTACCCGAACCGGAAAGGCCGGTGACCACGGTGAGCGTGTTCCGCGGAATCTGGACGCTGATGTCCCGCAGATTGTGCTGTCGCGCACCTCGCACCGAGATGTGTGTGATCGACATTAGAGATTTCTTTTGAGAATGCGCGACCGGGTGGTATTCCGCTTGCGATCGCGTAATAGACCAGGGATGCCGTAGGGATTACGCTCGCACCATTCCCCTCTCAGTATCTTATTTGTCAACAGAAAAGAGGGTCAAACGTACTCGCGGGTTACGTTATTTCTGTAACATGGCATCGTACAAGAGAGCAGCTTTTCCGGATCGAAACCCGGTGAGCCGGTGCTAAACAGGTATAAGCAGCAAAATCAAGCGGCTAGGCCGCAAGGACTGAAAAGCAGGACCAATGCAGGACGCAATCAATACTCTTATGCTCGTTTGTGCCAGCCTCGCAGCGCTGGCTTTCGGCGTACTGCTCGCCTATTGGGTCTGCCGTGCGGCCTTTGCCGCCATCCGCCTGCACGCCCGCGCTGTCGCTTTGCAGGCCGCCGATCCTGAAGCCGCTCCGGAGCCGCAGATCGCCAGCCTTTAGTCGTTTTCTTTAGCTTTTCTCCACAACAATTTAGCGCTAAGGCTCCAACCCGTGTGCTAGACTCCTGGCCACGCTTCGAGGAGGGGCGCAAGCCATGGCATTTACCCTGATGCTCAAACAGCAGGATCATGGTGGGTTCCTGCTAACCGGGCCACAAACATCCGCCGATCTGGGTTCTGGCGCGGTGATGCTCGTATCGACAGACGATAGCGCAGTGTTAAGCGTTCATCACCCGCCGCCCCCTGGTCCTGACAAGCAGATAAATTTCAGGAAAGCGGACACGCTAACCGTCTTCGCAAATGGCGACCTGCTGATTCATTCGACAGAGGATCCGTCGCCACTTCGTTGCACGGAAGCGGATTGGCCGAAAGACTGGACTGAACCCGCGAAGGGTTACCAGGCCTACCACCTGAGAAAGTAAATTCGCTGATCTGCCGCTCCTGAAACACTGAAAGACAAATTCCCCCCCCTCCTTTTCAAACCTTCCCTGCATAGTCTCTTACGGCGAAGAGCTATTGCAATTTCGCATACTCCGCCCTGGCTTTCAACAGAACCGGCAGATTTGTATCGGCCCCGCTCCATAACTGGAGAAAATCCTGATACGCCGCCCGCGCCTTGTCGCGCATGGCCGGATCGGCACCGGCTTCAAGAGCATAGGCGCGAGCCAGATCGAGCCGCGCCAGAGCACCCCAGGAGAAATTCGCCACAAGCCCGCGGTGGTCCGCAAGCTTCTGAAACTCTCCCGCGGCCCCATGCCCATCGTGCAGTGCCAAATAGGCCTGGCCTCGCACGTAAGCCGGACACAACGCGACATCTACCAGCATTGGCGCGCTTAATTCCATTGTTTCGGCAGGTTTCAATAATTCAATGGCTTTCGCAGGTTCACTTTGGCTTAGCGCGACAGCCGCATGGATGCTCGGAAGCCAGTACTTCTGGGTGAGAGTGTCCAGGGGACGGTCCTTGTCCAGGGCTTCGGCCATCCTTTCCGCCTGCGCCACATTTCCCGCGAGAGCCAGTGCCAACGCGGCCATGGCGCGCAACGAGTAACCCCGGGCAAGCTTCAGAGCCGCCTCTGCATCGGCGATCCCCAGAGGGTGCTCACCGAACTCCACCTCGCGCAGCGCGGCGGCCGCCTGATAGGAAGCAGCGCGGCCTTTGGACTCGCTCTGCAAAGCCAGCTCCATTGCCCTGCGCGTCATCTCCTGCGCGTTCTTTGATTTGCCGTACCAGGCTTCGGTATCGGCCTGCGTGGCGAGTAACACATCCTCGAATCCTGGCTTACCAGCGGCGGCTGCGACCGACTCCGACATTTGCGAGGAGTCGCGCTTGAGAAAGGCCACCTGATAGCGATTCAGCAGCAGACTCGGCCCTTCGAGCTTGCGGTCCTCCGCCTGCCTGAACACGGCCTGAGCGTCATCGAAGCGATTCAGGTTCATATAATCGTTCGCCAGGCTCGCATAATTCACCTGGTCGTTCGGCTCCAGTCGGAGTGCCTCGCTGTCTTCCTCGAGAGCTCTTTGCTGATTTCCGAGGACGCTCGCGATGAATCCCAGGCCGATATACGGGATGTAATCCCGCGGATACATCTTTTGCCACAATTCAAATACCTGCGCAGCCTTGTAGAGCTCTCCGGTTGCGGTCAGATAATAGTTCGTCACGATGACGAACCGTTCCTGCT
>JAFAMZ010000235.1 GCA_019232935.1 Silvibacterium sp.
TGAAGAGAACCACGACAGGCTGCAATCTCTCAACTTCGAAACGGCTTAGTTTTCGGGTTTTGGGTCACTTATCCGTAATCAGGTTGAGGTTGGAATGAATGCCCTCTTTCGCCGGATGCAGGAAGCAATAGTTACCGACGGCATCGATAATCCAGAAGTCCTTGTCGCCGGTGGCGACGTCGAGGATCTTCTCCGATGCCGGCAACTGAATGAGCGTCGTGAAGCGCATCTTGGCGCGCACGCTCACGATGTCGTTGGCGTGGTACTTGACGGTGCGGGCCGACTGCTGGCCGTGTGCGACGGTCGCGGCCAGGCCAAGCATGAGCGGAACAATCGGTGCAGGGCGCATAAGTCTCCTTATGGGTTGGGATAATCGTGGGCGAGCCGGAGCAAGCCTTCCTCCGGCCCGAAGCGGGCGAAGTAATCGTGTTTGCGCAGGTTGTCGCGGGCGTTGTTGGTGGCCATCCAGTAACCGAGGGCATCGACTTCGAGCACGAGTTTCTTCGTCCCGCGCGGCTGGATCAACAGAAGCTCGCGCTTGGGCACGAGTGATTCCAGAAGTTCAAGCTGGGTGTCGTTCAACTGGAAGAGTTCGGCGTACAGTTTGCGGTCGATGCTTGGATTGGTAAGAAAGATCTTGGTCGGGCACGACTCGTTGACGGTATGCAGCATGTCGGAGTCAACCAGCTCCACGACCGACTGCGTGGCCAGGATCATGGCGGCGTTTTTCTTGCGCCAGGTCTTCTCGGCGCGCGTGATCCAGTCGCGGATGGTTTTGTTTTTGAGAAAGATCCACGCCTCGTCAATCACAAACATCTTGAAGGTGGCCGTGTTGGCGGCCTTTTCGATCTCGGCCGAGGCCCGCTGCAGCACGTAAAAGAGCAGCGGCTCCAGATGTCCGGGTAATCGCTCCAGCCATCGAAGTTGAAGGTCTGGAAACGGGAGAACGCAAGCGTGTCCTCCACGTTGTCGAAAAGATGGCCGAATTGCCCGATTCGGGTCCAGCGATGAAGGCGCTCCCCCAGCGGCCCGAGAATGGAGGCAAAGTTGGAGAGCGTACGTATCTCGGCCGGCAATTTGTACACGCGCTCGATTGCCGCGAAGAGCGCCTTGTCATCCTCCGGGGTCAGCGCGTACCGACAGCCGGCTTCGATCAGCACGCGCAGAAAGAGATACAGAAAGTTTTGGTTCTCGTGTGTCGGTGGCAGAGAAAACGGGTTGATTGAAAAGCCGGGATTCTTCATCCCAACGTTGAGGTAGACGCCGCCGAAGGCACGCGTCACCGTCTCGTAGCTGCCTCCCAGATCGAAAATGAAGGTCAGCGGATCGTATTTCTGCGCCGCCTGCAGGGTGCTTGCCAGCGCAAAGCTCTTTCCACTTCCGGTTGCGCCTAGCAGCAGCGTGTGCGCCACGTCACTGCTGTGGAGGTTCAGGTAGTATGGCGTCCCATGCGCGGATTCGAGAACGGCAAGATATTCGCGCTCCAGATGCGGGTTCCATTGAGCACCGCTATCGACGGTGAACAGGAACGAAAGATCGGCATAGTTCGAGTTGAGCGCCCATTGTTTGCGCAGATTGAGGTGCCGGTTACCGGGGATGGCGGCAAAGAATGCATTGAGCAGGTTGTAGCGTTCCTCGTACAGAAGGCCGTCATGCTGAGTGAACAATTTCTGAAACTCGGCGGCGGCATGTTCCACCTTCACGCGGTCCTGGTCGTAGACCACGACCGATAGCGTGAACTCGCCGAATTGCTTGCCCTCTATGCCCAGTGCGGTCAGGGCTGAGCCAAGTTCGGCCACTGCGGCCTCTTTCGAGTCGTCGACCAGCTCATCCCGTGGGCCGGTATTCTGCCGGTCCTGCAGATTGGAAAGGAAGCTCGTTTTCGAGTTGTGATAGTGCCGTCGCCGGCTGGCGATTTCCTTGCGGGCCTTTGCGTTGTCGACCGGATGCCATTCGGTGACGACGTGGAAGTTGGCCGGGACATCGAACAAACCCTGCAACAATAGCGGGCGCGTTTCGCCGGGCAATTCTTTCAACGTCAGGACTCGCACATAGTCGTCATCTATTCGCAGATAGCCGCGATGCGCCTCCAACTCCGAATCGCAGACCTGCCAATCCAGATGACGCGAGCCACAGAGCGGCGCATCCTCAATCTTGGAGGGGCGGAAATTCACGAGACGCCGGACAAGCCGGAAGGTCCTCTCCGCCCCTAGCAGCTCTACCGTCGTAAGATCGCTGAGCTGCCCAATCAAACGCCGTACCTTCTGCTCCAGGCGCAGGCGGTCGCGCTCGATCTGTTCATAGATGAAAGTGC
>JAFAMZ010000337.1 GCA_019232935.1 Silvibacterium sp.
AGTGATTAGCGAGTAGTGATGAGTGATTAGCGATTAGCCATTAGCCATTAGTGATTGACCATGAGAGCCTCGCTGTTTCTGCGCGGGCTGGTATCGTCCGAAAATAGCGGCCTTTTTTGGCATATCGACTGGGCGCGACTTTCAACCGGAAGGGTGATACCTTGTGGTTCACCCCGGAAAGCAGAAGCTCCGGGTAACTCAGCCGAAACGGGAGAGGCATCGATATGAACGATCGCGTTCTGGAGAAGCTGAAAGAAGGAGCACGCAAGTTCTACGAAGAAGTCCACGCGGAGAAAAGAGAGCAGTACCAGCGGGCGGCATCTACGCCGCAGCAGCCGCACACGCTGATTATCGCCTGCGCGGATTCGCGGGTTGACCCCGAGGCGATTACCAGTTCGGGCCCGGGACAGGTGTTCGTTGCGCGAAACGTCGGGAATATGGTGCCGCCTTACAGTAATACTCCCGGGGGCATCACGGCGGTGATTGAGTACGCTGTTTCGGCTCTCAAGGTAAAGCATGCCGTGGTGTGCGGGCACTCGGACTGCGGAGCGATGAAGGCGCTCCTGAATCCGAAGTCGACTGAGAATCTGCCGACCGTGAGGTACTGGCTGAATCACGGGCAGGCGGCGCTGATGGTTTCAGAGAGCATGGCGAAGGGGAATGAAGACGCACTGAAGCGGTTGAGGCGGCTGACCGAAGAGAACGTGCTGATGCAATTGGCGCATCTGAAGACGCATCCGAGCGTGGCTGGGGCGATGGCGCGCGGCGAGCTGACGGTTTCCGGGTGGGTCTACGACATCGGGGAAGGTGTGGTACGGATTGCGGAGGAGGGGCAGAGGGAGTTTGTGCCGGTGACTGCCGGAGTTAGGGCATGATCGTCGCACCTTCGCGGCAGATCTCTGCCCTGATGGTCCGCATTTTCGGCAGGGCGTTGGTTGTGATGCTGGCATGGGACCTTTTTGTGGTTATCTGTTACAAAGTCCTGCACTGGACCTGGATAGGCGCGAACTTGCCGATCGGCTCTTTCGGCACGGCGCTGAGCATTATTGTGGGCCTGAGGAACGGGTCGGCCTACAACCGCTGGTGGGAGGCCCGGACGTTGTGGGGCGCGATCGTGAACAAGAGCCGGACGCTGGCGCGGCAGGTGCTGACCACTGTCTCGGCAGGCGAGGACGCGAGTGCCCTAGAAAAAGCTGAAGCTGCGGGGTTGCAACGGCGCGCGGTGCTTTACCAGGTGGCATACGTGCACGCTCTGCGCCAGCAGCTGCGCGGACTCGATCCTCTTCCTGAAGTCGCGCGCGTATTGAACGAGGAAGAGCGGCAAGACCTTACCGGCCAGAAAAATGTAGCAGTGGCCCTGCAGCGGAGAATGAGCGCGCTGCTGGTGTGGGCTGCACGGCGAGGCTGGCTGAACGACTGGCAATGGCAGGCCATCGACCGCAGCATGGATGGCCTGATGGACGCGCAGGGCGGCGCGGAGCGGATCAAGAACACCCCCATGCCGAAGCAGTTCGATTTTTTCCCCAGGCTTTTCATTCAGATTTACTGCATTATCCTTCCAATCGGACTGGTAGAGACACTAGGGTGGTTCACGCCTCTGGGCTCGACGCTGGTGGGATTCATGTTTCTGGCACTGGAAAGAATCGGGCGCGATCTCGAGGATCCCTTCGAGAACAGGATTCATGATGTCTCAATGACGGCGATCGCGACGACCATCGAGATCAACCTGCGGCAACTGCTGGGGGATGCCGAGCTGCCGGAGGCGGTGAAGCCGGCGGAGGGGGTGTTGTGGTAGGAGGGTTGTCGAAGTTCAGCTCAGATGGATGTTCCCACTCAAGGCAAAGGAGGGCTGAGTGGGGCACTTGCTTAGAGTCAACTTCCCAGTCAAGCCAAAACAGGGCTTGAGAGGGGCACCCCGAATCGTTGAATTTTCGGCGATGTGAACTACTTCTTCGCCGGCTTGCTCTGGGTGGTGGTCCCGGTGAGAACGGAGCGCTGGCTGTGAGACTCTCTGGCCATAAGGACGGTGAGGCTGATCGAAGTCAGCATGAAGACCACGGCGCACCAGGTGGTCGTGCGAGTAAGCAGGTTGGCAGCGGAGCGGGGTCCGAAGGCGGTCTGCGAGCCCTGGCCGCCGAAGGCTCCGGCGAGGTCGGCGCTCTTTCCCTGCTGGAGCAGGATGACGGCGATCATGAACAGACAAACAGCGACGTGAATGATGGTGAGCAGAA
>JAFAMZ010000370.1 GCA_019232935.1 Silvibacterium sp.
CTGGAGATTCTGGAAACGACGGCGAGGAAGCTCGGGATTCTGGCATGAACCACGGTTCGGCCGGAATTATCTGGTACTCATTTTGAGCGCCGCCTCTTCCAGGAGTTCTCAGACCAGGGGCGTAAATGCGCCTGTGGAGTCCACAACTCCAAGAGTGCCATTGACGTTGCAAAGCTTTAGTCCGGCGCCGGTTCCGCGTGGCGGTGCGGCAAGCGGGCGAAGCAGCAGTGATCCGTCCGGCAAGAGTGCGAAAAGAGTGACCCCTGTGGAATCGACATAGTTCAGAATTTTTCCGGAGCTGCCGCCAGTGGTGGACTTGAGGAAGATACCCTGAGCCGCAGTTCCTCCGGCCTCGCCTGCCTGCAGGTCTATGCTGATCGCGGCGGCGTTGGCGTCGGAATTGAGATTGGGACCGGGATTGACGTGCGAAATTTTAAGCGTGCCATGGGCGGTTTCGCGGCCTGATACCTCGCACGCGCTGAATGCGGTATTGGCCGATACCACGTTCAGGCCGGCGTTGTTTGCGCCACCGTCAGCGGCCAGATTGAAGACTCCAACGTGGTCGCCAGGGGTGGTGGATGTAGATTTTGCGCTGATGGCAACACCTGAAGACACAGAGACTGAAATTGGCTCAGTTGTAGAACGCATGGTTTTGTTTACTCCTCGATTGAATCAGAACGGCCCCATCAGAATTCGCCCCTTCTTTCTGTAGTGTCAATGCGAGCTTACCTCTTCGCGGCACGCTGTGTGGCCCACTCGACATCTCCGGCCCGAAGACGATTTCAAGAAGGCCCTCGCGATTATTCCGCGAACAACCCTCACTTCTGTCGGACCGCCGTCCAGCGGCCCATCGCCCTTCCCTCAACTTTGACTCGGCCTTTCGCCGATCCCCCGTCAATCCATCCGTCGAGCGTCACCGATACAGTTCCGGGCTGCTCGGGCCACGTTCCTCCAAAGCTCAGTTCGACATAGCCGTCGCGCCACACACCGCCGACAGCCTGATCCGGCCCGAGACCGCCCGACCATATCCCGATCAAAGTGCTGTCCTGCCTGACGAGCTTCAATGTCGCGCCAAACCCGCCCGCGTCGGTGGCGCACTGCACCTCCCATGTGCCCGCGGCTTCTCCGCCATTCTCCAGCGGCTCCGCTTTGGCGGGAGTGATCCGCAGATTCGAAAAGTACGACTCCTCTCCTGAATAACTCCATAGCGCGACCGCGCCCTGCAGAGCGTCACCTTTCAAACCGTCAACCACGAGGCTGGGATTCGGAGACCCATTCAGATAAAGAGTGGCGTGCCGCCCGCGCACTTCGATCTTTACGTTCGTCCATTCTTCCTGTTGGAGGTCCGCCCACGACTCATAGATAAACGGCCACTGCCGCCGCAATTTCTCCCAGCCGAAACCAGGTTCGGAGACATACTGCACCGAATGATTCCGCATCGCCTGGTCTTCCGCTTTAGAATTTCCCGGCCGAAGATAAAACAGTTCGTAGTGCGCCGGATCGGAAGACCGGAACGCGATTCCCGTGAAGCCGGGCCTCCGCACCCCGGGCGGCGCAATCACCTTCGTGGCAACATCCACTTCGATGGTTCCGTCGCGAAACTGCGTCCCATTTAGAAACGCGAGTCCCGCTTCATCCCCTTCCGGCTTGGTCAGTCGCACCGCTTTTCGGCCCTTGTATTCCACCGCCTCCGCCTTCGCACCCACGGTTGTCACATCCTTCGTATCGCTCAGCGCAAAGGTCTCCGGAGTCGAAACCACGCTCTCCGGATTGTGACCCTCTTGCGCACCCGCGCACATGCTCGCGAAAACTAGAAGCCGCGCTATCGCTGGCGCATGCAAGATTCGGATTCTTCCTGCCATGCACCAAAACAGTAGAAGCGGTCCCTCCATCCCCCAAGCATTTTGTGACAAGCAGGCAAAACCCTGTGGGCGAACGCGCCTTTTCTTCGATCTCCACTCTCCCTGTCAAGCCCCATGCCCCACAACTAATTGATTCCGAAAAGGAAAGCGCTGGCCGAAGACTCACCTCAAACCGATAAAATAGAACTAGAGCACCAGGAAGGCCCGCACTCGCGGGCCTTTCCTGTTTTTGGAGAAAGCCATGCCCCGTTACTGCGCTGAAATTCTTGCTACCGGCTTGCAGTGCACGCAATTCGCCCGTAAGGGCCAGATATGGTGCCGTGCTCACGTCGATCCGCGCCTGCGGGAGAAAAACGATGAAACCCGCCAGTTCATCGCTTGCGTCGGGGTTCAGGACGTCTCCGGAGTTGCCAGCGCTCTCGGCAAGATCGCATGTGAACTTCGTCTCAAGCTCATCACCCCCGTGCACGCCGAGGCTGTCCTCGACGCGATCGAGACCCGCCTCGACCAACTCTCCGGGACACTCGCTGCCAAAACCTGCGACCAGGTCACTTCAGCAAATCCCGTATAAAGAAACGCTTACAGGAGAATGTAATGAAATGAATGAGTTGCAAAGTACAACCCGTAACCCATCTGGAATGAGTGAGTTCAAAACCACAGAAAAAACAGAGGGGGGAGGGTACCGAGTGGGATCTGGTCGAGGGAATTTTGGAATGTCCCACTCCCTAACCATCGATTCCCCTGAAAGCACAAAGCCCGGCCGGAGCCGGGCTTTGTAGAGAGTTCGGGCGGGATTACTTCTTTTTCTTTCCCTGCTTCTTTCCGGACTTCCTGGGAGGCGCCTTCTTAGCGGCCTTTTTTGGCGGAGCTTTTTTGGCTGCCTTCTTCGCAGGAGCTTTCTTGGCAGCCTTCTTTGGAGCAGCCCTTTTAGCGGCCTTCTTTGGCGGGGCTTTCTTGGCTGCTTTCTTAGCAGGAGCCTTTTTGGCAGGCGCTTTCTTGGCGGGAGCCTTCTTAGCAGCCTTTTTCGCCGGCGCCTTTTTGGTTGCCGTTTTCGCAGGAGCCTTCTTCGCAGGCGGAGGGGGCGGCGCAGGTTCCTGCTCTCCCGATTCTTCCTCGTCGTCTTCAAGATCGTCGTCGTCGGACGAGAGCGAGATCGAGACCTCTTCCTCTTCTTCCTCGCCGAAGCCGTCGTCTACTTCTTCCGGAAATTCATCCGTCTCTGGTTCCAAATCACCGTCGCTGAGCGCGTAAAATTTGCGATCTTCCTGCATTGATATTGCCCTCCGGCATCGGGTCCAGGCTCAGTCATACGCTTGCCGATTCATATGGCGAGGACCACGCCGCGAATTATAGCAACAGCATGCAGTGTGTTGCGAAGGAACGCAAGTTTTCTCGCACGGCTTAGCGGAAAAACTTCAGGGAAAGACGCGAACGAAGGTCAGGGGTGAGAGGCAACAGAAGCTGACGCTCGTTTGACGTTCTGTGAAGCGGCGGACTTCGTCTTTGTTGGGTGGTTGGAGGCCTGGGCGGCTGTGTGATGGGCAGTAGAGCCGTGCGATGCCGAGGACGATTTGCGGCCCTTCCGCGAGCCCTCGGGGATACGGGCCGGCTCGGCGACATAGAGGCTCCGGCCGGGGGTGAGGGTTGTGGTTTTCAGGCGATTCCAGCGCTTGAGTTGATCGACGGTGACGCCGAAGCGGTCAGCCACGGTGACCAGGGTGTCTCCCTTGCGGGTTCGGTAGAGGGCGTTTCGGGCCGAGGAGGGCGAGGAGGCTGGGGAAACCGGGATAACGAGGGCATCGATTCCGGTGAGGTCACTGTCGGAGCCGAGCTGGTTGACGAAGGCGATCTCCGAGGCAGAGACACGGTAGGTATGTGCCACGTCTGCGAGGGACTCGCCGGCAATTAGCTTGTGGTAGCGCCAGTAGCGGCGCTTGTCCTCGGGGATCTCGGCGATGCGCTTGTCGAATAGCTTTTTGGTGCCGACGGGGAGGTGGAGGTCATAGGTTTCATCTGGCGGGGTAGCGCCGCGGAGCAGGCTGGGATTGAGGGAGACGATCTCCTGGAGGGGGGTTCCGGTGACGTCGGCGACGAGGCGGAGATCGACGGAATAGGTCGTTTTGACGGTATCGGTGAGGAGGGGCGGGTCTGGGTTGAGGTCATCGAGGCCATACTGTTTGGGGTTCTTGGCGATGATGGTGACGGCCAGGATGATGGGGACGTAATTTTTGGTTTCGGTGGGGAGGTTGTTGCGGCGGTAGAGCTCCCAAAAATCGGCGTAGCCGGTTCGCTGGACGGCTCGCTGGATGTTTCCTGTGCCCCAGTCGTAGGAGGCCATGGCCAGATACCAGTCGCCGAGCTGGTTATAGGCCTTCTTCATTTCATTGGCGTAGGCGCGGGTGGCCTTTTCCGGGTCGAAGCGCTCGTCGTACCAGCCGGTCCGCTCGAGTCCGTAGGAGCCATAGGGCATGAACTGCCACATGCCGCCTGCTCCGGACCTGGGGTTGACGGCCTGGGGACGGAATCCGGATTCGGCGACAGCCTGATAGATGAGATCCTGCGGGACGCCTTCTTCCTTGAGGATGCGCTCGATCATATCCTTGTAGCGCCCGCAGCGGTTGAGTGAGGCGACGATGGTGGCGTGTCCGGCGCGGCTTTTGAGGAAGAAATTGATGTAGCTGGCGACGTAATCGTTGATGACCAGCGGGATGTCGGATTGGGTGGTCTTGAGCGAGGCTTCGGCTTCGGCGCGAACGGTGGGGTCGACGGTGAAGCTGGCGGCGTTAGCGACGTCGACGGGCGTGGGCTCGGCGGGCTCAGCGAGGCCAGTGCCCGATTTAAGGGCGTCCATCTCGAGGGTATTTACGGCGTCGACGATGCGGTCGAACTCGTCCTTGAGCTCGGGGTTGGTGTTCAGGTCGATGCCGCTCGACAGCATCAGATCGACGGCGTAGTCGAAGTTGGATTTGGCGGCGGCGAGATGGCCGTCACGGTAATTGGTCAGGCCGGTCTGGTAAGCGTTCTCGACATTCTGGATGAGCTGCCGGTTGCGCTGATTCGAGGCTATAGACGGCTGGGCCGCAGGGGCCTGTTGGGGCGCGGCGCGAAGCTGGGATGGGAAGGCGAGGACGGCAAGGAGCAGAGCGGAAGCGAGAGCGGAAGAGAGTCGTTGAACAACCATCGATGAACTGACGTGCGAGACTGCCGGAGAGGAGAACAGGCAGGGTACAAACGCCCTGACATGTCTCCTGCTGGAATCTTACTGCCCTATTGTATGGGCCGGAACGGGTGAAATTGCGATGATAAACTCGGAGGTTGGGAAAGTTTCTTCGCCTGTACCGCCGTAAGTAACCCGTCCCCACCGCAATTTCTTCATGGACATCAAGCACATCCGCAATTTCGCGATTATCGCGCACATCGATCATGGGAAATCCACGCTTTCCGACCGGCTGCTGGAACTGACGGGCTCGCTGAGCGCACGCGAGATGCAGGCCCAGGTTCTGGATGCGATGGATCTCGAGCGCGAGCGCGGGATCACCATCAAGGCGCATTCGGTGCGGATGATGTATCCGGCGAAGGATGGGGAGACGTATCAGCTGAACCTGATCGATACTCCGGGGCACGTGGATTTTTCCTACGAGGTGTCGCGTTCGCTGGCGTCGTGCGAAGGGGCGCTGCTGGTAGTCGATGCATCGCAGGGCGTTGAGGCGCAGACGCTGGCGAATGCGTATCTGGCGATTAACAACGGGCTGGAAGTTATCCCTGTGATCAACAAGATCGACCTGCCGAGCGCGGACATTCCGAGGACGCAGGAGATGATCGAGCAGGCCGTCGGGATCGACGCGACGGATGCGATTCCGGTGAGCGCGAAGACTGGACAGGCGGTGCCGGACATCCTCGAGGCAATTGTCCACCGGCTGCCGCCTCCCTCGGGAGATGCGGAGGCTCCGCTGCAGGCACTGATTTTCGATTCGTGGTTCGACGCGTACCGGGGCGTGATCGTGCTGGCACGTGTGGTCCATGGGCGGCTGCGTAAAGGGATGAAGATCCGGCTGATGTCGAATGGGAAGACATTCGATGTGGAGAATATGGGCGTGCTGACGCCGAAGCCGGTGGAAATTGAGGAGCTGACGGCGGGCGAGGTCGGGTTCTTCGTCGCGAATATTAAGAATGTCTCGGATACGAAGATCGGTGACACGGTCACGGACGATGACCGGCCGGCGGAGGTCGCGCTGCCGGGCTTTCAGGACATCAAGTCGATGGTGTTCGCCGGACTGTACACGGTGGACTCGCACGAGCATACGCTGCTTCGGGATGCGCTCGAGAAACTGCGGCTGAACGATTCCTCGTTCTTCTTCGAACCGGAGAGCTCGGCGGCTCTGGGGTTCGGTTTCCGGTGCGGGTTCCTTGGGCTGCTGCACATGGAGATCATCCAGGAGCGACTGGAACGGGAGTTCGATCTCGATCTGATCACGACGGCGCCCGGTGTCCGGTACCGGATCACAATGACGGACGGGAGCGTGCTGGAGGTGGACAATCCCTCGCGGTGGCCGAATCCGGTAGAGATCGAGAAGGTGGAAGAGCCGGTCATCACGGCGATGATCATGACCAACGAGGAGTATGTCGGCGGAATTCTGAAGCTGGTGGAAGAGAAGCGCGGACGGCAGAAGAACTTCGAGTATGTGTCGCCGACACGGTTGATGCTGACGTATGAGCTTCCTCTGAATGAGATCGTGCTCGACTTTTACGACCGGCTGAAGTCGGTATCACGGGGGTATGCATCCCTGGACTATCACTTATCGGGGACGTGGGAGTCGCCGATGGTGAAGCTGGATATTCTGGTTTCGGGAGAGCCGGTAGATGCGCTGTCGATCGTCGTGCACCGGGATTTCGCATACGAACGGGGCCGGGCGCTGGTTTCGAAGATGCGGGAGCTGATTCCGCGGCAGATGTTCGAGGTGGCGATCCAGGCGGCGATCGGGTCGAAGATTGTGGCGCGGGAGACGGTGTCTGCGATGCGCAAGAATGTCCTGGCCAAGTGCTACGGCGGGGACATTACGCGAAAGCGGAAGCTGCTCGAGAAGCAGAAGGAAGGTAAAAAGCGAATGAAGCGCATCGGGAAAGTGGATATTCCGCAGGAGGCCTTCCTGGCAGTGCTGAAGATCGGCGAGGATGGCCAGAGATAGTGGGTTTTTCGGAGATCCTGGCGTCGCTCTTCTCCTGGGGTCCGATGCTCGATGCTGCTGACGGTCACGGGG
>JAFAMZ010000403.1 GCA_019232935.1 Silvibacterium sp.
AGCCGGCGAACATCTTCGTGGTGCAGCCCCCCGGCGGGCAGCCGCACATCAAGATTCTCGACTTCGGGCTGGCAAAACGCCATGCCGATCCGGCAGCTGCGGGAGCAAATGGCAGGGCCGCACAAGCTGGCGCGAATGGAGACTTGACCGCGACCAGCGGCGGCGGCTCGAACGACGTAACGCTGACGAACGCGGGTTCGACGCTGGGGACGATTGCCTACATGTCCCCGGAGCAGGCCAAGGGCCAGCCGCTCGACGCGCGGTCAGACCTTTTTTCGCTCGGCTCCGTGCTGTATGAAGCGGCAACCGGGAGGTCGCCGTTTGCAGGCGATTCGCCCGCGGAGACCTTCGCTGCGCTGCTGATGAAAGACCCACCGCCGGCAAGCAGCGTGAATCCGGCGTTGCCGCAAGGATTTGATCCCATCCTGGCGAAGCTGCTCGCTAAGGACAAGGACGCCCGATATCGGTCGGCCTCGGCGCTTCTGACTGATTTGGATGCTTTAACCGAAACGAAGCCAGTTGCAGCAGATTCCGGCTCGGTTCGGGCAGCAGCGACGGCCACGCCCGAACCACCTGAAAAGAAGAGCCCATGGCTTCCGATTGGGGTCGTTGCCGTAGTGATTGTGGTCGCAGTGGCCGGTTACTTTGCCCTCCGGAATCATGGCAGTGCTTCTCTGTCCGGGGCGCCAAAGGGTCCGGTGACGATCACCGAGAAGGACTCGATCATCCTGGCTGACTTTGTCAACAACACCGGGAACACCGTCTTCGACACAACACTGAAGCAGGCGCTGGCGATCCAGCTGGAGCAGTCGCCTACTCTGAACATCGTCAGCCAGCAGCATCTGCGCCAGAGCATGAAGTACCTGGGCAAGTCAGCCGATGACGTCCTGACCCCCGCGATTGCGCGCGAGATCGGCGAACGCGAGGGCGTGAAGGCCATCCTGACTGGAACCATCGCCTCACTTGGCAAGGAATACGTGATCACGCTGACGGCTCAGGCAACGGCCACCGGCGACGACATTGCCAGCACGCAGGCACAAGCTCCGGATGCGGAGCATGTCCTCGCGGCGCTGGACAAGGCGGCGACGGACATGCGTGCCAAACTGGGAGAGTCGCTCAGCTCGATTCAGAAGCTGGACACGCCCCTCGGGCTTGCGACCACACCCTCGCTCGATGCCTTTCGTGCCTACGCCCTCGGAGATGTGGAGCATGACAAGGGCCTGGATCTGCCGCAGGCTGCGGGTCACTACCTGCAGGCTGTGGAACTTGATCCGAAATTTGCCATGGCGTGGGCTCGGCTGGGCGTGGTCTACAGCAACGCGGGACAGACCGGGAAAGCTCTCGAGTATTTCACCAAGGCCTACAACCTTTCGAAAGATGTCAGCGAGAGGGAGCGTCTGTACATCGCCGGCCACTACTACCAGAACGTGACTGGAGACGTTCCGAAGGTCATCGATACGCTTGAGCTCTCGATCCGTACCTATCCGAACGACTTCAATAGCCTGGTCAATATCTCGGTTGCGTACAGCATCATCGGAAACTACAACAAGGCCCTGGAATACAGTCAAAAGGCGGTGGCCGCCCGGCCCGATGACGTGATTGCCCAGGAGAACCTGATCCAGGACCTGATGATCCTGAACCGGCTGCAGGAGGCGCGGGCGCAAATAGATAAGGTCAAGCAGCTGGGACTCGGCGACTCGACCGAACTGATGCAGTGGGAGTACTGGCTTGATGCCTTGGAGGGCAATTCCGCGGGCATGGAGCAGGTTTATAACAAAACGCTGGGGAGGCCGGATGCCTACCTCATGATCATTGCCAAGGCAACGGTTGAGGAATTCCAGGGCAGATACGGGGCAGCCGAAGCTGGCTGGCAGAACGCCGCGGACCAGGCCGCATCGCAGAAAGCAAATGATGCGGAGGCGTCGGCCCTGCTGTTCCTGGTGTCTGGCAGAGGGTTTGCCGAAATGTGCCAGGATGCGGAAAGCTGGACTAAGCGCGCTTTGGCGCTGGACAGGACGAAGCCGACGGTGCGCCAGGCACTATTTACTGCGGCCATCTGCGGCGACAGAAAAACGGCTGATCCGCTGCTGAAGGATCTGGATAAAAAGTATCCGGAAGACACGACAATCCAGGGGATTGCGCTTCCCGAGTCGCGCGCGCTGCTTGATTTGGCCGAACACAAGCCAACGGAGGCCATTGCCGAACTGGAAAAGGCCGATGCGTACGATCTTGCTTCACCGGGAGCCTATCTGCGAGGCCTCGCCTACCTTCAGGTGCATGACGCGTCGAACGCCGTCACGGCGTTCCAGCTGGCAATCCAATACCGCGCAGCAGAATTGGCTCTGCAATTTCAGGTCTACCCGCAGGCACAGCTTGGCCTGGCTCGCGCCTACGCAATGCAGGGCGACAAGGCGCACGCACGCGAGGCGTATCAGAAATTCTTCGACATGTGGAAGAACGCCGATCAGGACCTGCCCCAGTTGATCGCGGCGAAGAAGGAGTTCGCGGCGCTCTGACGTTTCCTGAGCGTGGCCGAGAATTACGCCCCATTCAGCTATAATGGAAATAGAAGAAGACCCGAGCACGTCCGCTCGGGTCTTTTGCTTTGTATGGACCAAATTTCCATATCGGGGCGGGATGCACGCGACGAAGGCGTTTTAAGCCCTATTCCTGCTATGAGTTACCGGTAAGTCCAATCCTGTGTATGAGTAACGGCGGAGGTCTACCCTAGATCCCGTGGAATGAATGAGTAACAGATTCGAAGGGGAGGGGTCCCCCTCCCCGCTTCGTAAATCGGAAAGCCAATTGCAGTTCCGGCTATGATCGGGTTGCAACGAAGCGGCCCATGGTTGCTGGTCCGGGAGGATGAATGCTGACTCGAAAGGCGACCCGCAGAGAGTTCGTGCGCCTGGCTGGCGCGGCAGCGGGAGGCGCACTGCTCGGGTTTGGATCGAAAGGGGCATGGGCGCTTAGCGAAGGTGGTCTCGGCGCGGCGAATGCGGCCGATGAGCCTGCGGATTACACACTGACCATTGCAGTCAAGCCGATCGAGCTTGCTCCGAACCGGATCATCTCCGTCACCACCTACAACGGGCAGTTTCCGGGACCGCTCCTGCGGTTCAGGGAAGGGCAGCCAGTGACGGTCGAGGTCCACAACGACACGGACACACCGGAGCAACTGCACTGGCACGGCCAGAAGATTCCGTCGGATGTGGACGGAGCCGCAGAGGAAGGTACGCCCTTCATTCCTCCACGCGCCTCGCGCCGGATCACGTTCACGCCGGGGCCGGCGGGATACCGCTTCTACCACACCCACGTCCGCGCCGGGGCAGACATGTATGCAGGCCAGTACAGCGGGCAGGTGGGCCCGGTGTATATCGAGCCCCGGAACAATTCCGGGAACAATCCGGGCAACTACGACCGCGAAGTTTTCCTGGTCATGAAGGAATTCGAGCCGACCTTCAGCCGCGGCGGAGACATGCCGCAGGACTTTCTCTCAGGAGCAGAGGTTCCGGTCCTTAAGGACAAGGGCGAGTCGGCGATGAAGGCGTCGCTGGCGAAGGGCAATCCGCACGGCTACGAAGTGGGCTACCGCTCCTTCACCATCAACGGCAAGATGCTGCACCACGGAGAGCCGGTGCGCGTGAAGCAGGGCGAGCGTGTGCTGTTCCACGTGCTGAACGGGAGCGCGACGGAGATTCGCAGCCTGGCGCTGCCGGGGCACAGCTTCACAATTGTGGCTACGGACGGAAATCCGCTGCCGAAGCCGATACGCGCGCCGGGATTATGGCTGGGAACGGCGGAACGCATCTCGGCGATCGTCGAGATGAATCATTCCGGCGTATGGGTGATGGGCGACCTTAGGGACGACGACCGGCATAACGGCATGGGCATCGTGGTCGAGTATGCGGGGTACAAGGGCAAGGCGCAGTGGATTCCGCCGAAGCCGTTCAAGTGGGACTACGCACGACTAGGTGCTGCCACGGGCCCGGCGCAGCAGCCCGACGAGACCTTCGAAATGCTTTTCGAAAAGAACAACGCCGCGAGCGATGGGTTCAATTTGTGGACTATCAACGGCGTCTCTTATCCCAATACGCAGATGATGGCCGAGCCGTCGCTTCATCTGCACGAGGGCAAGCGGTATCGGCTGCGCATGAGAAATGCCAGCGACGATATTCACCCGATCCACCTGCACCGGCACACCTTCGAGTTGACGCGCGTGGCCGGGCAGCCGATCTCAGGCGTAATGAAGGACGTGGTGATGGTCGGCGGATACCAGGAAGTCGAAGTAGACTTCGTCGCCGACAATCCCGGCATGACCCTCTTCCACTGCCATCAGCAGCTGCACATGGACTTCGGCTTCATGAGCCTGTTCGATTATGTGTAGCGTCGTTGGCTGCTACTTCGCGGCTACTTCCGCAGGCTGGCGCAGCCATCCATACAGCGGGAACTGCTCGGCAAGCTCGAGCACCTGGCCGCGGATCTTCGCGAGCGCCTGGGGATTACTGCGCTGCTCCAGTGCCCCGGCGATCCACTTGGCGATGGTGCGCATCTCGGCTTCCTTCATGCCGCGCGTAGTAAGCGCCGGCGTTCCGATGCGGATGCCGCTGGGCTTGAGCGGCGGATTTGTGTCGTAGGGAATGGCGTTCTTGTTGACCGTGATGCCGGCTTCTCCGAGTGCGGCTTCGGCTTCGCTGCCGAGGATGCCCTTGGCGAAGACGTCGATGAGCATGAGGTGCGTGTCGGTTCCGCCGGAGACGACACGGTAGCCCTCGGCCTGGAGAGCCTCCGCCAGGACCTTGGCGTTGGCGACGATCTGCTGCCCGTAGGCCTTGAAGCCCGGGTCGAGCACCTCTTTGAACGCCGCGGCCTTGGCGGCGATGACGTGCATGAGCGGGCCTCCCTGCTGGCCGGGGAAGACGCTCTTGTCGACTGCGGCTGCGTATTGCTGCTGGCAGAGGACGAGGCCGGCTCGCGGGCCGCGCAGGGTCTTGTGCGTGGTGGTGGTGACGATCTGCGCGTGGGGCACCGGCGAGGGGTGCACGTCTCCGGCGACGAGTCCTGCGAAGTGCGCCATGTCGACGATCAGCAGGGCACCGGCTTTGTCGGCGATCTCGCGCATGCGGGCGAAATCGAAGATGCGGGGATAGGCGCTGCCTCCGCCGATGATGACCTTGGGCTTTTCTCTAAGAGCAATCGCTTCGAGCTCGTCGTAGTCGATGGTCTCTGTGTCGCGGCGCACCGTGTAGGAGACGACCCGGTAGAGCTTGCCTGAGAAGTTGAGCTTGTGGCCATGGGTAAGGTGGCCGCCGTGGGCGAGGTCGAGCCCGAGGATCGTGTCTCCGGGCTGGAGGACGGCCATGTAGGCGGCGGCATTGGCCTGCGAGCCGGAGTGAGGCTGCACGTTGGCGTGCTCGGCGCCGAAGATCTGTTTGGCGCGGTCGCGGGCGAGGTTCTCGACCACGTCTGCGAACTCGCATCCGCCGTAATAACGGCGCCCGGGGTAGCCCTCGGCGTATTTGTTAGTAAAAACCGAACCGGCGGCTTCAAGCACAGCCCGCGAAACGAAGTTTTCCGAGGCGATCATTTCGAGGCCCTCATGCTGGCGGAGGACTTCGTGTTCGATGGCGGCGGCGATTTCAGGGTCGGCCTGCGCGAGGGGCAGAGACATGCGGTCGGTCATGAGTCGATTTTAGCCTGTTACAGAAAATACAGAGGCAGAATGGAAGCTTCGCGAAGCTCAACGAGCAGGCGCGACAGTTGCGTGATATAGCGCGAGTGGAAGCCCATGCCCGGATAGGGAAGCGCCGGTCTCATGCGGTCGAGCAAGCCTGCTTTTTCTGCCGCCTGCCTTACGCGACTCTCGATACTTCGCAGCATCGGAACGATCAGGCCGGGCGAATACTCTCTTAGCCGGTTCGCCATCGGCTCGACTGCCCTCTTCCAGGCAGCCCGGCGGCCAGACGCGCTCATTCGATTGACGGGTTCAAGACAAAGATCGTCGAGATAACAGCCGGCTGCTTTGAAGCCGCTCAGGTAGTCGGCCATCGCAAGCTCGGGAAGGTCATAGGCATGTTGGAATGCCTGCTTCGTGTATCTTGCGAGCCCTGAATCGCCTTTATAAAAGAATGTTCCGCCGGCGGGACGAGATTCGCCCACGAACAGGACGCGAATCGGATCAGGATGATATTGCTGTCGAAGCTCTTCGAGGTTCACCTGATCTAGTTCGGGTTTTAACGCTGTGCCAACTCAAGGCTGGTTCTTTCCACGGACGCGGGGGGATTCACGGCCATATTCCGGAAAGCTCCGTAGACGAACGAGCCCAGATACCAGCCGTCAATGAACTTGTACGGCGTTTCGCCGGTGGTGTAGTGGCCGCAGGGCAGGACTTTCGAGACAAAATCGATGCCGAGTTCGGTGAAGCCGCGGATTACTTCGAGTGAGTATTCGGGCAGGAAGGTCAGATCGTACTTTGCGTAGACAACGAGCACTTTCTTCGGCAGGGCGGCGAAACGCGTCGCGTAGGAGACGGGGCTGATTGAACTCCACAGATCGCACAGCCTCGCCTGGGTCATGCCCGCTTCTTCGAAGGCCTGGCGGATGTGGCGCGTGCTCTGGCCGGTCCAGACGACGTCTCCGTAGTCCTTCGAGGCGTGGTTGAAGGCGTTGACGCGAAGGCGCTCGTCGTGGGCGCTGGCGATAAAGGCGTAGCAGGATCCGAGGCTCGTGCCGAGGATGCCGAACTGTTCGTAGCCCTGCTCTTCGAGCCAGTCGAGGCAGCAGCGGATATCGATGACAGCCTGGCGGCAGGCGGCGATGGTGCGTCCGATGTTGGAACTGACGGCGTAGTCGGCGCGCTCGAGATCGGCGGGGCGCCGGATGTCATGAAACGGCTTGCTGAGGCGCAGGGCGGAGATGCCGAAGCGATTGAAGAGCGCGCACAGGGCGTTGTGGCTGAAAGCGTCGGCGTTCCAATGCGGCATGACAATCATGGCTTGCTTGGGCTTGCCGACCATCTTCTCCGGCGGCGCGGGATACCAGCGGGCATTGACCAGGTCGTTCTCGGGGTACGGCGTGCGCACTGGCGACGTGAAGCGCAGGAACTCCGCCGGCTTGAGCCTTCCTTCGGCGGCTAGCCGCTTGAGCTCCGCGTCCTGGCGAAGGGTTTCGGGCCGCACATTGGTGGGAAAGAGCTGCGGAAGCCGGGTCTCAAGCTGGAAGTCGGTGGGACGCGTGTAGCTGAAGAATTCTTCGCTGCGCGCGATGGTGGCCTGGTTAAATGCCGCCATGGCGGCCTCGGCGGCGTGAGGGTCGAGTGAGGCGGGATCGCTCGTGCCGAAAATCTGACGGCGGAGGCCGGCTGAGTCGATGAAATCTTCGAGCCAGTCGAATCCCCACTCGACGGGGCGGACGACGCGATTCTCGTCGCGCGTGGTGAGCGCGGTTTCCCAGCGGTACATCCAGCGTGCGTAAAGCTTGCTCAGCATGGCGTTCAGTCTTTCACCACGCGCGGGACGCGCGATGAGATATTGCACAGGATTTCGTAGGGAATGGTGCCGACGAGATCTGCGTGATCGTACGCCGTGATGCGCTCGCGGCCTTGCTCGCCGATGAGGGTGACTTCGTCGCCGATCTCGACGCCGGGGATGTCGGTTACGTCGATTGTCGTCAGGTCCATCGAGATGCGGCCGGCGATGGGCGCTCTGCGGCCCCGGACGAGCACGCTGCCGCAATTCGAGAGCAGCCGGTTGAGGCCATCGGCGTAGCCAACTGGAAGCAGGCCAATGCGGGTGGGACGCGCGGCCCGAAAAATGGCGTTGTATCCGGCGGTTTCGCCGGGCTGGATGGTGCGCAGCGAGATGACGCGAGTTTTCCAGGAGAGCACGGGTTGGAGGCGATGGGAGGTGGCCGAAGGCTTGATATTGTCCGGTTCGGCGCTTGAGAAACGCGGTGCGTAGCCGTAGAGGCCGAGACCGGGGCGGAGCATGGCTTTGGCCTTGTATT
>JAFAMZ010000210.1 GCA_019232935.1 Silvibacterium sp.
AACCAACCGCGTCCTCACCGCCACCGGATAAAGCCCGGATTGCCCACGTCCCGATTCTCCGACCTGGGAACGGCAGGCCTCTCGAAAAGCATCTCCGAGGAAACCATAATGATTCTCGATCGCCTCTTTACTCTCCGACGCCGCTACAATGACCTTTCCGTCTCCATTCAGGAGCACCTCAGCGAGCGGATCGACGAGCTGATCGAAGACGGCATCAGTCCCGAAGAAGCCGCCCACCGCGCCCGCCGTGAATTCGGCAACGTCGCGCTCATCGAAGAGCGCAGCCGCGAAGCCTGGCAGTGGCAGTTCCTTGAGTCGCTCTTCGCCGATTTGAAGCTCACCCTCCGCCGCCTCGGCAGATCGCCCGGTTTCACCGTCACCGTCCTGCTCACCCTTGCCATCGGCATAGGAGCCAATACCGCCGTCTTCAGCATCATTAATCGCGTCATGCTCGAGCCACTGCCTTATCCGCAGTCGAACCAGCTCGTCTCCCTCTTCCTCAACGCTCCCGGAGCAGGAGGCCTCGCCAGCTTCCGCACCGGCCTTCAGCTTTCGAAATCCATGTACGTCACCTTCTCCGACCACAACCAGTCTTTTCAGTCGATGGGCATTTGGTTTTCTCAACGAGCGAACGTGACCGGCGTTGCTAGACCTGAGGAGGTCCGCTCCACGATCGTCAGCGACGGAATCCTGCAGACCCTCGAAATTCCAGCCCTTCGCGGCCGCTGGTTCTCGCAGGCCGAACAAGACCCGCGCGGCCCGAAGGCCGTGATGCTCAGCTACGGCTACTGGCAGCGCCGATTTGGCGGAGATCCCTCCGTTATCGGCCGCACCATCCAGGTCGACGCGCAGCCGCGCGAAATCGTCGGTGTCATGCCGAGGGGCTTCCGCGTAGTCGATGAGGACTTTGATCTTCTCCTGCCCATGGGCGTGGATCGTACCCACGAAATCCTCGCCGGTTTCGGCGCCAACGGCATCGCCCGCCTGAAGCCCGGAGTCTCGATCGCCCAGGCTGACGCTGACGTTAGTCGTCTGATCAACGTGTGGATGAACTCCTGGTCAAACGGCCCCGGCACCAATTCGCATTGGTACGAAATCTGGCGGATCACCCCCGCATTCCATTCGTTGAAACAACATGTCATCGGAAACGTAAGCAGCGTTCTGTGGGTAGTCATGGCGACCGTCGGACTCGTCCTGCTCATCGCCTGTGCCAACATCGCGAACCTCCTGCTCGTCCGGGCCGATTCCCGCCAGCACGAGCTTTCCATCCGCGCTGCCCTCGGCGCCGGCCGCACCCGCCTCGCCCGCGAGCTGCTGCTTGAAAGCGTCACGCTCGGCCTCATTGGCGGTCTGCTCGCGATCGGCATTGCCTATGCCGGATTGCGAGTTCTCGTTGCCGTCGGTCCTGCCAATCTGCCTCGCTTAACCGAAATATCCCTGGACGCGCGCTCTCTCGGCTTCACATTTCTACTGTCTGTCCTCTCCGGCCTTTTCTTCGGTGCCATCCCCGTCTGGAGATACGCTCGTGCCGCTGCCCCTCTCATGCTCGGCGCAACCAGCCGCACGGCAACCGCGGGCCGAGCGCGACATCGCTCGCGCAATGTACTGGTCGTCGCGCAAACGGCTATGGCGCTCGTTCTTCTTGTGAGCGCCGTACTCATGATCCGCACCTTCGCCGCGTTGCGCCAGGTCGAGCCGGGCTTTTCCGATCCCGCCCACATCCAGACCTTCCGCATCGCCATTCCCGAGTCGCTCATCCCCGACCCCGTTATCGTCACGCGCACGCAGAACAACATCGCCGACCGCATCGCCGCCATCCCCGGAGTCACATCCGTTGGTTTTGCCTCCTCTGTTCCCATGGACAATAACGATCCCAACTGGGACCAGATGGGCGTGGAAGGGAAAATCTACCCGGGCGAGAATCCACCCCTGCGCCTCTTCAACTACGTTGCGCCGGGATATTTCCACTCCATGGGCACCCGTGTTGTTGCCGGTCGCGACTTCACCTGGGACGACCTCTACGGCCTCCATCAGATGGTCATCGTCTCAGAGGGCTTCGCCCGCGACAACTGGGGCTCGGCTGCAGCCGCGATCGGTAAGCGCATACGGCAGTTCACCGGCACGCCATGGCAGGAAGTGGTCGGCGTCGTCGAAGACGTCCATGTACACGGTGTGGACGATAAAGCACCGCAGACTGTTTACTGGACCGCGATGCTCAAAAGTCCGTACTCGCGAACACCGAGGATCGACTACCAGTCCGCCGTGACCTTCGCGATCCGCAGCGGTCGCGCCGGCACGCAGGACTTCATCGACCAACTCCAGAAGGCTGTCTGGTCCGTCAACTCTGAGTTGCCGCTCGCTTCGGTCCAGACTATGCAGGACCTCTATGATGAGTCGCTCGCCCGTACCTCATTTACGCTTGTCATGTTGGCCATCGCCGGCTTCATGGCGCTCGCCCTCAGCATCATCGGTATCTACGGAGTCATCTCTTACGCCGTTTCGCAGCGCACGCGAGAAATCGGCATCCGCCTCGCACTCGGTGCCCAGAAGAACACCCTGAGCTGGATGTTCGTCCGGTCCGCTCTTGTCATGACCGCGGCCGGCATGGCCATCGGACTCGTCGCCGCAAGCCTGCTCATCCAGCTCATGCGGACGTTGCTCTTCGGCATCAGCCCGCTCGATCCTGTCACCTATATCACCGTGCCGCTGGTTCTCGGGCTCGCAGCATCGCTGGCAAGCTATCTGCCCGCGCGCCGCGCCGCCGCCGTGAACCCGGTCGAAACGCTGCGCTGGGAGTAGTACCCGCTTTCGGCAAGACTGGAGCGGATCGCATGCGGGATAGTCCCCGCCTTCACCACATTGTCAATTTCACGTTATCGACCCATTCGTGAAGTGGAGTACCGGTGGGATCGTGGTCCAGTTGGAATTGCAGGCCGATCTGATCTGTCCAAGGAGTACTGTTGACGTTCCA
>JAFAMZ010000365.1 GCA_019232935.1 Silvibacterium sp.
GGACATCCTCAGAGACGTGTTGCACGCCGACGTTGCGCTGGTCGAGGCGGTGGCGCATACCGAGTCGGCGCTGAAGTTCTACGACGATCCGCACGTGATCATCGATGTGGGCGGGCAGGACATCAAGCTGATCGTGCTGAAGGACGGGCGCGTAAAGGACTTCAAGCTGAATACGCAGTGCTCGGCAGGTAACGGCTACTTCCTGCAGTCGACCGCAGAAGGCTTCGGCATGAAGGTTGAAGAGTTTGCCGATCTTGCCTTCTCTGCGAAGTCGATGCCTTCATTCGGCTACGGCTGCGCGGTCTTCATGCAGTCCGACATCGTGAATTTCCAGCGGCAGGGCTGGCGGTCGGAGGAAATCCTCGCCGGCCTGGCGGATGTGCTGCCGAAGAATGTCTTTCTCTATGTCGCCAGCATTCCAAATCTCGCTACACTGGGGTCGCGCTTCGTGCTGCAGGGCGGCACGCAGAACAACATGGCGGTAGTGAAGGCCGAGGTTGACTTCATCAAGTCAAGCTTCCGCGCCAACGGCAAAGAGCCGGAAATCATCGTCCACGAACATTGCGGCGAGTCGGGAGCGATCGGCGCCGCGCAGGAAGCCCTGCGGCTCTGGAAGAATGGCCGCGAGACAACGTTCATCGGCCTCGAGGCAGTGGCGAATATCAGGTATCGCACCACTCGCAACGAAGACACGCGTTGCTACTTCTGCAAGAACAACTGCCTGCGCACGTTCATTGACGTGGACGTAAATGGCGCCGATCGCGAAGCGACAGCGGAGGAAGTTGCAGTCGCGACGAATCTCCCCAGTCTTGAGCAGATTCAGGCGAATCTTCCTCCAGTGGAACATGCGCACGGATCTTCGTGTGGCACAGGCGGCCACAACCACAGCGACGCCGGGGGGTGCGGCTGCAGCACGCCCACCTCGAAATCCACCTTCAAGGCGAAAGCGGAGCCGCTGATTCAGATTCAGGTGGCTCCGGGGGCGAGCAAGGTGGTGGAGCTGCCGAAGCCAGTGGAGTTCCAGCCGCGCAAGACGAAGGTCCCGCTGCGGGTTGGCGAGCAGCGCCTGATTATCGCTACCTGCGAAAAGGGCACCGTCGAAGATCTCGACGACATGAAGGACATTAAGGGAGAAATCGACAAGATCAAGGCGGCGAATCCGAATTTTGTCGATATCGCGGCCCATGATGTTTTCAAGCATCGCAAGGTGGAGGAAGTCGCCGATCCGATCCCGAGCACGAAGGGATTCTTCGTCGCGAAGGCAGTGAAAGAGCGGGCGGCCCTGATGGAAAAGCGAAAGGACTTCCGCATCGGGATTCCGCGCCTGCTGAACACGTACAGCTACGCCCCTCTGTTCAACGCGTACTTCGCGAGCCTGGGCATCAAGGCCGAAAACATCATCTACTCGGATTACACGACGCCGGAGCTTTATCGCGCAGGAGCGAGCCGCGGCGCGATCGATCCCTGCTATCCCTCGAAGATCGGGATTGCGCACGTCTACAACCTGCTGGCAACGAAGCACAGCAAGAAGCCGCTGAATGCCGTCTGGTTCCCGATGTATGACATCCTTCATACGCCGCTGGTGAATCTTACGGGCTCGAATGCGTGCCCGACGGTGACGGCGACTCCTGAGGTGGTGAAGGCGGCTTTCACGAAGGAGAGCGACGTTTTTACCGAGAACGGGATTGCGTATCTCGATCCGATCCTGAATTTGCGCGACGAGAAGATCTGCGCCGACCAGATGTACAAGGCGTGGACTCCGCTGCTGGGGCTGTCGCGCGAAGAGAACGATCGCGCTATTGCGGCAGGCTTCAAGGCGCTGGCCGAGTGCGAGAACGAGATCCGGCGGCAGGCGCGCGAGACGCTCGACCAACTGGAGCGCGAGGACCGCATCGGCATCGTGATGCTGGGGCGCGTGTACCACCACGATCCGGGGCTGAACCACGAGATCATGGAGGAGTTCCAGAAGCTCGGCTATCCGGTGTTCTCGCAGAGCACGCTGCCGCTCGATGAGGACCTGCTAGACCGGCTCTTCGGCGATGAGGTGCGGGCCGGGTTGATTACGCATCCGCTGGACATCAGCGATGTGTGGAAGAACCGGTACTCCACAAGCACCAATCATAAAGTCTGGGCGGCGAAGTTTACGGCGCGGCATCCGAACCTGGTGGCGCTCGAGGTGTCGAGTTTCAAGTGCGGGCACGACGCTCCGATTTACGGAGTCATCGAAGGGATTATCGAAAATTCGGGGACGCCGTACTTCTCCTTTAAGGACCTCGATGAGAATAAGCCCTCGGGCTCGATCCGCATTCGTGTTGAGACCATCGACTATTTCCTGCGGCGGTATCGCGAGGACATCATCAAGCGGCGCAAGATCGAGGGAGACATCGAGGCGCAGCTTGCGGCGTTCGAGCAGTCGCTGCGGGCGCAGTCCGAGCTGCGGATGCAGGCCCCCATGCAGCAGACGGAAGAAAGCGGCACGCTGGCGATGGCGGGAGACTAGCTCCTCATCTACATGGCATCCCGTTCCGGCGCCGTCAATCGATATGTGATGTCCAATGTCGGGCACAGGCCTGTCCGCGCGCTACTGAGCATTCTTGCCATTGCCGTTGAAGTGACGATGATCCTTACGCTCGTGGGCGTCAGCTATGGGACCCTCGATGCGACGGCGCGGCGGGCACGGGGAGCGGGCGCCGACATCATGATCCGGCCGCCGGGGTCGTCCATCATTGGGCTCAGTTCGGCGCCAATGACCGACAAGCTGCTGCCGATGCTGGAAAAGGAACCGCATGTGGTTGTGGCCACGGGCACGGTCGTGCAGCCGCTGGCCGGGCTGGATACGATCACGGGACTCGATCTCGAACAGTTCGGGCGGATGAGCGGCGGGTTTCATTTTCTTCACGGTGGGCCGTTTCAGAAGGACGACGACATGCTCATCGATGAGTATTACGCGCGCGAGAAACATCTGCATGTCGGGGATACGGTTCACCTGATCGATCATGACTGGCACCTGGCCGGCATCTTCGAGTCCGGAAAGCTGACGCGCATCGCTGTACAGTTGCCCGTGCTGCAGCAGCTCACGGGGAATCCGCACCACCTGAGCCAGATC
>JAFAMZ010000207.1 GCA_019232935.1 Silvibacterium sp.
CGCCAGCGCCCGCGCCACCGAGGCCTTCGACAGCCCCCGACCGTACAGCTCGCTCAGATACGCCCGGATCTGCCGGTGCTCGACCCGCCCAATCGGAAACTCCGCGCCCAGCTTGTCTACCAGGTACGCCGCGAAATCGTGCAGCTCCCGCCGATACGCCCGCAGGGTGTGCGGAGATGCCCCGCGCTCGTGCGCCAGCGCAGCCAGGAACTCGTCCACCCGGGCCCCAACCTGGGTTTTCGTTCGCGTTTCTACGCTCACTCGGACGCCCTCTTCGCCCGCGGCCCGTTTTCACGAGGATGGCACTGCCGGTGCACCGCCTTCAGCCTGCCCAGCGCCAGATGCGTGTAGACCTGCGTCGTCGCGATATCCGCATGGCCGAGAAGCGTCTGCACTGTGCGCAGGTCGGCTCCGCGCTCGACCATATGCGTCGCGCAACTGTGGCGCAGCATGTGCGGACTCGCCTGCGCATCTGCCGACTTCACCAGCCGCCACACCCACTGCCGGGTCAGCGGTTCTCCGCGCGTCGAAAGAAACAGCTTGGCCGCCCCACGACCCCGTTTCGCCAGGTCTGGCCGCCCCTGCTTTAGATATTTCTCAATCGCCTCAACCGCCGCCTTGCCCAGTGGCACAATGCGCTCCTTGTCACCCTTGCCGCGCACCAGCACCCGTCCTGCATCAAGCGAGAGGTCCACGACGTTCAGCCCCGTCAACTCCGAAACTCGCAGGCCGCCCGCATACAGCAGCTCCAGAATCGCCCGGTCGCGAAGCGAGATCGCATCGGCCTGCGTGTGCTCCGCCGCAACGCCCACGCGCTCAAGCATCTCGCTCACTTCAGATTGCGGAAGTGATTTCGGCAGCACCTTCCACGACGAAGGCGAGTCCAGGTTGATCGTCGGATCGCGCTCGACGCGCTTGTCCAGCAGCAGCCATCGATAGAACCCGCGCAGGCACGAGAGCTTTCGCGCCGCGGACCGCGATTCCACGCCATGCGTGCCTAGATGCTCGAGAAATCCCGCAACATGTGCATGCGTCGCCGATAGGGGCAACGCATTCTCCCTCTCCAGGTACTCCGCGAATTGCAGCAGATCGCGCTCGTAGGCTTCGCAGCTCAGCGGCCGCAGTCCCTTTTCGACGCGCAGATAGGCCACGTACTCGCGCAGCAGCTCGCTATTACGCTTCTCCGGCACTGCTGCGATTATCGAAGAATCGCCTCGGCCGCAAATCGAGAGGAACCAACTTCGTAAGCACCAAAATTCCATGTCTGAGTTACGTGTTATTCACATCTGCAGGGATGAAATTTCATCTCACATCCCGCAAAATAAGAGGAATAGACAGGAGCACTCAAGTTGACCGTCACTCACGCTGCGCCCGCTCGTTACACGCCCATCGAATTCGAAGCGGCAGTTCTCGCGCTTCGCCCTGCCACCGCCGTCTTCGATTGCGACGGCACGCTGTGGAGTGGGGATTCCGGTTATGGGTTCATGGTCTGGTCCATCGAAGCGGGGCTTGTATCGCGCAGCGCCAGCGACTGGATCGACTCGCGGTATCGCCTGTATCTGAACAATCAGGTCTCCGAGACAGAAATGTGCGGCGAAATGGTGCAGCTTTATGCCGGCCTACAGGAGTCGGAACTGCGCCACGCCGCCTCCGATTATTTCCGCTCGCACGTTGAAGCGCACATTTTCCCCGAGATGCGCACGCTTGCCGAAAAGCTGCGCTCCTATGGAGCAGACATCTGGGCCGTCAGCTCCACAAATAGCTGGGTCATCGAAGAGGGCGTCCGCCGTTTCGATATTCCTCCGTCGCGGGTGCTCGCCGCAGAGGTGAAGGTGGCGGACATGCGCATCACCAGCGACCTGATCGATGTTCCAAGCGGGGACGGCAAGTCTGCCGCGCTGCGCCGTGCCGGGATCGAACGTCCGGACGCGGTCTTCGGCAATTCGATTCACGACGCCGCCATGCTACGAATTGCAAAGCGAGCTTTCCCGGTAAACCCAACGCCCGCACTGCTCGAAATCGCAGCCGACTACAGCTGGAGCGTCTTTTACCCTGGTTCCGTGCTCGCCGACAGCAAACATTAATTGGATGAAGATTATCTCCCTGCAGCCGAGCATCAGCATCATTCTCCACCGACTCGGCTGTCTCGATTCGCTCGCCGCATGCACGAAGTATTGTCTCGATGCCGTTCCCACGTTGCGCGAGCAATCGCTGCACGTCGTTCACGATTCGTGGTCTACGCAGGCGGAAGAGCTGCTGCCCGTATCGGCCGATCTGGTCATCGCCTCGGTTCCCTATCGCCAGGAATCGCTGACCGCGATCCTGAAATCCGGCCGTCCCGTTGTTGCCCTCGCGCCAAAGACCCTCGCCGACATCTACCAGGATGTTCGCCTGATCGCGTCCATCGTCCATCAGCCGCAGAGAGGCGAAGCGGTTATCTCGGCAATGCAGGCGGAGATCGCCGCCATCCATTCCCGAGCCGCAACGCTGCCGCGCCGCAGGGTCTATTGCGAGGAGTGGGGAAAGCCGCTCATTCACTCTCGGAGGTGGGTCGCAGAGCTGGTTGAAGCCGCCGGAGGCACCTTTCTCGGGGTACCCGGCGCGACCACCACATCCGAGGCCGTGGCCGAGGCAGACCCTGATGTGATTGTCGCTGCATGGTGCGGCGCCGGAGACCGCGTACCGCTTGAACGCATTGTGGAGCAGCGGCACTGGCAGGATTTGCGCGCGGTGCAGGATAGCCGCGTCTACTGCATCGTCGACGAACTCCTGAATACGCCCGGTCCCACGCTGACCGCTGGCCTGCAGGCGCTCGCACGAACCATTCACCCGGAGGTTTTTGGCGCCCTCACAACTCCCCTGGGCAGGCAAATCAAGGAATCTTTTGCCATTACGTCTAAACTGATGTAGATGCCAGACGTGAACGGGAACGACAGAGCCGGCCAGAACGGATCGCAGGCCGCGGCAAAGACCGTGCGCTTTGTGGCCGCCGCCCTCATCCTCCGCGGCGACGAGGTGCTCATCTGCCAGCGCCGACCCGATCAACCGATGGCCCTGAAGTGGGAGTTCCCTGGCGGAAAGATCGAGCCGGGAGAATCTCCCGAGCAGGCCCTGGCGCGCGAACTGAGTGAAGAGCTGGGGATCGATGCCGATATAGGCGCGCGAGTGGTGCGCACACGCCATACCTAC
>JAFAMZ010000387.1 GCA_019232935.1 Silvibacterium sp.
TCGGTTTCGGTTTTCCTCGTGTTTGGCATCCTGACAGGGCGGCCGGGCATCAGTGTTAGCCTTCCGCCGGGAGGGGAACATGCCTCCCGAGATAATACCTGTTCTCTGCACCCGGAGTCCCTGTTCCGGGGGGCGCTGCGTTCTTTCACCTTCGAGACAATATGCTCCGGACCAACCCGAATCACGTATTTTGTCTTCTCCGGCGCAATAAATGAAACTTTAGGGAGCAGGTTACGTCTGTCAAGGTACACGTTGGTTCTCCCGCCTGCTCCGGCAAGATCACAAGAGATTTAGATGCGATTTGGAAAGCTGACATTACGACTGAGTCTTATCTGCGGATTGGCCATGATTTGCTGCACGCGGGCCACTGTTCGCGGTCAGACGCCGAGTAGCGCATCGTCCCAGGCGATCCGGATTGTGGGTACCGTAACGGCAATCGATGGGACTACCCTGACAGTCAAATCCGATGCGGGAGCGAGCACCGCCGTCAACGCAACCGACTCGACACGAGTGCTCCGGGCGGAACCTGGAGCGAAATCGCTGGCCGAAGCTACTCCTGCTCAGTTGAGCGAGATAGCCGTGGGCGACCGCGTGCTGGTATCGGCCGCAGCGGGAGAAGCGGGGAGCCCTGCCAGCGCTCTCAGAATTATCGCCATGAAGCAGGCGGACATTGCCCAGAAGCAAAAGGCGGAACAGGCTGACTGGCAGAGGCGCGGTACGGGAGGCCTGGTGAAGAGCGTCAATCCTGCGGCTTCTATCATTACGATTGCCGCCGGTGCGCGAACTGTGGTGGTTCACGTGACGCCGAAGACGGTTTACAGGCGCTACGATCCCTCATCGATCAGGTTTGCCGATGCGAAGCCGTCATCGCTTGACGAGATCCACTCCGGAGATCAGCTCCGCGCACGCGGAGATCGAAGCGCCGATGGCAGCGGGCTGACGGCGGAGGAAGTGATAGCAGGCAACTTCCGTAATATCGCGGGAACTGTGATCTCCGTAGATCAAACCGCGAATACAACGACGGTCACGGATCTCGCAACGAAGAAACCAGTTGTGATTCATATTACTTCCGATTCGCAAATGCATAAGCTGCCACCGGAGATGGCGCAGGGTCTGGCAGCGCGAATGAAGAACCCAAGTGGCGGGCAGCCGGGAGGTGGCCAGGGTGTAGCGGGTGGCCCGCCGGGCGGCGGCGGACCTCCAGCCGGTGGGCAGGCCCAGACCGGAGGCTGGAGGCAGGGTGGTGAGGGCGGTGCGGCGCCTGGTGCGCAAAGAAGCGGGGATCTCTCGCAAATGCTGCAACGCACGCCCACCGTGCAGCTGTCGGAACTTCATAAGGGCGATGCTGTAATGATCGTCGCGACCCAGGGAACTCCAGACTCTGCTACGGCTGTAACTTTGCTTGCCGGGGTTGAGCCCATATTGACAGCCCCGTCTTCAGCAAGCCAGAGCATGTTCTCGGCTTCCTGGAATCTTGGCGGAGGGGGCGCCGGCGAAGCTGCCGGTACACCCTGATCTTCTGCCCCGCAGTTGTATCCAATTTCTGAGGTCTCTATTTGATATTATGCTTCGCTCTTTTTGTCTCTTTTTGATTCTCGCCTTGTGTGTATCCGGTTCTGCTGCCTTTGCTCAGGCCAATACGGGAGTCATCCGCGGCTCGGTTGCCGACCCCAGCGGGGCGGTGATACCAGGCGCCACGGTGAGCATCACGACTCCCGACGGACATACGCTTGCTACCGCTACTTCCGATCCGAGCGGAGCCTATAGGACACGTCCTCTGGCACCGGGTACGTACATCATCATCGTTACGGCTAATGGGTTTGCTCCGTCGAGCTCGAAGGCCATAACTCTTATGGCAGGTCAGAGCAGAGAGTTCGATGTAAAGCTCGAGATTGCGGTAGAGAAGCAGCAGGTCGTGGTTAATGAAGACAATCCTAAGGTCAGTGTGGATCCATCCAGCAATGCCAACACGCTTGTGATCAAAGGCAAGGACCTGGATGCGCTTTCCGACGATCCGGATGAGTTGCAGAACGAACTGAGTGCTTTGGCCGGACCGGCCGCGGGCCCGAATGGCGGCCAGATCTACATCGACGGGTTTACCGGCGGCCAGCTCCCGCCGAAGTCCGCCATTCGCGAGATTCGGATCAATCAGAATCCGTTCTCGGCCGAGTACGACAAGCTCGGCTATGGCCGAATTGAGATTCTTACCAAGCCCGGAAGCGACAAGTTCCACGGGCAGTTTTTCGTCCAGGGAAATGCGTCGCAATTTAATACCGGCAATCCGTTTACGAAGGACATCCCGGACTATCACACATACCAGTTCAATGGCACAGTCAATGGTCCAATCAACAGAAGCGCCTCGTTTTTCGTGAGCGCTGAGCGCCGCAATATTGAGGATGCGGCTATTGTGAGCGCGTATCGCCTTGTCGGGGAACTCAACGGCGATTTTGCAAATGGCATCTTTAACAACCCGGCCGATTACAACACCACACCCTACAGCAACTCGCTCTTGACCCCGCGGACGCGCACCAATGTCAGCCCGCGCGTGGACTGGCAGTTAGCCGAGCGGAACACGCTGAGCTTGCGATATCAGTATTACGGAAATTCAAGCTCCAACCAGGGCGTGGGCCAGTTCTCGCTCAACTCACAGGCCTACAACTCTTCTTCAACCGAACACACGGTACAGATCAGCGATACGCAGATTATTAATGACAAGGTGATTAACGAAACGCGGTTCCAGTTCCTCCGCGATTTCTCAAACCAGACGCCGTTCGCGATCACGCCCCAGGTGCAGGTATCCGGGAACCAGACGTTTGGCGGCAACAGCGAGCAGACGATTGATGATCACACTTTGCACTACGAGTTGCAGAACCTGACAGAAATGGCGCTGAAGACCCATGCCATTAAATTCGGCGGCCGACTCCGCGTGAATCGGGATGCGAACACGACAAACTCGAGCTTCAACGGCATCTTCACCTTCGGCGGCCACCAATGCGCAACGGGTAATTCCAACTGCGTCAGCACAGATCCGTCAACGGCCTATGGCAACACCATCTACGGTCAGGGTACGGGTCAAACCTGGGCCCAGATTCAGGCCAGCGGCGGAGGACCGAGCCAGCTGAACCTGGCCTACGGCAAGCCGAGCACCACCGTGAACCTTCTCGACGTCGGGTTCTATTACCAGGATGACTGGAAAGTGCGCCAGAACCTGACCATCAGCTATGGAGTGCGCTGGGAATCGCAAAGCGACATCGGCGATAAGAACGACTGGGCTCCTCGCCTGAGCTTCGCTTATGCGCTCGGGCCAAAGAAGAGGCCCGCCAAGACTGTTATCCGAGGCGGCTACGGATTCTTCTACGACCGCTTTCCGATCTCCGAGGTGTTGCAGGCGACGCGGCAGAGTTATCTTCCGAACTCACCGCAGAGGGAAATCGTTATCCAGAACCCGACCTGCTATCTGCCGAACGGAATAACACCGGCCGATCTGACCCAATGCTCGGGTCCAGGCAGTACGAGCAGTAAGGCTGCTGTGTATCAAGTCCAGCCGCGCCTTCATGCAGCTGTCACCGAGCAGGCGGCCGTAGGCATCGAGCGCCAGGTGACCAAAGCATCTACCATATCGTTCACCTATCTGAATTCGCTGGGACGGCACCAGTTCATCACGCGTAATGCCAACGCACCCTACTCGCCGGTGTACGATCCTACCGGGCCGAATATTTATGAGTACTACTCCGAGGCGGAGTTCCAGCAGAACCAGCTCATCACGAACTTCAATGCGCGTTTCACGCCCAATCTTTCGATATTCGGCTTTTACACGCTGAGCTGGGCCAATAGCGATACGGGCGGCATCAACAGCAATCCCTCGAACTCGGAGAATATCAAAGCCGATTACGGCCGGGCGTCGTTCGACACCCGCAACCAGATGTTTCTGATGGGCTCGTGGGCGACGAAATGGGGATTGAGGTTCAATCCTTTCATCGTGCTTGCGTCTGGCAAGCCGTTCAACATCACGGTTGGTCAGGACCTCAATGGCGACTCATTCTTCAATGACCGGCCCTCCTATGCGCAACCGGGAGATACCGATGTTGTGTATACCAGCTACGGCACGTTCAATGTGAATCCTTCTGCGAACGAGCAGCGCATTCCCATCAATCTGGGCCATGGTCCAAACCTGTTTACTTTCAACCTGCGGGCTACCAAGACCATAGGTTTCGGGCCCAAAGTGGAAGGACACGGTCAGGGAGGCGGCATGTTCATGGGCGGGCCGGGAGGTGGTCCAGGTGGACGCGGGCCGGGAGGGCCCGGTGGAGGTCTCGGGCCGCGTGGCCTCAGCGGGAGCGGTGGACCTCCGGGACCGGGTGGGCAGAGCGGCGTGAATCATCGCTACAACCTGAACTTCAGCGTTCAGGCTCTGAATCTATTCAACAATATCAATCTTGCGCCGCCGACTGGCGTTCTCGGCACACCAAACTTCGGAAAATCAAATGCCATGGCGGGGCAGATTTATTCGTCGGGCGCAGCAAGCCGGCGCATTTCCTTACAGGCGATCTTTACGTTCTAGACGTGATGGCAACGTGCATCTAAGGCAAAGCGCTTGACCGAAGTGCTCGGGATGCCTATGCTGAATGCAGTGACCATCGTCTCTATTCCGGCTTGCCGTTGTCATGCGTATTGTTGCACGCTGAGCCGGACTTGCGAGTAGCCGCACTCTACTAACTCACAGACTCCGCTCAGCCCGCCATCTCCGGTGGGCTTTTAATTTCTACAGCAGAGAAGGCGCAATGACAGAGACTGCAACAGCAGCTAAGGAAACAAAGGCGCAGCGCATCGAGCGGCTCAAGCGCGAAAAGAATCCATGGGAAGTCTTTGATGATGTTCGGGCCTTTGCCCGCCAGGGTCGCTCCAGCGTCGTGCCGGAGTGGGCATCTGCTTATTTCAAGTGGTGGGGTATTTACACCCAGGGAGACGGAGTTGGTGCAGTCGGAGGGAAAGGCGGAGAGGGTTTAGCGAGCGAGTACTTCATGATGCGCATAGGCATGCCGAATGGCATCGTGACCTCAGCCCAGCTGCGCGTAATCGCCGACATCGCCCGGAGGCATGCTCGCAACCTTGCCGATATCACCACCCGTCAGAATATCCAGCTTCACTGGCTCACGATAGAGGCGATTCCCGAGATCGTCGACGCTCTCGACCGCCTTGGCCTGTCGCCCAAGGGTGCCTGCGGTGACGTAGTCCGCAACGTTACCGGATGCCCTCTGGCGGGAATCGCCAGCGACGAGATCATCGATGCCTCGCCGCTGGCGCGCGAGATCGGGAATACGCTGGTTGCCAATCCTGATTTCTACAATCTGCCGCGAAAGTTCAAGATGTCGGCCACCGGCTGCTCTGTCTGGTGCTCGTACCCGGAGATCAACGACGTAGCATTTACCGCCGTGCGTCGCGGCGATGAAACAGGTTATGCAGTTCGTGTAGGTGGAGGGCTGTCGAGCGATCCGCATCTGGCGGTAAAGCTGGACGCTTTCATCCCGGTTGCTCAGGCGGTCAATGTAGCGCGAACAATAGCAGAGATTTTCCGAGACCAGCAGGGCCTGCGCGAGAGCCGCGATCGTGCCCGAATGAAGCATCTTTTCACCCGCCACGGTTGGACTGCAGAGAGTTTTCTGGCCGAGCTTAAGCGCCGGCTGGGACTCCATTTCGACCCTGCTCCCTACGAGCCTTTCCCTGAAGACGTCCTGCGCGATCACGTGGGCGTCCATCCGCAAAAACAGCCGGGACTGAACTATGTGGGCGCCGCAGTACTGCGCGGACGGCTCTCCGGTGATCAGCTTGCCGCTGCTGCAGAATTAGCGGAGCAATTTGGCGACGGTCAGTTACGCACAACCATCATGCAGAACCTGCTGTTCATTAATATCCCGAAGCAGAAAACCGGAGAACTGGTCCGCGAACTCGAACAGATCGGATTGCATGTGGAGGGTTCGCTCTTCTGGCGCGGGGCCATCGCCTGCACCGGCACGGAATTCTGTAAGCTGGCAATCGCTGAGACAAAGACTTTCACGCGTTGGCTGGTGGAAGAACTTGAAGAACGTCTTCCGGGCTTCGACCAGGAGCTCAAGCTTCACGTAACTGGATGCCCGAACAGCTGCGGACAACACTGGATCGCCGATATCGGGCTCGAAGGTAAAAAGATCAAGCATGAGGGCAAGGTGGTCGATGCCTTCTACTTTTGCGTCGGTGGAGCGCTCGGCAAGCACGCAGCCATAGCGCGTCCCGTCGGCTACCGGGTACCTGCGGCTGACGTGCCCGAAGCGGTTGAACGGCTGCTGCGCAGCTATATCCAAGAGCGCCTGCCCGGCGAGAACCTCCGCTCCTACTTCTCCCGGTACGAAGCAGAAGAGATTCGCGCCAGACTGGCTGGCGAATCGCGTGATGCCGTCGAACGCGACCTGCCCGCGCTGGCGTATGAAGGCGATTGAGGAACCGTTATGAGTCTGCTGCCTATTTTTGTGAAGCTCACCGGACGCCGGTGCCTGCTCGTCGGCGCGGGAGCCGTTGCGCTGCAGAAGATTCCAGCGCTGCTCGCGGCGGACGCTCATGTCCGGGTCATTGCGCCGCGTGTCAAGTCTGAGATTTCAGAACTCGCCTGCGCGGGCCGAATCGAGGTGATCGAGCGCGAGTTCGTTGACTTGGACCTGGACCAGACATTCCTCGCAATTGCGGCGACCGACGATCCGGCGGTGAACGCGGCTGTCTACCGGGCGGCGGTCGAGCGCAATATTCTCTGTAACTCGGTCGACGATCCGCCTCACTGCGATTTCTACTTCGGATCGGTCGTGAGCCGGGGCGATCTGCAGGTCGCGATCTCGACTGCGGGCGAAAGTCCTGCGTTCGCACAGCGCCTGCGTCAGGAGATTGACGAGCAGCTTCCCAGCGATCTCGGTCCATGGCTGCGTAACCTGGGCGAACTTCGCCGCGAGGTGTTGGTTGCGCATCCGGCGAGCGAGGAACGCAAGCTGCTGTTACATCAGCTTGCGCATCGCGAGCTTTGCGATTCCCAAGAATGCCCTGCTCGAAAATTTGCGTTTCAGAAAAACGAGGTCTGCGCGTGAGTAAGCCCGGGAAGGTGTATCTGGTCGGGGCGGGGCCGGGCGATCCGGAACTGCTGACGGTCAGGGCTGCCCGGCTGCTTGCAGATGCGGAGCTCGTACTGCATGACGATCTGGTTCCGGACGCGATCCTTGCGCTCGCCAATCCGGGAGCGCTAACGGTGAGCGTAGGAAAGCGGTGCGGGAAGAAGAAGATCAGCCAGGATGAAATCAATCGCCTCATGATCGAAAAGGCCCTCGCAGGGGTTTCTGTTGTTCGGCTCAAGAGCGGGGACCCCCTCGTCTTCGGCCGGGCTGCCGAGGAGATGGACGCGCTGCGGGAGGCCGGAATCCCGTTCGAGGTGGTGCCGGGTATTACCGCTGCGTTTGCCGCAGCGGCGTCGCTCCAGTGCTCGCTTACGGATCGGAGGGCGTCTTCGGGCATCGTGTTCAGCTCGGGGCATCATGCGCCAGATGGTCCGGCGGAGCAGTCGGAGCCGACGAGGATCGTTTACATGCCGGGGCGGGACTTCTCCCGGATCACGGCGGAGTGGCGGGCCGAAGGGGTCTCGCCCGATCTGCCGTGCGTCGCCATCTCGCGGGCGGCGCAGCCGGACCAGCAGATCACCGTGACGACGCTTCATGCGCTGGCATCGGTCGACCCGGGTCCTGCGCCGGTGCTGTTGCTGGCGGGATGGGTCTTCCGGGATGTGCGAGCGGACGCTTCCGAGTTCCAGCCCTGGATCGAGAGCATCGAGGCCCTTGCCGATCAGGCTACGTGCAGCAGGCTGTAGAGCAGGACGGCGAGCACGATCAGGCTGATACAGACATAGAGATAATCTCTCTCCAGCAGGAAGCCGACTGCCGCGAAGACCACGCGTGCGATTGGCGTCGCGATCAGCAGGAGCAGGCCGAGCTGGATGATGCTTCTGGCTCTGCCGTGGAAGGCGTTGGCGACGATCTCGTCAGGCGAGCGGAACCGTTCGGCGACTCCGGTGCCGAAGTGGCTGTAATCCGGGCGCGGGCCAGTTACCTGGCGCAGGTAGAGGATTCCTCCAAGGAAGACGACCGCGGCGGCGAGAAACACTCCGATCTGGAGCATGCGTCCGATGGCGAGTTCGAGCTTCTGGTCGGTTATCTGCATGGCGGGGCTCCTAGAGCGCTCCTCTGATGCTGTTGATCATCATCTCGAGGCCGAGCGCGACGATCACGAGGGCGAAGACGATTCGCAGAGTCTTCACCTGCGCGCGCACGAGAATTTTCGACCCGGCGAGCGATCCGCCGAGGACGCCGAGCATGACGGGCATGGCCAGGCCGGGGGAGATGTACCCCCGGCTGAGGTAGATTCCGGCGCTGGCGGCGGCGGTGACTCCGATCATGAAGTTGCTTGTGGTGGTCGAGACCTTGAAGGGCAGGCGCATGGCCTGGTCCATTGCGAGGACCTTGACGGCACCGGAGCCGATTCCGAGGAGTCCGGAGAGCCCCCCGGCCAGGAACATCAGGCTGAATCCGGCGGGGACGTGCTGGGCCGCGTAGGGCTGCGGGGCCCCTCCCGGGACCGGCATGGTTCCGGTCATCCGGAGCCGCGCGGCGAGCGCGTCGGGCGGTGCTGTGATATGGGCGTGCTCCTG
>JAFAMZ010000002.1 GCA_019232935.1 Silvibacterium sp.
GCATCGCATTCGCAAGGGAGAAGCGCGCGTGGTTGTCGGCACCCGCTCTGCTATCTTCGCGCCTGTGGATAACCTCGGACTGATTATCGTCGATGAAGAGCACGACTCCAGCTACAAGCAGGAGTCCATACCGCGATACCATGCGCGGGACACGGCTGTCATGCGAGCTAAGCTGGCTAATGCAACGGTTGTGCTCGGCTCCGCTACACCATCGCTTGAGTCGTGGCATAACGCCGTTCAAAGAAAATACTCACGCATCGAAATGCCTGACCGCGTCAACTATCGCCCCTTGCCTCTGGTTGAGCTTGTCGATATGCGGCAGGAGTTCCAGGAGACCGGGCAGGAGCATCTCTTTTCGCGAGCGCTCATCGACGAAACACAGGCGACCCTCGAGAGAGGCGAACAAGCCATCATTCTGCTCAACCGCCGCGGATACTCCTTCGTCGTAATGTGCCGGGCGTGCGGCGAAAAGCTCCAGTGCGAAAACTGCTCCATCTCGCTCACCTACCACAAGCCCGTGACACCCGGGTCTGAGATTGCTCCGGTGGGTCAGCGGTTAGAGTGCCACTATTGCGGTTACAAAAGAACAGTGCCGAAGTGCTGCCCTCAGTGTGAGAGCGAGCATCTGTACTTTCTTGGCGCCGGATCCCAGCAGGGCGAAGAGCGGCTCCAGGAGATCTTTCCCGGCGCGCGCATCGGCCGCATGGACCGCGATACCGTTCGCGGGCGCGCCGACCTGGAGCGGCTGCTGATGCGGCTCCATTCGGGTGAGATCAACCTGCTTGTCGGCACGCAGATGATCGCCAAGGGCCACGATATTCATGGCGTAACTCTGGTCGGCGTCGTCGGAGCCGATTACGCTTTGGGCCTGCCTGATTTCCGTGCCGCAGAACGCGTCTTTCAGCTCCTCACCCAGGTTTCAGGCCGAGCCGGTCGCGGGAATCTACCCGGCAAGGTAGTTGTGCAGACCTATCACCCCGATCATTACGCCATCCAGTGCGCTGCGAAGCATGATTTTCAGGCCTTCGTCGGTCGCGAGATGAAATATCGCCGCTGGATGCACTACCCTCCCTATGCCGCCTTGGCGAATCTAATCATTCAGAGTCCGCGACTCGAAGAAGCCGCCGGCTGGTCGGCAGCACTCGGCCGCTGGTTTCACTCGACGCAGCTCGACGGGGTCCGTGTGCTCGGACCGGCTACTGCGCCCATCGCACGAATCAAGAGCATCTATCGCTTCCATCTGGTGCTCAAGGCTGAAAAGCGGCAGGTGCTAGCCCGCGCATTGCGGCTCGCGCTTGCCCATGCTGACGAGATTCAGTTGCCGCGCCGCAACCTGATCCTCGACGTCGATGCCGTCAGCCTGATGTGACCTGTCAGGGCCTCACCACCTGATCAATTCTCGTGATTCTTGCTGTACCGGAGGGGTAGGGTAGCGACACTCCGGCCCCGAGACCGTCGAATCGACATTGATAAATGAGACGTTACCCTTTTTGAAGTACGGATCGTCGAGTGTGCTGTCTTTATTGCCGGTAAAGAGGATCGGCGCCGGCGGCGATGGTGCACCGGGCGCGGTGGGGTCGGCCTTCACGGTCACAGCGAAGCCAAAACAACCGTCTTTACTCGGGCAATCTATGTCCTTGATGCCCCAGCTGCAAACGTTGTCTTTGCCGACGCACTCTGGGTTTCCCGGCGCGCACCCGCATGTATGAGCGTTCTGGTCATATGTACAAAAGCTGGCCGGCTGGCAGAAGTTCTGCCGGTCATTCTCGAAAACATCTGTCTCCCCTGACAAGTCGATGGTAACGGTGAGGATTCCGGTAGTCGTGTCATAGCTCTCGGTGATCCAGTTTCCGCTTACCGTCGATAAAACGTAGTCTTTCGAACTGATCTTCACGCGAGCCGGTTTGACTGCTCCATCGCCTTCGGATTGCGACACCTTGCCTATATACATCCGATAGGTCTGATGAAGCGTCTTGACCGGTTCAGTCGCTGACGCGGCGGCGTAAGGAAAGAACACGTAGTAAGTCTGGTTTGTCTTAAAGACATTCTGATTGCCAACCGGCTGATTCGACGCGCTCACTGTCGTGTCGATGTAATAGCTTCCATGATTGAGAGTCAGGTTGCTGCGCTGTATGCTTACCTGGCCCATCAGCCGTATTACCGGCCGCGAGGCTGGATTCTCTTGATATTTCGTGTATTCATCGTTTGTAAGATAGTGGCGGAAGAGAGGCACTCCATAGCAGCTCTGGTTGGTGCATTCAGGCCCCCAGTTACCGCACCCGCCGCCTGTCGTGCAATCGGGATAAATGACCGTGCTGACGTATTGATATGGGCTCGTGTCCGCGGTTGCGTTGTCCTGATAGGTCCCACCCGGTGAGGAGCTCGAGCACTCGGGCGTGAAGAGTGGTGCATTGAAAAACGCATCTTTATTGACCGAGATGGAAGGATCCTGACTGCTCTGGTTTTGTGTTTGTGACACCAGCCCTGTCAGCGCTCCATCGTCATCGCTCAGTTCCGTCTGGCGGTCAATATCGGTGAAATTGTTCCCGAAAGTATCGTCCAGCCACGAACAATAGGTATTTATCATCCTCGGCACATTTGTGGTGAACGAATTAGGCAGCCATGGAGGCTCCACCACATAGTGGCGAATCTGCACATCGTTGAATGCGAGATTTTTGGAGTGGAACGCGGGCGGATAGTAGAACCCGTTTGGCTGCTTCCACGCAATGGCGGCATTGGGCAAAATACAGTGGTTCGTCCCCACCGGAGTTGGAGGTAACTTCGTGTCGTCGCTTGATGGCGATGGATATTGCAGAACTCCGGCCTGGAACGCGTTCATGAATCCGAGCTTCTGACATGTACCAGGAATGGTCACCCCGCCTACTGGCTTCTTGCATTGCTCGAGCGTCCCCACGTCCGTTGGGTTAATGTCCGCAAAAACGTCGGAGTCTTCGAACACCGGCCCGTCATAGATGCTGAACAGCCGCTGCGCATTGGCGAACGGCCCGATCGGCATGCTGATGTCATCGGCCTTGGAAACGCAATGGTCGCTGTTTCCTACGCCGGCAAATGGGCACGATGCAATGGCACAGGGATTGAATGGGCCCGCATTCGATGCCGCCGCATTTGCGGGAAGCATGACCGGATAGCCCGAATCGGTCAGCATGCAGGGCGTGTTGTTCGGCTGTGTATTTCCGACGAAGATGTTTCTCAGCGAAAGGTTCCAGAAGCCTTGCGCTACGTCCGCCCGCGTATATCCGCCTCCGGTGATAGCAGTGAATCCGGCGCTCTGCGAGTCTGTGATGGCGCTGTTCTGCATCAGATACCACCATCCGCGCAGCCACACCGCCGCAAAGTTCGTCGATGCCCAGTTGAACGAGGTCGTGTAGTGGTCGATTACCGTTGCCGCACAGTTTGCCTCGTTCTCGCCCTCTCCGGTGCAGGTAGGTACCGTGCTGCAATCTTCCTGATTGCATACCGTCGCATGCTGGCGCAGGCCTGCGTCGATCGTAGGATAGAGTTGCGCCGCATTGGAGACCGCTACAAGCCAGTTAGTTTTGTCAGACGGCGCTGTCTCTGCATAAGAGACTCCGTTACACACAGCGGTGTCGCCAACGGTCTCGAGTGAGTTCATGGCGGTACTGCAGGAGTTCCCGACGAAGTTCATCAAAGGCGCCACTCCGCCCCGTCCTGAAGTCTGCATGCCTGCGTATGAGTTCCATGTCTCGTACACCGACAACCCGCTTATTTCGCTCGGCGGCATCCAATAGCACGCCCCGCATGTCCCTGCGCCTACAGCCACGTTGTACCTGAAATCATTCCAGGTATTCATGATCCAGAACACCGAGGGATGGTCCCAGTCGGAATGATAAGGAAAGACCTCCTGGCCTGAATCGCCCGTACGGGCAATGATTCCCGGAATGCTACGGGGATTCAGATCATCGAAGACTGCGGCCCGGGAGGTGATCCCGATATTCGAATAGAGCCGGTTATTGATCTCCGTCGCATCCTCAAGATAGAAGCCATGGCCGATTGACTTGTAACCCACGTTTCGCGCCAGCAACACGCCCTGCGTCGCGTGCACCGTGATGAAGCGCGTATTCGAGTCGTGTATGGAACTGTCTGCAACGTAGGTGAGCTTGGTGCCCTTGGACAGATCCTCCTGCGGCACTTTTCGCGCCATGTGGAAATGGATCGGATAACGGCCAATCACCCCTCCCTGGCCGAGCTGATAAAACTCCACACCTTGCACCTGGTATTGTTTAACGCCTTGACGAACCAGTGTATGCCCGCCGTAAAAGCCGCTGGCGAAATGGTTATAGCGCTCCGTCGGGTCTTGACCAAGCGTTGCATCCTTCTCTTCGGAGGCAATCATAATGCTGCGCGTCAAGAGTGCGACCGCCGCTCGTGTCT
>JAFAMZ010000081.1 GCA_019232935.1 Silvibacterium sp.
CTGCGCCGGGCGTTTGCTGATCCTAAGGTGGGCGCGATCTTTTGTATCCGTGGCGGTTACGGATCAAATTATCTGCTCGAGGATCTGGACCTGGAGCTGGGGGCTAAGAATCCCAAGCCGTTTTTGGGGTACAGCGACCTTACGACGATGCAGACGTGGTTTCTCGATCAGCTTGGGCTGGTGGGATTTCACGGGCCGATGGTTGCGGCAGATTTTTATCGGGAAGGCGGCGTACACGAAGCGAGCTTTGAGGCGGCGGTCGAGGGTGGGCTGGTGACGGCCGGTGCAACGGAGGGTTTGCGGATTCTGAAGCCGGGGCGGGCGCGTGGGGTGGTCTACGGAGGGTGCCTAAGCATCCTGACGTTCGCGCTGGGCACGCGATTTGCACCGCAGACCGAGGGCAAGCTGCTGTTCATCGAAGATGTGGCAACAAAGCCATATCAGGTGGACCGCATGCTGCGGCAGATGCTGCTCGCGGGGAAGTTCGATGGAGTAGCGGGACTGGTTTTTGGCGAGATGCTGGAGTGCACGTCGCCGGGTGCGAGTCCGGACGCGAGTCGAGACCCGCTCGACGAGGTGATTCTGCGCGTCTTCGACTGGTTTGAGGGGCCGATTGCGATCGGGTTGCGGTCGGGGCATGTGTCGCACGGGAATGTGACGCTGCCGCTGGGGATGGAAGCAGAGTTGATTCTGGAGGAGCAGCCGGTGTTGCGTTATCTGGAGCCGGCGGTGCGGGTTTGAGAGAGATGCAGGGAACGAAGCACATACATCTGATTGGAATTTGCGGCACGGCGATGGCGTCGCTGGCCGGGCTGTTGCAACTGAAGGGGCATCGCGTGACGGGGTCGGACCAGGCGGCGTATCCGCCGATGTCGGATTTGCTGCGAAGGCTGGGTATTCCGGTAGCAGAGCCGTTTGCGGAAAAGAATCTCGAGCCGCGGCCGGACCTGGTAATCGTGGGCAACGCGATGTCGCGCGGCAATGTGGAACTGGAATATGTACTCGATGAGAAGATGCCGTTCACGTCGCTGGCGCAGGTGATTCACGAGGAATTTCTGCCTGCGCGAGAGTCGTTGGTGGTCGCTGGGACTCATGGGAAGACGACCACGACGAGCATGCTGGCGTGGATCTATGAGGTCGCGTCGAGAAGGGATGCCGGGCTGCGGCCGTCGTTTCTGATTGGCGGTGTGGCGGAGAACTTCGGGACGAGCTTTCAGTTGAGTGAGGGGCGGCCGTTCATCCTGGAAGGCGACGAGTACGACACGGCGTTTTTCGACAAGGGGCCGAAGTTCATGCACTACTTTCCGGATGCGCTAGTCCTGACGCACGTGGAGTTCGACCATGCGGATATTTATCGGGATCTCGACGCGGTGAAGACTGCGTTCAAACGGCTGGTGAACCTGGTACCGCGGCGTGGCAGGATCGTGGCGTTCGACGGGGCTCCGAACGTGGACGAGTGCGTCGGCCGCGCGTTCTGCAGGGTAGAGCGGTACGGGTTCAGGACGGATTCACACTGGATACTCGAGGGGCTCGAGCACGAGGGCGGTAATATGCGCTGGCGCGTGTTGCGAGAGGGCACGCCCTGGGCCGAGTTCACGATGACGATGGCCGGGGCGCACAATGCGCTGAACGCGACCGCGGCAGCGGCGCTGGCGGCGGGACAAGGAATCGACAGGGACGCAATTACGGAGGCGCTGGCGACCTTCCGGAGCGTAAAGCGGCGGCTCGAGGTGAGGGCGGAAGTGGATGGCGTGACGGTTATCGATGACTTTGCGCACCATCCAACGGCGATCCGGGAGACGCTGAAGGCGCTCAGGGAGGCGTATCCAGAAACGGGTTCTGGGGGCAGGAGGCTCTGGGCGGTGCTGGAACCCCGGTCGAATACGCTGCGGCGCAATGTGTTCGAGCGCGAGCTAGTGGAGAGCCTCTCGCTAGCGGATCGCGTGGTTGTAGCTGGGGTGTTCAAGCTGGAGAGCATTCCGGAGTGTGAGCGGCTACATCCGGAGGCCGTAGTTCACGCGCTGTGCGATGAGGGGCGGGATGCCGCGTTGCTCAAGGATGCGGACACGATCGTGGAGGCGATTGCTCCTGAGCTGCGGACCGGCGATGTGGTGGCGATTCTGTCGAACGGAGGTTTCGATGGGATCTACGAGAAGCTGCCGCGGCGGTTGCGCGAGATGAGTGCTGTTTCGCGAGGCTAGCTGATGCTCGCGGCCCTGAGGATTCTGTTCGTCTACAACCTGTTCGGGATTCCGGCTGCGATGATCGGTCTGCCGTGGACCCTCATCTCGGGCGACATCAGCATGTTGTATCGCTGGGCGATGTGGATCGCGCACGCGGGGCTGCGCGCGGGGGGAATCCGCATCGAGGTGACGCGGCGGGCGCAGCTCGACCCGGCGAAGCGGTACATCTTTCTTTCGAACCATGTGTCGAACCTTGACCCTCCGGTGTTACTGCCGCTGATTCCGGGCAGGGCGTCGGTGTTCCTCAAGCGTTCATTGATGAAGCTTCCGGTGATCGGGTATGCGATGAGGCTGGGCGACTATATTCCGGTGGATCGCGACGGGCGCGTGGAGAGTGCGAAGGAGAGCGTGACGCAGGCGGTGCGGGTGCTGAAGTCGGGACTGAATATCATGTCGTTCGTCGAGGGGACGCGCTCGCGGGATGGGCGGCTGCAGCCCTTCAAGAAGGGGCCGTTTTATCTGGCGAAGGAGACGGGAGCGCCGGTGGTTCCGGTGTCGATCTGGGGTACGGAATCGATGATGAAGAAGGGGAGTCTGAAGATCTATCCGGGGACGGCGCACGTCACGTTTCATGAGCCGCTCGATCCGACCGCTTTTGCAACACGAGAAGAGCTGGTGGCTGCGGTGAGGAAGTCGATTGAATCTGCCTTGCCGGAGTGGATGTGGCAAGGCAGGGAACAGGGCAAGGGAACCGGGAGGGAACAGGGATCAGGTGTTAGCCATTAGAAATTAGCGATTAGAGATCGGCATCAGAAAGCAATTCACCACAGAAAATACAAAGAACACAGAGGATTCACCCCGAAGACGCAAGAGCGCCAAGAGACCACGTCCCAAAATCCCGACCTTCGGCAGGTTCAGGGCAGGCTAGGGGGGACGCAATTTGTGAGCGGCGGGATCTTTACTTAAGTATGGCGTTATAGCCGTCGACGAGGAGCTTGGCGCGCATGGCGCGGGCCTCGTCGCGG
>JAFAMZ010000108.1 GCA_019232935.1 Silvibacterium sp.
ACATCGCAGTAGGTGCTAAAATCTGCGGACCACCGGCGTGGGACCGCGAATTCGGCACGATCGACTTCCTGACCCTGTTAGATCTCGCGCACCTTACCCCCGCAGCAAGGAATCGATTTCTCGTCGATCCGGATTCGAAACAAGCTCCCTCCGCCCTGTAATCTAATTTGAGGTGCGTGTTCAGCGTCTCAGTTCGCGAGCGGCACTATGCTCTTTGAACTCACCTCAAATGAGATCCCATTCTGTCGATAAACGAGCAAGAGCATTCTTTCGTACCTTATTGCTGGTCTTCAGCTTGCTGGAAGTGCTGATGCGCTTCTGGATATTGCGCCTGAGGCTGGGTCAAAGGCTGACCCTCCGCCATCAGGCAAACTGGCTTCATCAAGCCTGCGGAATTATTTCGCGGCGCCTGGGCCTCAGGGTTTCAGTATCAGGTCCAGTCCCGGCGAGCGGCCTCATCGCATCGAATCATCTTAGCCATCTGGATATCCTGCTCTACGCTGCTGTGATGCCTTGCATCTTCATCTCCAAGTCGGATGTGCTCAGCTGGCCGATGTTTGGACTGCTCGCCCGCTGTGGAGGAACCATATTCGTCGATCGCCAGCGCCGGCATGGCGTTGGCAATCCTGCTACCGCAGTGGCTTCAGCGTTAGCATCCGAAATACCGGTGGTGCTTTACCCGGAAGGCACGAGTACCGATGGAAGTTCGGTTCTGCCGTTCCACAGTTCGTTCTTTCAGCCAGGAGTCGCCACAGGCACCCCGATAGTTCCGGCAGCTATCAGTTATTCGGCCGCCGACTGCGATGAAGCCGACCTGTGTTACTACGGCGACCTCACCTTCTTTCCTCACCTGCTAGGGGTTCTGGGGCGAAAGTGGGTCGAGGGCCGTATCATGTTCAGCAACAACCCGGCTACCTACACCGACCGCAAAATAGCCGCAAAAACATCGTGGGAAGCAGTGGTCTCATTTCGAGAAAAGCTGTTGGAGCTGACTGAGACCGTATCAGGCGGGTAATCTTGGCTCGGCATAGACGCGGACGTAATCGACGAGCATCTCTTGTGGGAAGACCGTGGTGGAATCTGGCGATCCAGGCCAGGAGCCGCCGACAGCTACGTTCAGGATGAAGAAGAATTTCTGTCCGTCGAAGGGCCACACCGCGTCCTTGGGAAGGCTGGACGGTGTGTAGGTGGCGTACACGTTTGCAGGATTGTCGACGTAGAACTTGATCAGTTGGGGCGACCAGAGGATCCCGAAGCTGTGGAATGCATCACCGAACTTCGTACCGTTTGGAAGGTCATCGGGAGCTCCGAGGAGCGTTCCGGTAAAGCCCGTTCCGTGAATCGACCCATAATTCGTGGAAGGTTTAGAACCGATGCTCTCCATGATGTCCATTTCGCCGCAGGAGGGCCATCCCACGCTGGCGATGTTGTCGCCGAGCATCCAGAAGGCCGGCCACATCCCCTGTCCCTTCGGCATCCGAATGCTTGCCTCGATACGCCCATACTTGAAGCTCTGCAGGCCTTGGGACTTGAGGCGGGCCGAGGTGTAGACGCCGGGCGAAGGCTGCCGGGCAACGATATGCAGGTATCCATCGCCGCCGACATAGGTGTTTGGGTTCCTGGGGTTGCAAGGGCGGCTGTTCGATCCGTAACCACAGTATGTCTCGAGCTCGTTATTGCCCCAACCGCCGGCACCTGTGTCGTAGGTCCAGTTAGCCGGGTTGGGAGCGCTCTCAGCCGTGCCGGTGAACTCGTCGCTCCAGATGAGGGTTTCCTGAGTGACGCTGGTGGAATTGCCTCCGGCCTGCATGGAACCGGCACCACACGCAGCGATTCCGCAGCTGATGAGCATGTAAGACGTTTGCCTGATCCATTTCATGGTTGCGGCTCACTTTCTCACAACTTGAGTCTCTACGCCGCGATTGATAGCGTGTCAATTGCTCTGATGGTGCAGAAACGAGGCTCGGAACCCGATGCAATCGTGCTTGCCGCGTGGTAGATATGAATCAATGCGAAGCACACTGGAAAAGCTGCGTTTGAGCGAAATCTCTCCGAGCGTTGTGCAATCGGAGATTCGGGCGATGACGGTCGAGTGCGACCGGGTGGCGGGGGTCAACCTGGCGCAGGGGGTTTGCGATACGGAGGCGCCACACCCGGTGGTCGCGCGGGCGATCGACGCCATCCATCAGGGGTACAACATCTACACGCGGCTGGATGGCGTAGCACCGCTGCGCGAGGCGATTGCACGCAAGCTGGAGCGCGACAACGGGCTCACGGTCGATCCCGAGGCTGAGGTGCTGGTGACCTCGGGCGCGACGGGAGGATTCTACGCGGCGGCGCTGGCGCTTCTCGATCCCGGAGACGAGGTGATCCTGTTCGAGCCCTTCTATGGCTACCACCTGAATACTCTGCTCGCCCTGCGGATCAGGCCGGTAGCGGTTGCGCTGGCAGAAGGCGACTGGGCGCTCGATCTCGACCGCCTGCGTGCGGCGATTACGCCAAAGACACGCGCCGTCGTGATCAATACGCCTTCGAATCCGTGCGGCAAGGTGTTCTCTCAGGCCGAGATTGAGGCGATTGCGGCTATCGCGGAGGAGCACGATCTGTTCGTCTTTACAGACGAGATCTATGAATATTTCGTTTTTGATGGAAAGAAGCATGTGAGTCCGGCGAGCCTCCCGGGCATGGCGGAGCGGACGATTTCCATTTCAGGGCTGTCGAAGACCTTCAGCATTACGGGGTGGAGGATCGGATACCTGACGGCCCACCCCCGGTGGCTGGGATCGATCGCCTACTTCCACGACCTGACGTATGTGTGCGCACCGTCGCCGTTCCAGTATGGGGCGGCGGCCGGGTTAATGGAGCTTCCGGTCGAGTTCTACACCGCGCTGGCTGTGGAATACCAGGACAAGCGCGACGCGATGTGCTCGGCGCTGGCCGAAGCGGGCTTGACTCCGTCGGTCCCAGCCGGAGCGTATTACGTGCTTGCCGATGCCTCGCCTCTCCCAGGCGCTACCGCCAAGGAGAAGGCGCGGTCGCTGCTGCGGGAACGCGGAGTGGCGGCGGTTGCCGGAACGGCGTTCTTCGGCGGAGGCCGAGGTGAAGACATTCTGCGGTTCTGCTTTGCCAAGCGGGACGACGATCTGAGGCGCGCGTGTGACCTACTGACGGGAACTGTGAGCTTCCGAAGCTAGGCTTCTCCTGCTCACGGTGGAGACCCCCTCCCCCCCGGCTGGAACCTGTAACCGTTTGATTTGCCACGAGTTCCGGGATATGTTTCGCGCAAGCGTTTCATTCGAGGATAGATGCGGTTATTTTGCAGAAACTAAGAGGTTTATGTCCGACAATACTCTCGTTGCGCGAACGATAACGCAGCGAAATGGCAAAGGCCCGACTGAACTTCAGTCAGGCCTTTTCTTTGCTCCTAATTCCATTATAGCCGTATGGGAGAAATTCTCGGCCACCGAGGGGCCGATGAACGGCGTGGTGTTGAAGCTGCTACACTCGAACCAGAGAAAATGGCTTCCAAGGTTCAGGTGCCGGCGAAGGCACAAACAACTTCTCAGGGTTTTGTGTATTCAGCTTTGATTCTGGGCTGGCTGGTGCCGGGCGCGGGTCATCTATTGACGGGGCGCTGGGTTCGCGCGCTGCTGCTTTTCGCCTCCATCACAGCGATGTTCTGGCTCGGGCTGGCGATGCAGGGAAAGCTGTATGCGCCAAACACCGGAGACGTGCTCGATATGCTGGGGTTTGCGGGGGATCTGGGCAACGGGCTGTTCTATGGCCTCGGGCGCATTCTGGACCTGGGTCATGGCGCAGTACAGATTGCAACGGCGGATTACGGAACAAAATTCATCGTGGTTGCCGGCCTTCTGAATTTTATTTCCGCGGTAGATGCACATAACCTGCGCATCGGCAGGAAGGCATAGGCCTGATGTTTGCCCCATCTCATTTTTCGGCAGTTCTCTTGTTTGCGACGTTCGCGTCGGTGGTGTTCGGGATCACGCAGCGGTCCACTCCCAGGGCAATGGTCCGGTACGGGCTGTATTGCTGGTCGATGTTCGTCGGCGTAGTGATCGTGGCGAGCTGGGTGATGTGGCTGATCAGAAGGTAGGCGCAGCGACCAGAAGGCTGTGGTGGCCTGGCACCGGCTTAAATGGGAACATCCTAGTTCCTAAATGCTCTTTCCGAGCTATTCCATCTTCGATTTGTCACAGTGACGGCAGTCAATTCAACGTCGGCCGGAATTGTGGGGCGGCGGCAAAGGCCAATATGCGGCGTTTGACCGATGCGGGCTAGGGTTGGCAGCAGGTGCAGGAGCGCACTCCGATTCCCGCCGCTCCAACCGGGGTTGTGCCGATTGTCGAATCCTGAATGATTTGCGCGGGAGGCACGTTGCCGTGAGCGCCCGGCGCGAACACAAGGATGGTTTCGTTGGCCTCCGACACATAGAGCCTGCCGTCAGATGCAACCGCGATCTTGTTGGTGAAGACCGGGCTGGGAGGCCCGATGCGCGTAAGCGGTCCGGAGATGACGCGCGACGGCGCCACATTGCCCGAGGCTCCCTGAGGGAACACAAGGATTTTCTGGATATTCTGTTGCGGCGAATTGGTGTAAACATACAGCTCGCCGTTCTCGGGATCGGCGGCAATCGACATCGTGCTGTAACCGATACCGAATGCCGGAACGTCGGCAGGAAATATCCCGGTCGCGGGACCGGTGAGCTGGCGGACCACGGCGGGCGCGCCGAGGCTGGTGGAAGTCTCCAGTGTTTCAACCAACGCGTTGCCAGCGGTATCCCAACCGCCAACCAGGAGATTGTCGTCTTTGTCGACGGACAAGGCAGAGGCCACGGAAATGCCGGGAGCGATGAATGCGAACTCGGCCCGCGTGGTGGCCCGCTCGGTCACCGAGATGGCCGCGTCTGAGTCTCGGCTACTGAGGACAAAGTCGTTCACTTTGCGGTCGGTGGTTTCCGCGGTCAAGTCGTTATTCAGAACGCTTTCAATGCGGTTCGGCGCAACATTGCCGTGCGCTTCGGGCAAGAAGACGGCGATGGTGCCATTGGTGAGGAACTGCAGCACGTGGAGATAGCCGTTTATGCTCACCGAAACCGAGTTCGCCGTGGTTAAAGTGGTTTGTGGTCCGTGAATTATCTGGCACGGGGCGGTAGGTCCGTTAGCCTTGGTTGGATAGCCGCGTACCTGGTTGGGAAGAGCGAGAAAGACTGCACTGGTCGGACAAACGCTCGGAGATTGGGCCAGCAAAGCGGCACTGGCGGTCAGCAGCCATGGAAACAGGAGAAAGGGGAGGGTTCTCATCGGATTGGCTCCTAAGCGGACATCGGTCTCCGGCGGCACGTCAGACAGATCACGAGGGCTTATGGAAAATGGATGGGCAGAGCCAGCCGGGACAAGCATAATAGCCTCGGCGGGAGCGAAGATGCAAGGCCGAGCTGGCTGATCGGAAGATAGAGCCAACTGAGGAAAGAGAGCTGGAACGTAGCAGACGAGCTAGCCGTGCGTGCCGGTAAGCGTTCGCGACCACCAGGAGCGTTTTGCGTGCGCGCTATAGGCCGCGTCGGCAGGAATTGCGAGCTCCACTTCGGTCCCTGAATCGATCTGGCTCCACACTGTCAACTTTCCTCCGATGATGGAGGCTCGTTCGCTCATTCCAGGCAGGCCGTAGTGTCTTGTGCTGTCCTGCTGCGACAGGACGGTGGGATCGATTCCTTTTCCGTCGTCCCGGACACGCAATCGAAGTTGTTCTTTGTCGTAGTGGATCTCGACCTCAATATGCCGCGCGTTGGAGTGCTTAAACGCATTTCGCAGCGCCTCCGCAGCAATTCTGTAAATGTCATCGCGCAGGATGGGGTGCAAATGGCGAGGCTCGCCCTCGACGGCGACACGAAATGATGGGCGGTCGCGGTTCGAATCTGTTTCCAGCTCTTGCGCGAGAGTGCTGACAGCCTGGGCAAGATCGTTCTCCTGAACCGTGGAATCGCGTAATCCCTGCACGGCATCCCGTCCCTCTGTAATGGCCTCAGCGACCTGATCGATCGTGCTGTCGAGCTTGTCCTGCGCTTCCAGCGGGCGCTCGCGCAGCAACTGGGAGACAGTCTGGAGCCTCAACAGCACACCCTGAAAGCTTTGCAGCAGAGTGTCATGGAGATCGCGCGCGATGCGCGTGCGCTCGCTGACCCGCGCATCGAGCGTCATCTCGAATTGGTGGTGCAAATGCCGCAAGCGCCATTGGTAAGCCGCCCACAGCAGCGCCACAACGGAGATGGCGCAGAGAGCGCGAAACCAGTCCGTTTGCCAATAGGCCGGGGCGACGGAGAAGTCAACAAGCGCACCCTCCTCGTTCCATACGCCGCTGTTATTCGACGCGGTCACACGGAAACGGTAGTGGCCCGGAGCGAGATTTGTGTATTGCGCCTGGCGTTCGTTGACTACCTCGCGCCAGTCGCTATCCTGACCTTCCAGCTTGTACTTGTAATGAATCTTTTCCGGCGCGACCAGACTGAGCGCGGAGTAGTCGATCTGCAGGTCGCGCGTTCGCGGCGGAAGACGAGGGTCAGTGACTGCCATGGCCGGTAGGTTCTGCCAGTATGTCCTGTGATCGGCCACGATCTGCTCGATGTGTACTGGCGGAGGCACTCGGTTGTCGCCAAGATGGTGGGGATCAACAACCTGAATACCTTCTCCCGCGTAGAACCACAGTTTGCCATCGGTCGACCTCGCAGCAACGGGACCCCAACTGGAAGGCGCAGTGGCGCGGATCATGAGGCCGTCCGCTGCATCCCAGACCCGCGGGTTGATCCGGCGACTCGGGTCGGCGACCCAGGAATCCAAATCTAACCGGGCAATACGTATCAGGCCGCAGGCTGCGTACAGCCAGAGCGAGCGGTCGTCGTCTTCTATGGCCCAGTGAATCCTCTCGCAAGGCAGGCCATTTTTGGTTGTGAGGGTTGCGATACGGCCATCTTTGATTCGGCTCAGGCCACCCTCGGTCGAGGCCCACAAGGCCCCGTCGCGATCAAGCTGAAGACCAGACACATGACCTTTACCGAGGCCACCAGCGGTCGTATACGAGGCCTGTACCCGGCCATCCTTGAAATACAGGACCCCGCCGTCGGTCCAGAAGGAAAGCCAGACACCGCGTCGCTCGCGATCGAAGAGAACAACTTTTGCTTGCTGACGGCGTCCGAGCGCCGACCAAGGCCAATGCTCCACCAGATGTCCGTTTAACAGGTGCGAGAAGCCGGCATTTCCAGAGAGCCAGAGATTCCCTGCCTGGTCTCCGGCGATCGAATAAACTTCCTTGCTCGGCAGGGCACCTACAACGTGAAACCGGCCTGAATCGAAGTATGCCAATCCGTTCTCCGTAGATGCCCAGATTCGCCCCTGGTCATCCTGATACAGAGACTGGATCACGTCGGCGGGGAGCCCGTTTGCCTTGCGGAAGATGGTGGCTTGCCCATTGTTCCATCGGGTCAAACCAGCGTCAGTGCCGATCCAGACGCTCCCATCTCTGGCAGAGACTACGGAACGAACCCCGTCGCTGGATAGGCCCTGCCGGGAAGAAATCGTAGCGACAGGAAGATCTCTAAATCTATCCAGCCCCTGCGCTGTGGCGACCCAGATATTCCCTTCATGGTCCTCGAGCAGGCCGGCAATAATGTTTCCTGAGAGGCCGTCTGCTTTTGTAAATACGTCGGTCCGGCCTTGGTGCACATGGATAAGCCCGCGATCGTGAGTGCCGATCCAGAGGTCCCCATCTCGGTCCCTCAGCAGTTTGTTCGAGTCAACCTCAGGGTCGGAAAGCAGGGCACTTGGGTTCGTCGCGCTGCGAATCGGATACGGCTCGATTTGGTCACCCACGAAGTGCCTGAGACCCGCACCGCGCATGGCGATCAATACTCCTCCATCGGCGACACTGGCAAGATCGTCAACGTACGCGGCTCCCAGGACGAACCGCTTCTGCGGACTGGGTTTCCACCGCCATAGGCCGGACTCTGCACCGGCCCAGAGCGTACCGGAGCCATCCACGTGCAAGCTCCAGACAAACTTGCCAAAAATCCCGTCCTCTCCGTAACAACGCGGGCTGCCGTTTCCAAACGCGCAGAGGCGCCCCGAATTCCCGCTCGTGTCGCTTAAGAGCCCGGCCCACACGGTTCCCTCGTGGTCCTCAACGAGCGATGTCACAAACTGTTTACCAACCTCGGGTTGATCGGTCAGCTTGCCGTCTTTCAACGTTGAAAGCCCTGCGAAGGTGCCGATCCAGAGAGTGCCGTCGCGCGAGACCAGCAGGCTGTAAGGCGCGGCGGGCAGGGGATGACCGGCAGGTGGCTCCCATCGCACGCTGCGTACGCCGTCGAAACGATACAGGCCGAATTCACTGCCCAGCCACAGGTAGCCATCGGGGGTCTGCGCCATTGCGAAGACCGTTCCCACCGAGAACCCGTCCCGGGCTGTCCAGGAGGTGTGCCCCTACTGGCTCATATCCAGCGATGGATTCAGGGCCCAGGCAGAAAGCCACGATGCCAGCAGGAGGCAGATTGCGAATGCAGGCGGAACTCGGCTTTGCCTATATCCCACGATGAGATGATGTGATCGCATAGGATTCAGGCGCATGTTCTTGATCCGAATCTATCCAGCTGCTGTTATCCCTTGCTTTTTCGCCTCTCCCACAGCATGGCGTCGAAGGTGTGGCGCACGTCGAATCCAGCGTGGCGGTAGAGGGCCACGGCATTTTCGTTGGCTTCAGTCACCGTGAGAGTGAGGGCGCGGAAGCCGCGGGCGGCAAGGTGGGTGGCGCAGTTGTCTATGAGGATGCGACCGAGACCGCGGCCCCGTTCCGAGTTGGCAACACAGAGCTGAGTGACGTGAGCCACGTCCTCACGGACGCGCGAGCAGAGCAGAACGGCGACGGCTTCGTTGGTTCCGGCGCGAACGAGGACACGGGAGGCTGGATTGTCAAACAGTCCGCAGCCAGGGAAGCGCACGATGTTGTGCAGAAAGCGGAGGGAGCCGGCGACGGTGCGGTACTGGTCGTTGATGTGGCTGTCGAGGTGTTGCTGATACGCGGCCGAGATGAGATGGGCCGCGGTGCTGAAGTCGTCCTCATGCCAGCCGCGAATGGAGAAACCCGCGGGCAAAGGAATTTCGGCGTGCGGGGATATGGCGGTCAGGTCGAGGCGCATGAAAAGGCGGCGGTGAATCTCGAAATTACCGGCGCGGAAAGCAGCGGCGTGCTGGCCATGGGTGTGGAGAAGAAGTTGCGATTCGATACGGTCGACGCCGGGCGAGTTCTGAAGCAATTCGATGAGGCTTTCAAGGAGGCGCAACTCGACATCGGTGGCCGTGGCTTCGGAACTCTGAGGCGCTATGGCGAAGACGTCGCCGATGACGGCCTTGTGCTCTTCGTAGACGCAAAAGAGGTATCCGGCGACACGGCCGTTTTCGATGGCGACATAGCCGGGCAGGACGCGCGAATCAAGGTATTGGAGAAGCAGGTCGGCAGAGGCGCGGTAATCCCATTCGAGGCGGTCGCTCCACTGGCGTGACTCGGCATCGAGCAGCGGACGAAGGCTGGCTGCAGAGAAGTGCCGTAAATCGAGGATTTCGAACTGGAGCGCCGGAGTCATTGCTGGTTTCCAGAAGAATACACGCGGAGTTACGAACTGCAGCCGGCAATCGGAACGGCGCGCTCTTTTCAGCTA
>JAFAMZ010000178.1 GCA_019232935.1 Silvibacterium sp.
TCGTTACTCTGCTGAATGCAATTCCGCCGTATTGGGAATCGATTAGGACGATGTTTTACCAGCGGATGGGCGATCCGCGAACGCCGGAAGGTAAAGCGCTGCTGATGGAACGCTCGCCATTGAACTCAGCCGACAAGATCAAGACGCCTCTGCTGATTGCGCAAGGCGCGAACGATCCACGCGTGAACCGGCGAGAGGCCGAACAGATCGTGGTTGCGCTCCGCGATCGGGGATTCCCGGTGGAGTATCTGCTGGCCCCCGATGAAGGTCACGGATTTCAGCGTCCCGTGAACAATATGGCGCTGTTCATGGAGTCGGAAAAGTTTCTGTCGCAGCACCTCGGCGGACGATATCAGGAGGGTGGCACGCCCGAAGTGACAGCGCGGCTGAAGGAGATCGCGGTCGATCCGAAGTCGGTGGTCGTCACCACCCCGACAGGATCTTCACCAGTTCCGAAGTGAGCTGCGACACGATGTGAGATGCGGCACGTGGGCCCAGGCACTCACGTCAACATTGGTGTTGACTGGCGCACCCGAAATCTGGAAATCGTTGTCACTCCTCGCGGATAAAGTTCATACGATCGAATCACGCGAGGGCGTTGGACACGATTTGCTGCGCTTCCTCCACAATGCTTTCGAGGTGGGCCTCGTCTCTGAAGCTCTCTGCGTAAATCTTGTAGAGATTCTCGGTCCCGGAAGGCCGCGCGGCAAACCAACCGTTCTCGGCAACCACTTTCAGGCCTCCGATCGGCGCGTTGTTGCCAGGCGCGTTGGTCAGCTTGGCCACAATGCGTTCGCCGGCGAGTTGCGATTCCTTCACATTGGCAGGTGAAAGCCTGCTTAGCTTTGCTTTCTGCGCTGGCGTCGCCGGCGCGTCGATGCGGGTGTAGTAAGGTACACCGAATTTCCGCGTCAGCTCGGCATAATGTTCTCCCGGATCTTTGCCAGTAACAGCCATGATTTCGGCGGCGACAAGGTCCATGATGGGGCCGTCCTTGTCCGTCGTCCACACAGTGCCATCGCGGCGCAGAAGACTGGCACCCGCGCTCTCTTCTCCGCCGAAGCAGAACGTCCCGGTGAAAAGGCCATCGACGAACCACTTGAATCCCACCGGCGTTTCCGAGAGCTTGCGGCCAAGATCGGCGACAACGCGGTCGATCATGCTGCTCGAAACAACAGTTTTTCCGACCGCCGCCGTCGCGGGCCAGTCGGGCCGGTGGGTGAGCAGATACCGGATCGCCACGGCAAGATAGTGATTCGGATTCAACAGGCCGGCAGAAGGCGTGATGATGCCGTGGCGGTCCGAGTCCGGATCATTCGCAAAGGCTACCTGGAACTTGTCTTTGAGGCGAAGCAGGCTGGCCATGGCATATGGGCTGGAGCAGTCCATGCGAATCTTGCCATCGTGGTCCACCGTCATGAAGGAGAAGGTCGGGTCGATAACCGGATTTACAACTTCAATGTCGAGTCCGTATATTGAATTCACCAGGCCCCAGTACGGCCCCCAAGCACCGCCCAGCGGATCGACTCCCAGCTTGAGCTTGGCACCCTTGATGGCATCCATATCCACGGTGTTTTTTAAGTCCTGGACATAGGGGAGATGGAAGTCCGTCTCATGGGTGGTTGCCGCCTTGAGGGCTCTTTCATAGGGAATGCGCTTGATGCCCGAGTTGTTGGCGCGCAGCAGTTCGTTAGCGCGATCCTGGACCCATTTTGTGACATCGGTATCCGCCGGACCGCCGTTCGGCGGGTTGTACTTGAAGCCACCGTCCTCAGGAGGGTTATGCGAAGGCGTAATCACAATGCCGTCGGCGAAGTGGTCCTTGCGGCTGCGGTTGTAGACGAGGATCGCATGAGAAACGACTGGCGTCGCTGTAACTCCGTCGTTCTGCTGGATCATGGTTTCGATGCCGTTCGCTGCGAGCACCTCAAGCGCAGTCTTTTGGGCGGGAGCCGAGACCGCGTGGGTATCCTTGCCCATGATGAGCGGGCCGTCGATGCCCTGCGTGCGGCGGTATTCGCAGATGGCCTGGGTGATGGCGAGAATATGCGCTTCGGTGAAAGTGCCTTTGAGGGGCGTGCCGCGGTGGCCGCTGGTTCCGAAGGCGACCATCTGCGTGGGATCGGCGACATCGGGGCGGCGTTCATAATATTGGCGAATAAGCTCATCGACGTTGATGAGCATGTCCTTGGGGGCTGGCTTGCCTGCAAGAGGGGAGATTCTGGGCATTTTCGCCTGGGTCGCCATGGCATGCTCCTGCGGGAGTGAGTTCTACCGCTCAGAAGAACTATACCCCTCTAAGGATGCGTGGAATTGAACGAGGGAACCTCATTTCTTCGCAATAACGAGCGGGCAGACCTGGGCGGCAGCGTTGCGGTAAGCGCACGGCAAGGAAGTGTTGTTATCACGCGAGAGCAGGACCCAGGTCGCGCCCAGCGTCCCCAGCCGGGCCACACGCTCGATGTCAGATAGCTGGTCGATGCCGCGCTGGGCGTTGTACTCAGCAGCCCATTGCGGGGCGACCTCGGGAAACACCAGCGCAATGCCTTCGTCCTTGAAGTCGGCCAGGAGGCTCCGGCCGCTGATCAGGCGAAAGCTTTGACCGTCCTCGCCGGTGAGGAGAACGAGGTCTGGATCGGCAGCGAAGACCGCGTCGCGAGGTGCGTTTGCGTGAATCCACAGGAAGGCCTGCTCCCAGGGATTTCGCGGGGCATAGCCAGGCAATTCGATGTGATCGGAGGCGGGATAAGTGAGGCGATCAGTGACGAACATAGCGAGAGCGGCGGCAGCAAAGATAGCGCAGACTGCCAAGCGTCGTCTTGTCCAGAGGGCTTGGCCGATGAAGCCTCCGAGCAGGATGATCCCGACCAGATAAACCATGTGGAAGGCGCGCAGCAGTTGAAGGCGGGTGAGGAAGAAATTGAGATTCGATGGATGAACGAAGAGTAAGGCGGCAAGTGCGGCTGAGGTCCCTAGAATGAGCGCGACGAAGCAGAGTTTGCCGATTAGGATGTGGGCTCCGAGGCGCCGAAATGCGACCGCATAGAACAGCAGTGGGAGAGCAAGGCCGAGACATTCATACCATCTCCACTCCGAGATGAAAAGAGAGCGCCGGCTGAGTACGGCCTTGCGCCATGCCGGGTCAACCGGAGCGTGGATGGTGGCGGCGTAAACAACGGCGCAGACCAGGATGCTGAAAGCAGCGAGTGTCAGGGCCACGCGCATGCGACCCTGATCGACCAGGACGAACAGCGTGATAAAAGCGCCAACGTATATTGTTATCAGCGGATGCATGATGGCGGCGGTGATGAGGAAAACCCCTGCCCGCGTCCAGCGGCGGTCGATGGCCTCAGCGAGCGCGAAAATGCAAAGCGGCATAGAGAACGAGCGCGCCGTGACGTAGGGGTCCATCAGCATGACCGTTGTGCCGGCGACCGGCAGTGTGAAGAATGCAGCCGCAAGAAGAATGGGTGACCACCGTGCTGCAGGCGAAGGAAAGACGCGGCGCGCAAGTGCACGGCAGGCGACCAGGAACAGAAAGACGGACGCAAGATGAGCAATCAGGAGCAGCCATTCGAGAGAGATGTGTGTCGTGCGAAGCACGAATGCTCCGATGTGTGCGAACAGCGAAAGATGGGTGTTGGCAAGCACGAAGGAGGCGTCGTGCTGGTAGAGTCGCGGATCGAAAAGTTTGAGCACACCGGCGATATAGACGCCGGCGTCCTCGGCGAACGGATGGTACCCGTGGATGAGGAGGATGGTGAGCACAAGCAGGGCGATGGATCCAATTTCCGCTATTCCATTCAAGCCAACAGCGGACTTGAGTGGGCCATCCTGTGTGCCGCTTTCCAGAGAAGTAACCAATAGAGTTACATTTGCGGGAGTTGCGAAGTGTTCCACCCACCGCCGAGGGCCTTTATCAACTGTACGCTTGCGGCGAACTGCCGAGTGGTGATGTCGGCCTGGGTCCGCTGGTTCGTAAGCTGCGTTGTCTGAGCTGTCAGGACTTCAAGATACGTGGTGACACCGCCCTTGTAACGGTTGGTGCTGAGGTTGAGCGACCGGATAGAGGCCTGAACGGCGGCATTCTGCGTGGCCGCTTCCTCGTCGAGAATCCTGAGCGCGGCAAGGTTGTCCTCGACTTCCTGAAAGGCATTGAGAACGCTCTGCCGATAGTTGGCTGTCTGCGCTTCGTACGATTCGCGAGCCTGATCGGTAATGGCATGTCGTCTTCCGGCATCAAACAGAAGTTCCACCGCAGAGCCGCCCAAAGACCAGAGTGCGCTAGGGCCCTGAATCCAGGTGCCTGCATTTGAGCTGGCGAATCCGCCAGTGCCGCTGAGCGTCACATTCGGATAGTAGGCCGATATGGCGATGCCGATCTGGGCGTTTGCGGCCTGGGTGCGGCGCTCGGCGCCGGCGATGTCGGGACGGCGTTCCAGAAG
>JAFAMZ010000022.1 GCA_019232935.1 Silvibacterium sp.
CCTGCTTTAACAGTGCGCAGAGCGCCGCAATCACTTTCCCGTCACACACTCAAAAGCCGACGCCGACTTCTCATCGCCCTTGCCCGAATATTTTGCTTCCTTCGGCCAGGGACAAAGCGGCCGCGTCATCTCCGGCTTTATGCCGCCGGGAGGCGGCGGATCCGACGCCGCGTCCTGGGGTATCTTCGAGGCGATCAGCGTGGACGGCGCGTGGCCGTTCTCGACCCAGTCCACCAGCGCTGCGAAAATATCGTGCTGCGCATCGTGCGGAACATCGGCCTGGTCCTGCCCGAACGAAGTCGCGCCCGGCCCGCCCGCGCAATGCTGCATGCCCGGCACCAGATACAGACGCATCGACTGGTCTGTCGCCTGCGCCCCGGCAGCCTGCGAAACACTGCGATAATAATTGATCGAGTTGAACGCCGAAATCCCCGGATCGTTCCAACCGTGATAGATCATCAGCTTGCCGCCGCGCCCAAAAAACGCCTTCAGGTTCGGGTCGGTCGCATTCAGCGCCGCACCCGTCTTCTCATTCGCGAGCCGGAGGGCATCGTCCACATTTGCCTTCCGGAAATCCCAGTCCTTCGACCCGTAAACCATGTTCGCGAAATATCCAGTCACGAAGAGCGTTCCCAGGCTCTTGCCCTGCTCCTTGCCGAAAATCCAGAGACCCCAACCCTCAGGGCCGTCTTCGGCCCCGGGCGGAGTGCCCGGAAAGATCAGTTTCCCGGACACATCCTTCGTCCCGGCGTAAATCGCCTTCACCGACGCGATCTGCGGCCCAGTCAGGCACGAATCCGTCTCCGCGCTTTTGCACAGCAACACCTTCGGATCAAAATGGCATTGTGGCGGATCGTCGATCACGCCATCACTCACACCCTGCTTCGCATCGCACGCTGCCACCACGGCCTTCGCGATCGCCGGAACCTTCGCCCCCGGAATGTACCCCGGCCCGTCCAGCACCTGAAGCAGATGCAGCCCGCCGGTCAGCATTGGCGTCCAGTTATTCGCCGGGGCCCCGGCGATAATCCCGTCGTAGTCCGCCGGATACCTCTGCGCCTCCATCAGCGCCTGCCGCCCGCCGTTCGAACATGAGGCAAAATACGACCGGCTCGGCTCGCTTCCGTAAAACGCCTGCACGATCGTCTTCGACTCGGCCGTCATCTCATGAATCCCGCGATAGCCGTAATCGACGATCTTCTCCGGCTGTCCCAGAGCCCAGCCCGCATCGACGTTTTCTGCGGCATGCCCCGTGTCTGTCGCGCCGCTCGCATATCCCAGCGTCACGGATCGAGCCAGACCCTCATAGCCGATGTACCCGGCGAAGCCGCCATTCCCGATACCGCGGAACTTGCCGTTCCATCCAACCACAGGCATCCAGACCTCGACTTTGATGTCCGAGCTTGGAGTAGGCGTGAGCGTCACCCGAACCCGGCAGAACGCCGGCGTGGTCTTGTATCCCGGCCAAGGCTTCTCATCCGGTTTCAGACCAGGCGGAACAAAACTTCCCGCGGGAACTACCTCCGCCGAGGTGATCTTGCCATCCGGCAAAGTTACCGTCTGGGCAAGACCGGTGCAGTTCTTTCCCTGCGGAGGTTCCTGGCCTGTGGCAAAAGCGGTGGGCAGACAAGCAGCAGCAAAAATCAGCGATATGAGGCGGAGGCGCATGCCGTCAGCCTCTCAAACGCAGCCCAAATCCGGCAAGCATGAATTTGCGCTAACAACGTCGTTTGCACTTGCTCAAACTCGTGTTTCTATGAAACATGCGCGCCGCTCTCGAACGTTATTTTGAGTTCTCCCGCCTCGGCACCAACTGGCGAACCGAATTCTTCGCCGGACTCACCACCTTCATCACCATGGCCTACATCGTCCTGGTGAACCCTGCCATTCTCGCCAAAGCCGGAATCCCGCTGCCCGCCGTGACCGCCGCCACCTGCCTCTCTGCCGCCTTCGGATCTATATTGATGGGCATCATCGCCCGCTATCCCATCGCGCTCGCCCCGGGCATGGGACTCAACGCCTACTTCACCTACACCGTCGTCCTGCAGATGCACGTCCCCTGGCAGACCGCCCTCGGGGCCGTCTTCATCTCCGGAGTCGCCTTCTTGCTGCTCACCGGCCTCGGCATCCGCCAGCTCATCCTGCGCAGCATTCCGCACGAGCTGTACGCGGCCGTCGCCGGAGGCATCGGTCTCTTCATTGCCTTCATCGGACTTCACAACGCCGGCATCATCGTCCCTCACCCCGAGACCCTCATCACTCTCGGCAACGTTCGCGCGCCGCAAACCGCGCTGGCTCTTCTCGGCGTGGTTCTCATTGGAACCCTCCAGGTCTGGCGCGTCCGCGGAGCCATCCTCATCGGAGTCGTCGCCGTCACTCTCGCCGCCATCCCTTTCGGTCTCGTCCACTGGCAGCGCTATTCCTATAACCTGCACGACGTCACACAGACCATGTTCAAGCTCGACGTTCGCTCGGCCATCCACATCGGACTGCTCGAAATCATCTTCGTCTTCTTCTTCGTCGACCTCTTCGACAACCTCGGAACCCTCGTCGCGGTCGCCAAAAAAGCCGGACTCATCGAGCACGGCCACCACATCCCGCGCCTGAACAGCATTCTCTTCGCCGACGCCTCAGCTACTGTCATCGGATCGCTTGCCGGAACCTCCACGGTCACCAGCTACGTCGAGTCCACCGCCGGCGTCGCTGTGGGAGGGCGCTCCGGAGTCACCGCCATCGTTACCGGCCTCGGATTCTTCATCGCGCTCTTCGCCGCTCCGCTCGTCGGAGTCGTCCCCACTGCCGCGACCGCTCCGGCACTCATCATCGTCGGCAGCCTCATGCTCACCACCATCACCGAGATTCCCTGGACCGAGCCGCTCTCGGCCATCCCTGCCTTTCTCACGCTGGTCATGATTCCGCTCAGCGCGTCGATTGCGAATGGGTTGGGTTTCGGAGTCATCTCCTACGCCGCCGTCCACCTCCTCGGCGGAAAATTCCGCCGCCAGGACTGGCTGCTCTATGTGCTGGCTGTGTTGTTCCTGATCCGGTTCATTTATGTCGCGCAGGCGTGAAGAATAACCTCAGATGTATCCGACCGAGCGTCCAAAGGATGCGAAGCGGAGGGACCTGCAGTTTCCGTTTGGTAGCACGGCTCGAGGGTGCGCCTCATCCTTTTCCGCGCCTTTTGCGGAAAGGGTGGGAAAGCACATCCATCACGTCCCCTCCACCAGCTTGCGCAGCTTCCGAACCGCGCGCGGAATCTCTTCGATTGCGGTGCTGCCAAAGCCCAGGATGAAACCGTGGCGGGACGCTTCCCCGAGATAATTCACAGACAGCGGCCATAACCGCAGGTTCTGGCTCGAGGCGCGCTCGGCAATTCTCACGTCGTCGGCCCGATTTTGCAGATTGACGGTCAGGTGCATGCCGGCCTCGCTTCCCATTACTTCGACCGCGGATCCCATTTCTTTGCGAAGGCTGGCAACCAGCGCACTCCTGCGCTCGCGGTAGAGGATGCGCATCCTGCGAATGTGGCGTGCGAAATGTCCTTCCCCGATAAAGTCCGCAAGCACCTCCTGGTAGATGCCCGGGCAGCCAAGGTCCATGGCCCAGCGGGTCGCGACAAACCTGTCAATCAGCTTCGGTGGAATCACAACATATCCCAGGCGCAGCGACGGAAACAGGACCTTGCTGATGGTCCCGATGTAGATCACGCGAGCGTTGGCATCGATCCCCTGCAACGACGGGATCGGAGAGCTCTCATACCGGTACTCGCTGTCGTAGTCGTCTTCGATGATCCACGAACCGTTGGTTTGTGCCCACTCCAGCAGTTGAAGACGGCGTGAAGCGCTCATGGTCACGCCGAGTGGAAATTGATGAGAAGGGGTGACAAATGCAGCTCGCGCCTTCCGATATCGCTTGATGCCCTCGGCAACGTTCAGGCCTTCCTCGTCGACCGGAACCGGTACGAGATGACAACCTTTAGTAGCGAAGACGGCCTTTGCCAGGTGATAACCGGGTTCCTCTATCCACACCCGATTTCCCGGGTCGAGCAAAACCCGAGCCGAAAGCTCGATCGCCTGTTGAGAGCCGCTGACGATCATGATCTGATCGGCTTCGCAGCGCAGCGACCGCGCGGTTCGAAGATAGCTTGCAACGGTTTCGCGAAGTGCTCTCAGTCCCATGTGGTCGCCGTAGTGAAACGATCTCGCGTTCATACTTCGGCAATGACGGGCGACCAGCCGAGACCACACCTGAAGTGGGAACTGATCGTATGCCACCTGTCCCACCGCGAATGCACCCAGACCCTGCAGCCACGGTGATGTTTCGCGTTGGGGCAGAAGCGAGCAGCGGTGTGCGGCCGGCCGCGGAGCATACCGGGACTCGGAACGTGCTGCCTGCAGCGCCGCACCGCTCGCCGTGAACTGCTCCGGCAGCGCACTGGAAACAACGGTTCCCGCCCCCACGCGACTCTCGAAGTAGCCTTCCGCCAGAAGCTGTCCATACGCATTCAGAACAGGGAGCCGCGAGACGCCAAGTTCAGCCGCGAGGGCGCGCGTGGAAAGAACCCGCTGCCGCGGCCGCAGGCTGCCCTCGATGATGGCCGTGCGATAGGCATCGTAAATCTGCCGGTGGAGAGGCTTCGGAGCCTTCCGGTCGATCGCGATCACGGGCAGGATTCCCGACGCTACTCTCTTCATTCCGCCGGAGCATAATGGCTATGCCCGAATCCAGTCAAGCGGCTATTGCACCTGACCACTTTTCTGCCGACCATTGTAGGCTCAGAGCGATTTTGGCTGCCCGCCCTGAGTCTTCTGTCCGGTCACCGTCCCCCGCTCTGCAGCAGCCAGGCAAAACTCCGTCCAAACCAATCCCAGGAGGATACTTCCATGATCAAGGCATTTCGATTCGTGGCGATGTGCGCGATCGCTGTCGCGTTTGCAACTCTGTCGATCGCATGGTCGCAGACCTACAAGCAGGTCGATTACCCAGGCACAAACGTGGTGTTCACCGAACTTATCGGCGGCCCCAATCTAGAAGGCACAAGCGTCGGAGCGTGGGGAGACGCAGCGGGTAACCTACACGGTTTCTCCTTGACGGCAAAAGGCGACTTCAACCTGGTCGACCCCCCGGGCTCCGTTTCCACGTCACCCAATTTCATCAACCTTCAGGGAGTCATCGTGGGCGCGTACCTCGATACGACAACTCCCGTCCCGGTCAGCCACGGATTCATTCTGGACAGAGGCAAATATAAGACCTTCAATGTCCCCGGAGCGGCTGGCACCGCTCTCACCGGCATCAACGACCTGGGTGTAATCGTCGGAAACACCTGTTCCGACCCTGCGTGCGGCAATACCGGAAACGCCAACACCAACCACGGCTTCGTACGGTTCCCGAACGGCGACCTCAAATTTTTCGATCCACCCGGCGCAACCAGCAGCGCACCCAGCACCATAAGCTTGCTTGGTGCAGTCGTCGGTTCTTACACCGATACGGTCGGCGAATTGAATCATGCTTACCTGCTATGGTTCGAAAAGTACACAACGATTGATTTCCCGGGCGCCACGACCGGCACCTTTGCCGGAGGGGGAAATTTTCAGAACGACATTGTCGGCATATACAACTTTGTGAACTGCACGTCAGACTGCAACCATGGGTTTCTGCGATCGCATGACGGCAGCTACACATCGTTTGACTACCCCGGGGGATCCATCTTTACTGAAGCAACCGGAATC
>JAFAMZ010000269.1 GCA_019232935.1 Silvibacterium sp.
TTCGAATCCTCTCGGCTATGCCTCTCTACGGAGTCGATATCCTCGACCGCCATCTTGCCCAGGAAACGGGTCAGACCCGGGCCCTCAACTTCAACAAGGGCTGCTACCTCGGCCAGGAGATCGTCGAGCGCATCCGCTCCCGCGCCACGATCCACCGCATCTTCCGCCAGTTCTCGCTTTCGGGCGATATCCAAGCCATCGAGCCGGGTCACTCGCTCCCCTTGAACGCCGAACAGGCCGAACGGAACCCCGTGGGGGATCTGACCAGCGTGGCGAATATTGAGCTTCCCGCATTCACCGCGAACGTCGCCCTCGGTTTCGTCCGTACGGAGATCCTCGAGCGCAAGTTGCCCATCACATACAGCGGAGGCGCGGCAACGCCGTTAGACGCCCCGCCACAAATCCTTCAGAATTAAAGGAAGTTCCCTATGGCAGAGAAAACTCCTTCATTCACCGTCTCCGACCGGCGCAAATTCACTCTGGAAGGTGAGCTGCGCGAAGAAACTGCTGCTACGGAAGAAGAATCCCCGGCTCAACCCATTGCATCCAAACCGGCTGCTCCGGAACAGCCCGCGGCCGAATCGAAGCCCGGGCCGCGTCTCGTAACCACGGCGCCTGCCGCGAGCGAAGAAGCCACGGGCCCCGAGGCGCGGCTCGACGACGAAGAACTCATCCCCGAGCCCACGGCCCAGGAATCCGCCGAGCAGCATGCCGCCTATCGGCAGTCGTCCGAAGACCTCGACTCCATGCTTCGCCAGGCCAACCCCGGAATGGGACCCTCCGGCCCGGTCACCATGGAGCACATCATTCAATCCATGTACCTGTCCGCAGTGGTTGCGATGGGCGCCCCCACCGAACCGGGACAGAAGCCCCGTATCGATATCATCGGCGCGCGTCAGAGCATCGATATGCTTGGCGTCCTCCAGGAGAAGACCAAAGGCAATCTCATGGAAAAGGAGCAGCGCCTCCTCCAGAACGCCCTCTTCGAGCTGCGAATGATGTTTCTCGACATCACGAACGCTATCGCCAAACAGGCGCAAAACCCTCCGCCCAGGGGGGCCAGATAGCTCTTGCGGGCCGAGATCGTCATTCTTGGCAGTGGAACCTCGATGGGCGTGCCCACGCTCGGCTGCGTATGCCGCGTCTGCACCTCATCCGACCCGCGCAACGCTCGCAGCAGGCCCTCGATTGCCGTCCAGTGGCCAAACCGCAGCGGCGAGCAGACCGTGGTCATTGACACTGGCCCCGACTTTCGCAATCAAGCCCTTCGGGAAAAAATTCATCGCCTTGATGCCGTCTTCTACACCCACGGCCACGCCGACCACATCCTGGGCATGGACGACCTCCGGCCCCTGACCTTCCGCCACACCGCCGGCCTTGCCCTGTATGCCGATAACGGAACCGCCGAAATCCTCGAGCGCGTCTTCGATTACACCTTCGGCGAGGGACAGAAGTATCCCACTCGCGCCCGCGTCACCATCTGCCGGCTCAACGATCACGAATCCGCTGAAGTCGGCGGCATTCGTTTCCAACGCGTACCGCTTCTGCACGGCGATCTGTTGGTTGGCGGGTTTCGCTTCGGATCTGCCGCATATCTGACCGACATGAGCGCCATCCCAGACTCCAGCCTGCCTTTGCTCGAAGATCTGGACGTAGTCATCATCGACGCCCTGCGCCCGCAGCCCCATCCTTCCCACGCGACCATCGATCAGGCGTTGGAGTGGATCGACCGCGTCCAACCCAGACGCGCCTTCCTCACCCACATGTCGCATGAGGTCGAGCACACCGAGACTGAAAGCCGTCTCCCGCCGCACGTCCGCCTCGCTTACGACGGCCTGCGCATCCCCTTCGAGATCTGACCGATGCAAGTTATCCGCTCACTCGACGCGATCCCACCCGATCTCAGCCGCTCCGTCCTCGCCATCGGCAACTTTGACGGTGTGCACCGCGGGCATCAGGCGATCATGCACGAGATCCGCGAGCGGGCCAGTCTCCTCCACGCGCAATCTCTCGCCGTCACCTTCGATCCACACCCGATGCGCGTCCTCCGCCCGGACCAGGCGCCGCGCCTGATCACGCCGCTGCCCCAACGACTTGACCTGCTTGCCCAGACCGGCGTCGAGGCCGTCATCGTCATCCCCTTCACCGAGGAGTTTTCGCGACTTTCAGCCTTCGACTTTGCCGACAAGGTCCTGAAGCAATCTCTTCATGCAGTCGAAGTCCACGAAGGCGACAACTTCCGCTTCGGCCACGGAGCACAGGCCGGTACCGCCGAACTTCAACAGCTCGGAAGCCGACTCGGATTCGCAGTCGTTGCCCACCCTGCGCTTACACTCCGCGGTATCTGCGTATCGAGCTCTGAGATACGCCGCCGCATCGCTGCCGGTGACGTCTCCACTGCCCGATGCCTGCTCGGCCGCCCCTTTTCCATTCGCTCCAGCCGTGCCACAGGCCGCGGCATCGGGACCCGACTTACCGTCCCCACCGTCAACCTGGCGCCGTACGATGAGCTCCTCCCCGCCAACGGCGTTTACGTCACGCGCATCACCATCGGAACCGGTCTCAACCGCGAGACCTTTGACGCCGTTACGAACGCCGGCAACCGCCCCACATTCGGCAAGGACTCCTACTCCGTCGAGTCCCACCTGCTCGACTTCCGGCCCATCGACCTCTCGCCCGGCACTCCTATCGAGCTATGGTTCCTGGCTCATCTCCGGGAAGAGCGCCGCTTTGATTCACCCGAAGCTCTCAAGGCGCAGATTCTCCAGGACGTGGCCAAGGCACGCCGCTATTTCCAGCTCGCCAACGCCCTGCAGTCGGTCTGAGTAGTAGAAGTTTACTCGGCCAGCATCGCTTCCAGGCGCTCCGGATCGAATCCGATCATCACCTCGTCACCAACTACAATCGTTGGCGTAGACCGGCTGTTCAGCCTGACAAGTTCCCGCAATGCTCCCGGATCGGCCTGCACATCCTTATATTCAAACTCTACCTGCCGCGCCTTGAGAAACTGCTTCGCCGCCACACACGGCGGACACCCCGGCTGGCTGTATAGGACTACCTGCTTCATGCCACTAGGCTACCATTCACGGAGCATTCATCTGACTTCGCGGTCTCGCCAGTGCCCCGCATCCGCATTCTTGGACGCGCGGATTCTCTTTCAGCCTTAATGAGTCTCTCCCGGCATCTGCCTCATCCCAATCCTGATGTCGATTCCAAACTCCGGAGGAACCCCGATGCAGCCGCGCCTCAACTACGCCAAGACCTCAGCCGCCGGATACAAAGCAATGACTGGCCTCGAAGCCTATCTGCACGAATGCGGTCTCGAAGAGTCTCTGCTCCATCTGATAAAACTGCGCGCCTCGCAGATCAACGGGTGCGCTTTCTGCATCGACATGCACTGGAAGGACCTGCGCGCCATCGGAGAACCCGAGCAGCGCCTCTACGGTCTTGACGCATGGCGCGAGTACCCTTTGTACACCGAGCGCGAGCGTGCCGCCCTCGAGTGGACTGAGGCCGTCACCCTGATTACCGCGGGTCACGTCCCTGACAGTACGTACGAAGCGGTTCGGCAGCACTTCACCGAGAAGCAACTCGCAGACCTGACGTTTGCCGTCGCCACGATCAATGCCTGGAACCGCCTTGCCATCTCCGCGCGCATGGAGCCGGGCAGATACCAGCCCGCCAGAACACCTGCCCACCAAGCGGCATAAATTCCGGATTGTGACCAGACCTGGGCGGTGGAGTCCGGATGCGGACAGCCGCCCATCGATTTACGGCGCGTCAAATTCTTTCCCCTCAATCACATCTGTGCGGAACATCCTGGCCCTTCGCGTGCGTACCCCATTGATGGGAGAGTCTCGCCGATGATCCTCTACAACCTGCGCCACGCCTTCCGTCAGCTTGTCCGTTTTCCCGGATTCACCCTGACAGCCGTCATCACTCTCGCCCTTGGAATCGGAGCAAACACCGCCATCTTCAGCGTGGTGAATGCCGTGCTTCGCCACCCTGCGGGTGTCGATCAGCCCGGGCGCGTCGCCGTGATGAATGTGTTCTACAAACAGTTGGCGCTGGACGTTCCCTTCATTTCCGTTCCCGACTACGCTGACGCGGCATCCCTCAAGAACGTCGTCGAAGCAGCGGCCATGTCGAAAGGAATCGGCTTCAACACGGTTCACGATGGGACGGTGGAACACGTCTCCGGCGCGCAGGTCGGCTGGCAATGGTTCCAGGTCTTCGGCGCTCGCCCGATCCTTGGCCGCACCTTCACCGCCGAGGAAGACCAGCCCAACGCCGGCCCCGTTGCAGTGATCAGCTATGGACTCTGGCAGCGCGCCTTCGGAGGCAGTCACGATGTCATCGGCAAAACCCTGCTGCTCGACCAGAAGCCGTACCAGGTCATTGGCGTAATGCGCAGCGATTTTGACTGGCCGCGAGCCAACAAGGTATGGATCCCTATCGCGCTCGGGCCAAAGGACTTCGCTGCCGATCAGCGCTACAACGAGAATTACCAGACTTTCATCCGTCTTCGTACCACCGCCACCATCGCGCAGGTGAACGCCGGGATCGCCTCGAAAGTCCGCGAGCAGATCCGCTCCGAAGGCGCAAGCTCTTTTGGAAGGAGCTCCGACTGGTCCTTCTATGCGTCCCCGCTTACCCAATATGCCGCCGGCCCTTTGCGTAAACCGCTCTACGTCCTCTTCGGAGTCGTCGCTCTCGTCCTGCTCATCGCCTCGGCAAATGTGGCCGGCCTCTTTCTCGCCCGCACCGCGGCTCGCACCCGCGAATTCGCTATCCGCACTGCGCTTGGCGCCAACGCATCCGCTATCGTCGGCCAGCTTCTTACCGAAACCTTGCTTCTCGCCGGAGCGGCCACCCTTATCGGCATCGCTGCCGGACCCATCTTCGGCCGCATCCTGCTCTGGCTCATTCCGCACAGCCTCGCCGAAGGCTACGAGGTCCGCATGGATCCCTCAGTCCTGGCCTTCACCGCAGGTATCGGGCTGCTCACCTCGCTCATCGCGGGAATCGGTCCCGCGCTCCGTCTCCTGCGCCAACACCAGTCGCTGGATCTGCACGAAGGCGGACGCAACGCTACAGCGTCAGTCGACAAACAGCGCCTCCGCAGCGCTTTTGTCATCGGAGAAGTCGCCCTCGCCTGCCTTTTGCTGACTGGCACTGGGCTCTTTCTCTTCAGCCTCCGTGCTCTCCAGCAGATCGATCCCGGGTTCAACCCGCACGGCGTGCTGGATGCCTCGGTCTTCTATTCCGGAGATGACTTCAGGAAGAACCAACCCCGGCAAGCTACATTCGTCCAGTCGGTAATCGAGAACCTCTCCGCACAGCCCGGGGTCCGCGCCGCGGCAGCCATCGATCCGCTCCCCTTCGACCCCACCAACGGAGGATCAAGTTCGTTCGGTATCGTCGGCCGTCCAACTGCTCCCAACGATCCCGGGCCCCACAGCAACATCAGCACCGCAACACCCGATTACCTGAAGGTGATGCAGATTCCCCTGCTCGCCGGCCGCTGGATCTCCTCCGAAGACCGCTCCAACACGGAACCCGTTGTCGTCATCGACAGCCGCCTTGCCCACAAGTTCTGGCCAAACCAAAGCCCGCTTGGCCAGCATATTTCCGGCGGAGGGTCCAAACCCGCCGTCATCATCGGAGTTGTCGCGACCATCCGCAATAACTCCCTCGAACAAGACACCAGCGACGGCATGCGCTATTACGCCTATGCGCAAACCCCTGATAATCGGGCCGATTTCCTCGTGCGCACTGAAGGCAATCCCGAGGCTCTCGCGCCAGCCATGCAGCGCGCTATCGCCTCCGCGGATAGCACCCAGACAGCTACCGACATCCGGCCGGTGAAAGACTTCGTCTCGGACTCGCTTGCCGGCCGCCGCCTCATCGTCGACATGCTTGCGGCTTTCGCCGGCCTCGCGCTTCTGCTCGCGGTTGTCGGAATCTACGGTCTCATCAGCTACGTGACGGCCCAGCGCACCGTCGAAGTCGGCGTGCGTATCGCCGTCGGTGCGCAACGCTCCGACGTTATCCTTCTTGTGCTGCGGAGCGCCTTCGCCTGGGTTATCGGCGGGCTCACCATCGGAGCCGTTCTGTCGCTCGTCGCCAACCGTCTGCTGCGGCAGTCCTTCGCCGCTTTTGGAACGGGAACCGCCGCATCGCTCGCGATCTCAATCGTGTCGCTGCTTCTGGTCGGGATGATCGCGGCACTCCTGCCGGCACTTCGGGCAGCTTCTATCGAACCGGTGCAAGCTCTTCGAAACGAGTAGGCTCCGCGAAACTTACCCTGCCGGATGCTTCACGTCTGGGATCGTGGAATTCTCAAATTGGCTTGCCGCTCCGATCCTGCTGCTTCGACTGGCTTCCTGTAGTTCGAAAGCTTGGCAGAATTAGATAACTTCCGTGTAGGCGACGATCCAGCACCAATCCCGAAAAGCCGAGTAAGATCGGTCACCGGGTAGGTGGTTTATGGGAAGCCGCGCGCAGGGGCTCGTTTCGCTCTCAGGCGAATCGAACGTGGACCGTTTCTATTTTCCTCTTGCTTACCGAGGGGAAGTTGATGTAGTGTATCTCGGTAACCGAGGGAGGCAGCGTGAGCAAACCTTCTGACCTGGTCCAAGGAACCCTGGACCTGCTGATCCTGAAGATTCTTGCATTGGAACCACTGAACGGCTGGGCGGTCAGCAAGCGGCTGAGGCAGGTTTCCGGCGACACTCTGCAAGTCAGCGATGGATCGCTCTATCCCGCCCTGCACAAGCTGGAACAAGAGGGTTGGATTACAGCCGAGTGGAGGGCCAGCGAGAACAACCGAAGGGCCAAGTTCTATTCGCTGACCCGGCTCGGCCGCAAGCACCTCGAAAAGGAAGCCGCCAACTGGACCCGGCTTTCCGATGCCATTGCAGGAGTGCTGAGACTCGAGGAGGTATGAGAGATGCGTGTGGAACACTGGATCTACTCATTGCCATTGCGTTTGCGCTCACTCTTTCATCGCCGGCAGGTTGAGGAGGAACTGGATGAGGAGCTGCAAGATCACCTTCACCAGAAAATCGAGGAAGGCATTGCACGAGGCCTCAGCCCCGATGAGGCGCGATATAGCGCCTTGCGGGCCATGGACGGACTCGAGCAACGAAAACAACAATGCCGGGACCTGCGTGGAGTCAATGCGATCGAGAATTTCGTTCAGGATCTTCGGCACGGCTTGCGGATGTTAAGGAAGAGTCCCGGGTTCACGACGGCGGCAGTTCTGACACTGGCCCTGGGCATTGGCGCCAACACGGCCGTCTTCAGCGTAGTGAACGCGGTATTGCTGCGGCCGCTGCGCTACCCCGAGCCTGACCGAATGGTTAACTTTTACATTTCCAACCCACGCCTCGAAAGCATTTCGATTCCGGTCTTCATGGTCTGGCGCCAGCAGACCGGCGTGCTTGAGGACTTTGCCATTTATGGAAGTGCTTATAAAGATCCGGGGGTAAGCCTCACCAACACTGACCACCCGGAAACGCTCCGCGCCAGCCATGTCTCAGCGGGATTTTTTAAGCTGTTCGGCGCATCCATCGAGGCTGGACGAACGTTTAGCGACCAGGAGGATGTGCCTCACGGCCCGAAGGTTGCGGTGATCAGCGACGGATTCTGGCGGCGGCGATTTGGGGCGGATCGAAGCCTGGTGGGCAACACGATTTCACTCGGCGGCGAATCGTACGTTGTCGTTGGGGTGGTGCACGACATGGAACCGACCCACTCCGCCTTCAACCTCATGCTGGGGCCGAGCCTCCGGATCGATACGCCTGCCGATGTATGGCTTCCGCTCCAGGCGGATCCGAATAGTACGTTTCAGAGCCTTGACTATCGTGGTGCAGCTCGATTGAAGCCAGGTGTCACGTTGGAGATGGCCCAGGCAGCAACGAATCTTGCCCAGACTCAATTCCACAAGAAATTCCCGGAACTACCGTTGATCCCGGGATTCGAGTGGGGACTGGAGTCGATGAGCGACGCCATGGTTGGCAATGTGCGGCTGGCCATCCTGGTGCTGATGGGTGCGGTCAGCTTTGTAATGCTCATCGCGTGTGCCAATGTGGCCAACCTGCTGTTGGCCAGGGCGGCTCACAGAAGACGCGAGATGGCGATCCGGGCGGCGTTAGGCGCCAGACGGCGGCGCATCGTTTTTCAATTGCTCACTGAAACCCTACCCTTGTCGTTGGCTGGCGGAGCGCTCGGCATCGTTCTGGGCTATCCCTTCCTGCGCATCCTCCTGGCCAAGAGTTTAGTCGACCTCCCGCGCATTGGAGGGCAGGGGTCCGCCGTGACGTTGGACTGGCGTGTGCTCCTCTTCACGATTCTCGCAACCCTTCTCACATCGGTGATTTTTGGACTGATACCTGCTTTGAGCGTTTCCCGCTGCAGTCCGCATGCCGGTCTCATGGAGAACGATCCTCGATCCAGCAGCGGGCTCGGCCGGAAGAGGACGCGCTCCATTCTCGTAGTCCTCGAAATGGCTCTCTCCCTGATTTTGCTGGCGGGTGCGGCACTCCTCATGCGCACGTTCGTCGCGCTCAAGGGAGTCAATCCCGGCTTCGAGACCCGCAACATCCTTACCTGCGAAATGTCCTTGAATCAACCTCGCTTCGATCAAACGAGCGCCGTGGCCCGGCTTGTTCGCGACGGCCAGCGCCGAGTGGAGGCTCTGCCGGGAGTAGAAATGCTCGCAGCCACCAGAGAACTCCCTCTCGATCAGGCTCGCGATCTAGGGGGCATTCTAATCGAAGGACGCCCAAAAAATACGAATCAACCCGCGGTGGATTTTCGAGAGATCTCAGCACGGTACTTTGACGTGTTCAGAATTCCGCTGCTTCAAGGGCGAACGTTTACGGAGCAGGATACCGAGCAAACGCCCCGGGTCGCTGTCATAAACGAAACCATGGCAAAGAAGTTCTGGCCGGGTTACCCGGTGGCCGGTTCCCCGATAGGAGAGCGTATCAGCATGGATCTCTCGGGTCTGATGGGACCCGCTGAATCTCCGCTGCAGATTGTCGGCGTGGTTGGAGACGCCAGGGACGTGGCACTGGGCAGTGCGCCCGAACCGATGATGTACATCTTGATGAACCAGTGTTCGGACTGGTTCAACGCCTGGGATAATCGGCTCCTTGGCCCCCTGATCTGGGTGATTCGGACCAAAGCTGAACCCTTGTCGCTAAATGAAGCCATTCAACATGAACTGCGCATCGCCAGCGGCGGACTGGCCGTCGGACATGTTCGCGCAATGGACCAGGTCAGGACTGAGGCCACCGCGGACAGCACCTTCAACATGACGCTCTTCAATGTCTTCGCCGGCATCGCGATCCTTCTGGCGGCCATCGGCATCTTCGGGGTGATGGCATGCTTTGTTAACGAGCGGACCAAGGAGATCGGGCTCCGCATCGCGCTCGGCGCCCTTCCGCGCGACGTTCTCGCGATGGTAGTACGCCAGGGAATGCGGCTGGTGGTAATCGGAATTTCCATTGGCATCATGGGCTCTTTGGCCCTGACGCCGTTGATAGCCAGTCTGCTCTATGGAGTCAAATCGACTGATCCAACCGTCCTCGCATGTGTAGCTGCCTTGCTGTGCGCCGTCGCGCTGGCAACCGTATACTTCCCCGCTCGCCGAGCCACCAAGATCGATCCCGTTCTGGCCCTGCGCTGGGAATGAAACGAGCCGCTGATCCGGAGAGCCTCTGCCAATCTCGAACTGAATTACTCGTCCAATTCGAAGAAGGCCCTTGCAGCAGACGATCTTTCGACCCGGGTATGCACCGATGCACGCGGGCGGCAGTCATCGCCGAGGTCGGATTACCGCCATGCAGATTCAGGCACAAGATAGAGAGACTTTGAAGCGGGCGTATCACCGGCAAACCGGAAGTTAGCCGGCTGTGGGCGAAGAGACCACCTTCTCGCCGCGAGACAAACCGTCCGACGGGCTGTTTTCGTCAGGAAAACGAAACGCAGCGCGGAATCAATCGGTTTTTGTGGGCCTGGCGTTCCAGATCCTCGCGGAAATCAGGATGCGCGAGTGAAACGATCGCCCTGGCGCGTTCCGCGACGGATCTTCCCTTCAAGTTGACCATCCCGAACTCGGTGACCAGATACATCACGTCCGTCCGCGGCGTGGTGACGATATTGCCGGGAGTAAGGTCAAAAACGATTCGGCTGCGGCGCTCACCTCGCTTCTCGTAGGTCGACGAGAGACAGATGAACGACTTGCCACCCCTGGATGCATAGGCTCCGCGCACAAATTGCAGTTGCCCTCCGGTGCCGCTGATGTGTCGATGTCCGTCGGACTCTGAAGCTGCCTGTCCCTGCAAATCGACCTGCGTGGTGTTATTGATGGACACTGCCTTCTCGTTCTGCATGATGATGTGCGGCGAGTTCGTATAGTCCACCTGGTGGCAATACCAGTCCGGGTTGCGGTTGGCTGTTGCGTAAAGGGACTGCGAGCCCAGCGCAAACGTGTAAGTCACCTTGCCCGGATCGAGCGTTTTCCTCGATCCGGTTACTCGGCCGGAACGGTAAACCAGGCCCAGCCCATCGGTCATCATCTCCGTGTGGATGCCAAGGTCCTTGACGCCGCTTTCGAGCAACAAGCAGCATACGGCGTTGGGCATGGCGCCGATCCCGATTTGGAGACACGAGCCATCCTCAATCTCGGCTGTGATGCGCCGTGCCACCATGCGATCGATGTCGCTCGGCTCCGGGTTGGACAGCTCCGCGCACGGTTGATGATCTCCCTCAATGACGAAATCGACTTCGCTCAGATGAACGCCGTTCTCCTTGCCAAATACATATGGCATATCACTGTTGATCTCGACGATCACGAGCTTCGCCCGTTCGACGACGGCCCGATGCCACATATTGGTCGGGCCAAAGTTGAAGTATCCACCGTCGTCCATCGGGCAGGTTTTGAGGACAGCGATGTCAACGTGATCCAGAAAGCGCCGGTAATAATCCGGCACCTCGCCCAGATTCAGCGGCACATAATGGCAACAGCCGGAGTCGTGTTTCCTGCGGTCGTAGGCTGAAAAATGCCAGCTGAACATGTGGAAATGCTCGCCTTCCGGATCGCCTTCGATC
>JAFAMZ010000040.1 GCA_019232935.1 Silvibacterium sp.
CTTCCGTCGAGCCAGGCGATGGCGTGGCGGGCAGTGGTTCGCGTGCTCCGAAGTCCACTGGATAGCGTAACTTCCGTAGTTCTCCCCGGCGACTGTCGCGTTTGCCAAGCTCCACTTTCCCGTCTGACACGCCTTCCGGTGTGCGTCTCCTGCTGGAGCGATCTTCCTTCGCAATCCACATCCCTCTGCTCGCGCTGCGGCGAAGACCTCGCTGTTGCCGATTTTGGCGAGACACCAAACGAAGGTATTTTGTGCAGGTCGTGCAGACTCGCGCCTCCGCCGTTCGAGAGCGCTGTGGCGCACGGCCTCTATCAGGGAACGATGCGCTCGGTGCTGCATCTGCTGAAATACGAGGGACTTGACCCGATCGCCCGGCGGCTGGGCGTGGTGATTGCCGAGCGGATTGCGCTTATTTCGAATTTGCCGGCGAGAATGCTGGTGGTACCGGTGCCGCTCTTCAAGGCCCGGCAATCCGAGCGGGGATTTAATCAGTCCGAGCTTCTCGCGGCCGGGGTGGTGTGGGCAATGCGGCATATGCGGCCGGGGTGGGAGGGCGAACTCGCCCCGGGGATTCTGGCGCGGCAACGCGCGACCCAGAGTCAGGCTGGTCTGAGCATGACCGAGCGCCGGCGCAATCTGCGCGGCGCTTTTTTTGTGCCGGACCCCAGCCGGGTAGAGGGGCTCCAGGTGCTGCTGGTGGACGACATCTATACGACCGGGGCCACGGCGCGGGCGTGTTCGCAGGCGCTCCGACGGGCCGGGGCGGCGGGAGTCTGGGTAGCCACGGCTGCGAGGGCGCAGCGGAGACAGATCGAGGGATTTCATCCGAGGGCGGCGGCAGAGATGCCGATGCACGAGGATGTCGCCATTTGGGATGGAGGCAAGGCGCAGTAGGCGGAATCTAAACACTAGAGACGGGGAGACGAGGAATGTCGCTGGGTAAATCATCCGGTCACGCACGCAAGCAGAAGTCGCTCGCCAAGTGTCATAACCTGCCTCATGGCGAGACGGCTGAGCCGCGCGCGCGGTTCAACTCAGCCATGCAGACCCCCGTCCTGGTGCTCAACGCGTCGTATGAGCCGATCAACATCTGCGGGGCGCGGCGGGCCCTGGTGCTGGTGCTCAAGGGCGTGGCCAAGACCGAAGAGGAGCAAGGGGCCATCCTGCACGCCGCGCGGGTGCGAATGCCGATGCCGTCGGTGATCCGGCTTCTCGAGTACCGGCGCATCCCGCACCAGACGCGGGCCCTGTCGCGGAAGAACATCCTGCTGCGAGACCGGAACACCTGCCAATACTGCGGCATCACGCTGCACTCGTCGGAGTTGACGCTCGACCACGTGCACCCGCGTTCGCGGGGTGGGCTATCCACCTGGGAGAACCTGGTCGCGGCGTGCCACTCCTGTAACAGGAAGAAGGGCAACCAGCTGCTGCACGAGATGCAGGACATGAAGCTGATCCGTGAGCCGCGCCCGTTCTCGCTGCACACGAGCCGGCACATCATGCGGATGATCGGCCACTCAGACCAGAAGTGGCGGAAGTATCTCTACTACTGACGTTTCGGATTGTCTGGTCCCTTGGGACTGCAGCGGATCATCCATCTCGTGCTTTGCTCCATGGGTGACATCCGTCATATCCGATTGCTGACAAACCGAACTGCCGTCTCCGCGGGAATGGAGGGATTCTATCTCTGTCAGGAGGCGGCTATGGACATCACGACGACGGCGCAGCGCGAAGAGCAGTTGAAAGGATGCGAGCGGCAGGATCCCTATATGAGGCTGGTCTATGCGATCGGTATCCTGCTGACCATGTTTGGTGGTTTCGTTCCGGGAACGGTGAACTGGAACATTGTGGGCATCGCGCTGGTGATCTTTTACTGGATCTATTAGCGGTACCCCTCCCCCCTTAAATCCTTAATTCATTCATCTCACATGGTTTAGCAACAATGTCGTTTGTAACTTGTAACCGATTCTCTATAAAGCGTTTAGCTTTATCTCAGAGATATCCGGGCGCTTAAGGGATCAGTTTAGCCCGGAAACAAGAAAGCCCGGCTGGCTTGCAGCCGGGCTTTTCTGATCCCTTAACTCTATTATAGCTGCTGAGTAGAAATTGTCGGCCAGGCGGATTTCTGCCTGGGACTGCGCAACTGTTGTGCGGGACCTGAGTTCAAGCCATCATAGGAAACAGATTCCTGCCGGGCGGGGTTGTGCGATGCGATCGAAGATGGCTGTTTTGATGTGCGCGATCTTTGTTTTCAGTGCTGTGGCACTGGGACAGAGCCAGGCTACTTCTGATGTCGAGCGCGGATCGGGGAAGCACTCAAAGGCCGCTCACAACGAGAAACACGAGCGGAGCGCGGGCGGGGAGATGGCCAGCGGCGCGGGCGATATCGGCAAGGGAGTAGGCAAGGGCGCGGGAAGCCTGGCAGTGGGCACCGGGAAAGGCGCGGTGGACCTAGTGACGCTGCATCCGATCGATGCGGCGACTGACGTTGGCAAAGGCGGCGTGAAGGCGGGCGGCCACATCGCGGCGGGGACGGTGAAAGGGACAGGCAAGGTCGTCACCGGCGTTGGCAAGGGGATTAAGCATATTTTCTGAGTGGCATGGGTATTGGGAGTGGTAGCCTTGATGAGTGGCTCGGCGATGAAGCACTCGTCGAGAAAGTTGTAGTGGGTCAAAGGGCACAGTGCACTTGTCCGCGTAGCCGGTTATTCAGTCACGTGGATATGCCCAAACACAAGATTCCTCATGCGTCGGCCGGCTTAAACACGGCGGACACATCAGGATTGCCTCGTACTGCGCACGCAGACTCTGCTTGCGACTTCCGAGATTGCATTGCAGTCGAAGCTAGTTACCGCTGTCACTTTGGCGTGGGGAGCCCGACCCGACGCCGGAGTTCGTCAAAGCGCGGATCAGAGTGGAGGTTGTTGAGTCGCTCATCCACTGTCAGATACGTCAGTAAATAGGAGCGTTCCTGAAATGCGCGATTGAGCCAGACGAATGCCTCGTCTTTGTTTCCCAGACCCGCATAGATGACTGCAACATTGTAAGGAGCGAGATATGCGTGAACTGACATTTCCTTGAGATGTTCGATCACCTTCTGCGCCTCGTCCCTGTCGCCCGATAGCGCGTAGGCATGTCCAAGACTGGACCATACCTCAGTCGTGCCCCCAAGCGAGATCCCTTGCTTAAGTGCGGCAATAGCCTCGGGAAATCTCCCTTTTTGCACATACGCCCTCCCCAGAAAATAGTGGTCGAACCAATAATTCGGATCGAGGTCGATGGACGAACGCAGTTGCTCGATCGCTTTGTCCCACTGGTGCGTGAATACAAAAACAGAACCCAGGTTGCCATTAAGGCCGGTGGAGAGTGGATCGACTTGCAATCCACGCCTGGCCTCAGCGATTGCTTCATCGCCGCGGCCCATAATCGGCAGGAACCATGAATAGTATCCGCGCGCGTCCTCACTATCCGGATTGAGCTCGATGGCTCGTCTGAACTCGCGCTCTGCGGCCGCCCAGTCCCACTCATACCATTGCGATTCGATAGCCAGCGGGACATGCGCTTCCGCGTTACTCTCGTCCAGCTCGAGCGCCCTTTGGGCGGCTTCTTTAGCCTTTGGTCCGGCTATCTTGGGAGCGATAAACCAATCGTCCTGATTGATGTAGTTATAAGCAAGGGCACTGTAGGCCAGCGCGTAGTTGGGATCAATGGCAATGGCTTGATTGAGGTAATCGATGCCTTTGTCAAAGCCATCTTTGGTAAATTTCGATGTGTAATGTACTCCCTTGAGATAGAGCTGATACGCCTCGGGGTTTTGTGTTGAGCCCAGGGCCAGTTTCTGCCGGTCGGGCGAATGATTGGAGCGAAGCCGCTGAGAAACTTCCCTGGCAATATCGTTTTGCACCGTCAGCAGATCGTCAACCTTGCCTGAATATTGCTGTCCCCAGAGTTGCTGCCCATTGCGAACGTCATCGAGTTCAACGCCGATGCTTAGGTTATCCCCATGTTGCGCAACGCGGCCTGTGAGCACTGTCTGAACTCGCAGCTCGTCGCCTGTCTTCTGAATGTCGACTGGCTTGCCTTTGTAACGGAGGGCCACGCTGTAGGGAATAACCTTGAGGCTCGGTATCTGCGCCAGGCTGTTGTTAATGCTTTCCGCAATGCCATCCGAAATGTAATCCGCTTCAGGATCGGAGCTGCGCATATCGAGCGGCAGAACGGCGATAGAATTAAGCTGTCCGGATTTATGCCTCCTCCAATACATACCGGCCAGGACAGCAACAATCCCCAACACTGCCAGCAGAGCGATGGAAATCATCGCCCGTTTTCTGTGAGATCTGATTCGATCAGCGACGCCGGGATCAGCTGCCGTTGTGGCCTTCGTCAATGCCGTCATGAGTTCGGTTGCTGTCTGGTAACGCGCATCGGGCGATTTTGACAGGCACTTAAAGGCAATTGCACCGAGCGCCGGCGGAGAGTTCAGTGGTTCCGGTGTTTTGTGCATGATTGCGCCGAGAGTGGAAGCAATAGAGCCCCCTGAAAAGGCACGACGCCCGGCGAGCATTTCGTAAAACACTGCCCCAAACGAAAAGATGTCAGACCGGGCGTCGGCAGGCCGACCTTCGGCTTGCTCGGGAGACATGTAAGCCGGGGAGCCCATGATCGCTCCCACCTGGGTATTGCTTATGCTCTCGGCTGCGTCCTGGGCTGAGTCGCCAGTGTGGCTTTGTTTTGCGAGTCCGAAGTCAAGGAGCTTTACCTGACCTCCGGATGTCGCCAGGACATTTGCCGGTTTCAGATCGCGATGAATGATGCCTTTTGCGTGCGCGGCCTCAAG
>JAFAMZ010000440.1 GCA_019232935.1 Silvibacterium sp.
TTCCACACTCGCGCACGGCCCCTGCTCGACAAACAAGGCACCATTATGAAGTGGTGCGCCGTGGCAACCGACATCGAGGATCGCAAGCGCGCCGAGCAGCTTCAATCAGATCTCGCCCATGTAACCCGTGTGACAACTCTGGGGGAACTTGCCGCCTCCCTTGCCCATGAAATCAAGCAGCCGATTGCGGGCTCCATCACCAGCGCAGATTCCTGCCTGCGGTGGCTGGAGCACACTCCGCCGAATCTCGACAGGGCGCGGGCTGCAGCAAAGAGAATCAAGGCTGACGGAAACCGCGCAGCGAGCATCATCGACAAACTGCGCTCGCTGTACAAGAAAGTTCCTCCAAAGCGAGAGTTGGTCGCCCCCAATGATGTCATCGGGGAGATGGTACTGCTGTTGCGCAGCGAAGCGAACAAAGATGCGGTTTCGATTCGCAAGGAGCTTGCTGCCGATCTTCCCATGGTGATGGCCGATCGCGTCCAGTTACAGCAGGTGCTGATGAACCTTATGCTCAATGGCATCGAGGCCATGAGGGAGACGGGCGGAGTCCTGACAGTCAACTCGCAACTGGATGGGGAAGGCAATGTCATCATTGCAGTCAGCGACACTGGAGTGGGGCTGCCTTCCGAAGAGGCCGGGAACATCTTTGAGGCATTCTTCACAACAAAGCCGCAGGGCAGCGGCATGGGGCTGGCAATCAGCCGGTCCATTGTCGAGTTACACGGCGGCCGAATCTGGGCCACTCCAAACGACGGACGCGGCGCGACATTTCACTTCACCCTTCCTCCAGCGTTCGCGGAAGCAGATATTCGCGTCAATACAAAATAGGTCAATACAAAATAGCCGGCATTCGCGCAAACCTTTGGCGAGTCTCTTATGGCATTACTTCGCGCGGAAGCGGCGCGGCCAGCGTTGTGTGCCGTGCATCACAGCGAGGATCTGTACCACCTCGTCGCGGATTCGATAAGCAACCAGGTAGCGGGTTGTCGGCAGGTTGTCGGAACAACAGCTCCCGCGTTCCGGCGACTCTGCCAGGTCGTCCGAGAAACGGGAACTGCTCGAGCCTGCCGACGGCTTTGTAAATCGCGTCCACAACGCGATCTGCTCCGGCTGGACTGCGCTCGTAGAGATAAGTATTCAGGTCCAGCAGGTGCGCTTTAGCTGCCTTAGTCCACTGGATCGTCAACGCCGGGCTTTTGACTTTCTAGAGGCCCGTTCTGCCGCCAGCGCTTGTCCGACATTTTGATGAGACACGACATTGCCTGCTTCAGCATCGCGCAGCCCGTCCTGGATTAGACCGATATGGTACTCCTGCATGGCCAGGTAGTGGTCAATGGCTTCATTGAGGATGAACGTCCGGTCGCGTTGCTGAGCCTCAGCCAGAGCGTCGATCTTGTCGAGCTTGGGTGACGGGGTCCGGAAGGTGACGGGTTTCATGTCGACGGCCATAATACGAGAAATATAAGAGAAGCTGATCACTTATGAGAGAGATGACGCTACATGCCAATAGACATTCCCGCTTGCATGGGCAAGCAGCCGGCCCAATGGAAGGACCGTTATTTTTCCGGATCCGGTCGTTGATTTTGTAAGGCTTGGAACGGCTGCTTTCGAGGGTTTTGTAACAGCGTGGCAGCGGAATCGGTCCATCCACCGCAGAAGGTTCCGGAAGACCTAAGGCCTGGTCTCTGACCCGTGTGGGACGGAATCGGCCTTAGCGCAGTAGCCGACGAGCCGCTTCAGGCGCCGCGGTTTGGGCACTTGTGAGGCACCAGGTCAGCCCGCCTTTTAACCTGAGTTTCTAAGCCGCCCATTTTGGATGAGAATGGTAGGCACGAGCGGATTCGAACCGCTGACCTCTTCCGTGTCAAGGAAGCGCTCTAACCAACTGAGCTACGCGCCTGCGAGAGGTTGACCTTCTCATCATAACAAGGTTCAAGACGGTAGTGGCCGCCGCTTTGGCCGAGAAGATTCTTCTCTCTCAGCCCGGGCCCTCTCAAGCCGGATAGCGCGTCTCAACCGCGTCCTGTAAGATCAGGCTTTTACACGGCTTCGGCAATCGCGTTTGAGGCCGATCCCGCTCTTTGCAAGTCCGGCCGATGAACCAGCTTCGCGCAGCCCCGAACCAGCTCACCCTAGTCCGCCTCTGCATTATTCCTTTCATCGTCCTGATGGTCCTTGACGGCCACTACCGGACCGCCTTTGCTCTCTTCGTGTTCGCCGGCATCACCGATGGCATGGATGGCCTGCTCGCGCGTTGGCTGCGGCAGCGCACGACCCTCGGCCAATATCTCGACCCCGTCGCCGACAAGCTCCTTCTGAGCACATTATTTCTGGTCCTGCATCACGAGAACCTCATCTCCCGGCGAGTCACCGTGCTGGTCTTCGGGCGCGACCTCGGAATTCTCATCGTCGCAGCCATCCTTTACGCCAGTGTGGGCATGCGCGATTTCAGGCCAAGCATCTTCGGCAAGGCAAATACCCTCGCCCAGATCATCGCGCTGACGGCCGTGCTCCTCAGCCAGTTCTATGCGCCCGCCCCTGTGATTTCCATCCGGCGTCTGGCGCTGCAGGCCACCGTGGATTTCACGGTTCTTTCAGGATTCCACTATGCGTGGCTGATCACACGCCGCCTCAGCCTCTCGAGCGCGGCGCACAGCTGAACTGGTCAGCCCTCTTCCTCGATTTCCTGGGTCTCTTCAATCGCCATATCGCGGAATTCGCCTGAGTCGAAGACTTCTCCGCACTCCTGGCACTCGACGTATTCCACGTCTTCCTCGCGCGCCACGACGCGCACTCTGGGATGCTTGCAGGGGCTGGCCATGTATGGATCGTTTACCGCAGGATTCAGGTAGTATCGGCAAGATTGTATCCGGGCCGGGGTTCCTGTCAATTTGAATCTGCGATGCTGCTGAACTCCATGGCTCAGAAGCAGATTTGCCCGGAAAACAGTCTCGCCAAAACTCTCTTTCAAGACCAGGGTTGAAACTCGGACGTTTCTGGTCCTATACTGTATCAGGGACTAAACGGGTCGGATTTCCGAAGCATGCTCAGGCTTACAAAAAAGGCGGATTACGGACTAATGGCGTTGAAATATCTCGCCGAGCATCCGGAATCCATGTCGCTCAGTGCCAAGGATATAGCTGAGGCCTACCACATCCCCCAGCAGTTGCTGGCAAAGATCCTTCAGCGGCTGGTAAAAGAAGGCCTGCTCCGGTCGCACGCCGGAATGAATGGCGGATACACGCTGGCCAGAAAGGCCCGCGAAATCTCGGCCTTCGAAGTCATTCGCGCCATCGATGGGCCGCTGTTTATCACGTCCTGCGTTACAGTGAGCGGACTATGCGACCTGACCAACAGCTGCACAATCAAAGAGCCATTGGCTCGGGTCAATGAGAGCATTTCGGAACTGCTGAAGAACATCAGGATTTCCGACCTGGTGGAGTCGGACCACGCCCATCGGGCCGCCCACCACAACGAACCAGAACTGGTGAGTATCCAAACCGCCGGCGACTAGAGATCAGATCAGGCCAGAGCAGGGAGCAGAACGCAATGAGCACAACCACCAACGGAACAGTCAGCGTACCAGCTGGAGTACGCCTGCCCATATATATGGATAATCATGCGACCACGCCGCTCGATCCGCGCGTGCTGGAAGCGATGATGCCGTATCTGACCACCGTCTTTGGAAACGCCGCGAGCCGAAACCACTCCTTCGGATGGGAGGCGGAAGCGGCGGTCGAGAAGGCCCGCGAGCAGGTCGCGAAGCTGATCGGCGCCACCGCCAAGGAGATCATCTTCACCTCCGGCGCGACCGAGTCAAACAATCTCGCCATCAAGGGAATCGCAGAGATGTACCGCGAGCGCGGCAACCACATCATTACCCAGGCCACCGAGCACAAAGCCACACTCGACACCTGCAAGCGGCTCGAGAAATATGGCTACCGCGTCACGTATCTGCCGGTAAAAGCCGACGGTCTGATCGATATCGAAGACCTGAAGCGGGCGATGGATGACAAGACCATCCTGGTCACCATCATGATCGCGAACAACGAAATCGGCGTGGTGCAG
>JAFAMZ010000110.1 GCA_019232935.1 Silvibacterium sp.
CGACGGCAAAATACGTCTCCGAGGATGAGGCGCTCTCGTATGTTGCCGGATACTGCGTAGTAAACGACCTTTCGGAGCGGGCCTTTCAGCTCGAAGGTACTGGCCAGTGGGTGAAGGGGAAAAGCGCCGACACCTTCGGGCCGATCGGGCCGTGGCTGGTAACGGCAGACGAAACCCCCGATCCGCAGACTCTCGGGCTATGGCTCGAGGTCGACGGTCACCGCTATCAGAACGGCAACACGCGCACCATGCTCTTCGGAGTCGCGCATCTGATCAGCTATCTGAGCCGGTTCATGAGCCTGCATCCGGGAGACATTATTTCAACGGGGACACCGCCGGGAGTGGGGCTGGGGCAGAAGCCGCCTCTTTATCTGCGTCCCGGAAATGTGATGACGCTTGGCGTGGATGGGCTAGGGCAGCAGCGGCAGCGGGTCATGGCATGTCCGGATTAGCGCAATGACCGCATACGCCACTTATCCGAGTCTGCGCGGCCGCGTAGTTATCGTAACCGGGGGAGCCAGCGGGATTGGCGAGCATATCGTCGAACATTTTGCGCAACAGGGCTCGCGGGTGGCGTTTCTCGATATTCAGGACGAGCACGCTGCGCAGCTCATAGAGCGCCTTCGCGGTGAAGGCGCGACACCACCGGCCTATGTTCACTGCGATGTAACCAATACGGCCGTACTTACGGGTGCGATAAACGATATCGCGGACCGGTTCGGAACTGTTGAAGTTCTGGTGAACAATGCCGGCAACGATACGCGCCATGCCACGGAGGACGTTACTCCGGATTACTGGGACCGCTGCATCGCAATCAATCTGAGGCAGCAGTTTTTTGCAATTCAGGCGGTCGTGCCTGTAATGAAGCGCGCCGGACGCGGCTCTATCGTGAATCTCAGTTCGATCAGCTGGCTTATTCCGGGGACGGGGCTGCCGGTTTACATTGCGTCGAAAGCGGGGGTGGTGGGACTTACCCGGACGCTGGCGCACGAGCTTGGAACGCACAATATCCGGGTGAATGCGGTGCTACCGGGCGCCATTGCGACGGAGCGGCAGACGCGACTCTGGTATACCGAGGAGTACAAGGCGGAAATCCTGCATAACCAGGCGTTGAAGCGCATTCTTACGCCGGAGGAAGTGGCTCGTCTCGTGCTCTTTCTTGCCGCAGACGACAGCTCGGCGATCACCAGCCAGGGATACGTGATCGATGGCGGCTGGGTATGAGCCGGTTTCAGCAGCATTAATTCCTTGACAAACTCCCGCGCAGGTTAAACCCTCATTTGGGGCTCGAATCGCCCCGAAGCGCTTTTCTAAAAAGCCAGCTGTGCAGTGGCCCAATCCATAAAGACCGAGGAGGATCCATGAGCACCCGCACCCGCCAACAGAGCCGATCGATTCTCAGCAAGTGCGCCGCGATTCTCACGCTGGCGGCTTTTATTCAGCCTTCCGGCGCGCAGAATCCGGAGATGCAGCAGCGCGTGCAGGAGATCAAGCAGTCGCAGGCCGCGAACAAACAAATGCTGGCCCACTATACGTGGCAAGAGACGCAGACCATCAGCATTAAAGGCGATGTAAAGAAGACCAGCAATTATCTCGTTCGCGTCGGCCCCGATGGCCAGCAGCAAAAGCAGGAAATCGACCCCCAGCCGGCGGCCCAACCCAGCGGCGGCCGTATGAAGCAGCACATTGTTGCGAAGAAGAAAGAGGAGTTCGAAGATTACGCGCAGCAGATTGGCGCGCTGGCGAAGCAGTACGCCCATCTCGATCCCGAGATGTTGCAGCAGGCCGTACAGAAAGGCAATATATCTCTTCAGCCCGGGGGAGAAGGAATTGTCACCCTCGTGATAACCAGCCTGCTCAAGCCCAATGACTCCGTCACCCTGACTTTCAGCCGTCAGGACAAAGCCGTGCAGGCCCTGCAGATTGCAAGTTATCTGAACGAACCGAGCGACGCCGTGAAGATCAATATCCAGTACGCAAAGATACCGAACGGCCCGAATCATCCGGCCAACATTCTGGTCAACGGAGTCAGCAAGCAGCTAACCGTCAACATTCAGAACTCGAATTACCAGATGGCCGGATAAGAAACGGGGCCTTGCCATGAGCGAATGAAGGAGCGGCCAAAGTGGGAGTGTGAGATGCGGCTGCACCGTTTCGTCTTTCCGCGCATCTCTAGCCCATGAGCGCCGAATTGGTACTCGTCACCGGCGGTTCGGGTTTCATCGGCAGCCACTGCATCCTTCAGCTTCTTGCCGGCGGCTATCGCGTTCGAACTACAGTCCGCTCTCTTCAGCGCGAGCCCGAGGTGCGCGCGACGCTGCAGGCAAATGGAGCCGGAGCTCTCGATCGGCTTTCATTCGCTGCCGCCGACCTCATGTCCGACGCGGGTTGGGCGGAGGCCGTTGCCGGTTGCACATATGTGCTTCACGTTGCCTCACCGTTTCCTGCGCTGGTGCCGAAGGACGAGAACGAACTGATCGTGCCGGCCCGCGAGGGCACCCTGCGCGTACTGCGCGCCGCACGCGATGGAAGGGTGAGGCGCGTCGTTCTTACCTCGTCGTTTGCGGCCATCGGCTATGGGCACGATCAGAGGCAGACCCCGTTTACCGAGACCGATTGGACCGATCCCAATGGTGAGGGTGTGACGCCGTACGTGAAGTCAAAGACACTCGCCGAACGCGCAGCCTGGGACTTTATAGAAAAGGAAGGCGGCAAACTCGAACTTTCGGTGGTGAATCCGGTCGGCGTCTTCGGTCCAGTACTCAGCCAGGATTATGCAACATCGATCCTGCTGGTTCAGCGCATGATGGATGGAGCGATGCCAGGGTGCCCGAAACTCTATTTCGGGGCGGTCGATGTTCGCGATGTGGCCGATCTGCACATTCGCGCCATGACGGAACCAGCTGCCAGAGGCCAGCGCTTTCTTGCGGTCGCGGGCGATTTCCTGTCGATGGTCGAGATTGCAAAGATCCTGAAGAGGCGTATGGGCGCTGCTGCGCGAAAGGTCCCTGCGCGCGAGATTCCCAACTGGATGGTGCGGCTTGCTGCGCTGCGCGATCCCGCCGCGAAGCAGATCATTCCGGAACTCGGCACAAGAAAAAATGCGAGCGGCGAGAAGGCCCGACAGCTGCTGGGCTGGAAACCGCGTTCCGCCGAGGAAGCCATTGTCGCAACGGCGGAGAGCCTGGTGCGCCTTGGGTTGTTGAAGGAAGTTTCCGAAGCAGCCTGAGGGCTCGAGCGGACAACCCTGCAGATTGCGAGCTTTCTTGCCTTCGCGCAAACCCGCGAAGGCGAGCGAAAGACCGTCCGTTTCCCCATCGCCGCGCAAAGAATTGTTACGGACACGCGTACGAATTCCTGCGTGGCACCCCGATCATCGCGGGAAATCGGGCTTAGATGCGACAGGCGGCGAAGTCGCTGCCAAATTTCCTAAAAAAAAACTTGTGCCACCGCGAAAAATGTGTAGGATGCCATCTAGCTACTCACTGATTTTCCGGTAAGGTCCTCGCGTCAGGATTGGTCGCGGGAGCGATTTTGAAGACACGAGCGGTCGCTCAGTCGTAGTGTGCCCAAAAGACCGCCATTATCATCTTCGTCTCTCCTGAATCCGCCCGAACCTCACTTCCTCCCTTTAATGTCTGCCTTCATTGCTGGTTTAGACCACGAGGCCATGCGAGCCCGTGGCGCCCAGCACGTAAAACGAATTTTTTTGGACACAGAAAGCTGAAATTTCATGCGCAAACATCTGATTATCCTTAGCTTGCTACTCGCATGCGCGGGCGTCCCCGCGTTTGCCGGCGTAAACATAAGCAGCCCGGGAAACGGCAGCCAGGTCTCTTCGCCATTCGTCCTGCTGGCGAATGCCGCTACGTGCTCATCCCAGAGCATTGCGGCGATGGGTTATTCCTTTGACAACAGTCCTGACGCGGCAATCGTCCACAACAACTGGATCCAGGCGAATGTGCCATCTTCGAGCGGCACCCACACTCTCCACGTAAAGGCATGGGGCAACAAAGGCTCCGTCTGCGTTACGGATGTAACGATCACCGTTACTACCGGATCTTCGGGTCCTCCAAGTGTTCCTCCCAGTGCTACGAGTGTCGGCGCCATTCAGACGCTGGACCAGTGGAAAGCCGTGAATGACGGCAATACCGGTGGAGGATACTCCAGCGGTAGCACCAACCTCACCGGCTCGCCGTCGATGACCGGACAGGCCCGGCAGTTTTCGAGTCAGCTCGCCACTTACGGCGGCGTACGGTATTACGTCACTTTCGGGGATGATGAGTCGGCAACCAACTTCCTCTACGACGGATATGTGTATCTCGGCAGCTCGGCCAACAGCATTGCGAATATCGAGATGGATCTGAACCAGGTGATGCCCAACGGACAGACGGTGATTTTCGGTTTCCAGTGCGACGGCTGGTCAGGCACCTGGGACTACACCGGCAACGCGGGAAACGCCTGGGCGCCAGTGGACAGGTGGTATCGTTCAACCGCCTCCTGCAATCCACAGAACTGGACCACAAATGCGTGGCATCACGTACAGGTCCAATATTCACGAGATGACTCGGGCAACGTTACGTATAAATCGGTATGGCTCGATGGAAACCAGCAGACCATCAACGGCACCGTGTTCTCGGCTTTTGCCCTGGGCTGGGGGCCGACGCTGCTGACTAATTTCCAGGTGGATGGGGTGCAAGCGGGCGGATCGCCAGTGGTCTACCTCGACAACCTCACCGTGTATCGCTGGTGATATCGCCTTTTCATACCCTGCGTGTCCGTCAATATATATTTCCTCCCCCGGCGGACACGCAGGTCTGCCTTCAGACCACATCGGTAATCGCATCAGGAACGGACGAAGGCTGCTTCGAGGCGGCTGACTCACCCGGCACGGCATCAGGCTCATCTAAGCCTCGGCTCAGCAACTGGCTGGCCTCACGATATCCATGCAGCGTGCCCACATCGATGTAGGCGCGGCCAGCGGGAACTCCGACAGCCTGGCCGCCGGAGCGGAGATAGGCATTGATGAGGGTGCCGAAATATTCGTCGCCGCGATCCGGAGCCTTCCACAAGGCGTGAAGCTGGTGGAAGATGCGGCCGGTCATCTTGAAGGCGCCCCATATCCATTTTGATCGAGGCGCACGGACCTTTACTTCGATCTCCTGCACGCGGCCCTCCTGGTCCGTGATGACTGCGTCGAAGAATTCGGGATGGTTCACGGGAAAGAGCAGGAACGACAGCCCGTCATCGGGGAGCCTGGCCAGAGCATCCGCCGGAAACCACACTGTATCGGGAAGTCCGACGATGACGAGCGCGTCTTCGGGAATTACGGGGTGGCCCCGGAAAACCGCGTCGCACAAGCCGCCGGGGCTTGCCTGGATCGCGTATACCATGTCCACACCTTCGATTCCCGACGAGTAGTACTGCAGTATGTCGGCTTTGTTGGGAGAAATCACGAAGCACAGCTTGTTCACTCCGCCCGCGATCATGCGCTCGATGAGGTACTCGCTCACCGCGCGCGGCCGCTCGCGGTCGTTTTCGACGCGGCTGCCGACCGGCAGTAGTTCCTTTGAAAAAGCCAGCGGCTGGATACGGGTGCCAGTCCCGGCTGCCGGAACGATGCCCCAGGTCTCCCGTTTTCTCGCGGAGGAAACGGCGGCCGAGGCGTTTTGCGGAACCTGAGGGGTGGCGCGAGAGTTCTCGCAGATGGCCTCCAACTCTTTCACGCGCTGGTCGGCCGTGTGTTCGGCAAGTGTTCGCTCGCGGGCTGCCCTCGCCATCCGGCGAAGTTCATCGTCGGACATCCGCAGTGCATCGATCACATCCTGCGTGCAGCGTACGGGACAAATTTCCTCGCCGGGAGTGAAGAAGCTGCCCAGGCCGTCCCAAACATCGCTCAGAATGGGAACACCGCAGGCGGCGCCCTCGAAGAGCCGCCCGGAGGGGCAGTATCCGTAATCGGCCATGCTCTTGCGGGTGACGTTCAAAGTTGCGCGCGAGGAGGAAAAGAATGAAGGGTGCAAGGAGGGCGGCAGGTGCCGCACGAAGTTGATGTTCGGCAGCCAGGGGAAGCTCTCTGGATATTGCGCACCGCCAATAAGGAATGTCAGTTCGGGGAGAGTTCGCGCAGCCTCGATGAATAGCTGTTCCAACAAGCACTGGCGGTCGGCTGCATAGGTGCCGAGATACGAGAGGTCCGAGCGAAATTCCTTCATGGGGGCAGCGGCTGCGACATGCACATCCTGGTCAACCCAGCCATAGAGCGTCTCGACCCGGCGCGCCCCGAGACCCTCGCGCAGGACTTTCAGAGCCCGGCCTCCGGTATAGCTGAGCACCAGATCGAAGTCGCCCATGCGATCCACCGGGAGATAATCGACGGCCTCGCCGGCCCGGAGCCGCTCGAGTGTGACAGGAGTATCAAGGTCGTAAAAGCCCCGAATCCGGGCGCGGGATTCGAGTATGAGTGAGGACGCGCGCTGCCCGTCGGGGCAGTAGCTCGTTACCACGGCCAGGTCTGCATCGTCGGCGTGGATGCGAGCCCTGGCGGCGATAGCAGCAAAATTTGAGTAGAGGACAAGCTCGCCGCCGGGAAGGGAATCGATGTCGCGATGATCGGCGTACCAGGGGACATCCTTTTCGAAAAAGACGACCTGATGTCCCCTGCGCGCCAACGCCTTAGAGAGCGCCCGCCAGAGGGTCGCGTGACCGTTCCCCCAGGAGGACGTGACAGTGAGCCCGAAGATCAGCACTTTCATCGGAAGATCCTCTTCTCCGGAGCGCCGGCGAAAGCAAGGAACGGATCAGGAAGCATGCGGGATCAGGCCGCTCTGCTCTTCGTTGATTTGCTCCTGGTAGAAGAACCGGGGGATTTCGCCCGTGAACTTCTGCTTCCCTCAGATTTAGAAGCGGATTTCCTTGACGCCGATCCTTTCGCCGGCGAGCTTTTCTTCGCGCTCTTGCCGGCACTCTTGCTCGCTTTGTTTCTCGCTCCGGAGGTCTTCTTTTTGGCCGAGCTACCCGTATTCCCGGACTCTCCAGCTCTCGATCTGCCAGCTCTCGATTTGACATTCCTTGAGCCGGTTTCCTCGGCGCTGCCATCCTCGTGGCTTTCCCGCCCTTCCACTGCCTCCGAATGGATCAGCTTGTTGAAATTGCTTACGTTTCCCTCGGCTGTTTCTTCCTGGTAAACAAGTTCCAAATCGTTCTCATCGAACTTCTCGAAGAACTCGTCCCATGAGATTTCTCGCAGGTTTGCATCCTTCCGATTCGGCGCGTCGGGGAAGCAGAAACGGAGAATGCCTGGCTCGTCGCCTGTGTGTGTCTTCGATACTTCGGCGGGAACGGCCCCGCGTGCCTCCGCCCATTGCCGAATCTCATCGTGATCCCGGGTGGTCTTTGAAAGCGCCATGTCCATCACCTCCACAGTGCACAGTTTTTCTTCTTCGATGGATTAAGACGCCGCCGAGCAGGGTTGTATGTTTGTAGAAGACGCGCGAACAGACCCGAGGCGGTTTATGGCGTGGGCCAGAAAGCGAATCGCCGGCAGCCTAAGCTCACAGTTAAAATCGCCTTGTGATGAAGCCCGTCCTCTGGATTGCCCTGCTGAGCCTTCCGGCTGCCGCGATCTCCCAAACGCAATCCAACCAAGCCGCCGCAACCGAAGCCTTCCGCGCTGGCCGGGCTGCGATGGAGCGGAACGACCTTGCCCGGGCCCATACTGAGTTCGCCCGGGTGGTGAAACTTGCTCCCAATGTTGCTGCCGGACACAGCGCGTTTGGCGCAGTGCTCTATGCGGAGGGGAATCCGGCCGGTGCGGTGCCCGAACTGCAAAAAGCACGCGAACTTGATCCGAAAGACAGCACCGCGATCCTCAACCTGGCTCTCAGCTATTCGGCGCTAGGTGCTCATCATAAAGCACTTCCGCTTTTTCGCGAGCTTGACTCGGCAACCACGGCTTTTGCTTCGGGTGAGCTCGCCGCCTACGCCCGCGCCCTCGACGCGGCAGGCGATCCGGACTCGGCACGGGTGAAACTCGCTGCCGCGGTTGCTCAGGATCCTAACAACGCCCCCCTGCACGACAGCCTTGGCACGGTGCTTGCCGAGCAGAACAAGCTTACCGATGCGCGCCCGGAGTTCGACCGCGCTCTGCAGCTTGACCCTAATTTGGCCTCGGCCCATCTCCATCTCGGTTCGCTGTTGCTGGTTCAGCAAAGCTACCCCGACGCCATCGCTGAGTTGCAAAAGGCGATCGCGCTCGCTCCGAACGACGTCGAATCGAACCTGCAATTAAGCCGCGCCCTCGCCGCCGCCGGGCAGGACGATGCCGCCATTACAACCCTCCGCCACGCCACCGAACTCGACCCGAAGTCCGTCGAAGCCGCATACGCTCTCGCGCTGGCCCTGCAGAGTGCCGGCCATACCAAAGAAGCGCTCCCGCTCTTTCAGGACGTGATCGCCGCGCGCCCCACCGACTCTGCCGCGCTCACCAACCTCGGACTCGCCCTCGTTCAGACCGGAGATGCGAAGGCCGGACTCACCTATTATCAGCGCGCCCTCGCTCTGGACCCCAAAAGCCCCGTTCTGCATGAGGACACCGGCGTGGCGTACCTTCAGCAGGCCGACCTCAATCACGCCATCGCGGAGTTCCGCGCCGGACTCGCCCTTGATCCCAACAACCCGCAGCTCAACTACGACCTCGGCCTCGCGCTCAAGCTCCAGGACAAGGCTGCCGAAGCCATCCCTGCGCTTGAAAAGGCCGCGCAGCTCGACCCGAACCTGGCCGATCCGCCGTTTACGCTGGGCATCATTTATATGCAGATGGGCCGCTTCGCCGACGCCGCCCGTGAGTTGGAAAAGAACCTTGCCATGCGCCCCGAAAACGGAGACGCCTGGGCCATTCTGGGCAGCGTCTACAAGCAGATGGACCAGCCGGATAAGGCGGTCCCTGCGCTCCGCCGCGCCATTGAGCTGCAGCCGGAGCAGCCCAGCCCGCACATTAATCTCGGCGCTATCCTTGCCGCCCAGGGAGACACCGCCGGAGCCGCCGCCGAACGCAAAAAAGCCGCCGACCTCAGCCGTGTGGCCGTCAGCCGGCAGCGCGCAAAATTCAACCTCGACAGCGGAACGCAGTTGCTGAAGCAGGGTAAGGTTGCCGAAGCTCTCGTGCAGCTGAAGCAGGCCGTGGCTGCCGATCCCAACTATGCCGATGCCCACCGCGCCCTCGCCGACGCCCTAGCCCAGCAGGGAGACGCCGCCGGAGCCGCCCTCGAACGCCAGAAGGCCGCGGCGCTGGAAAGCCAGCCGCGGGCCTCGGCTGCTGGACCGAGCCAGCCTTGATGGACTATCAGTGCTGTGCTGCGCCTCCGGTGTTCCGGTTCATTTCCGGATGCATCTGCTGCTCCAGCTGATCGAGCGTCTTCTTCTGATCGTCGGTGAGGATTGGCCGTATCTGGCTATCGGCCTTCATGAACGCCGCATGTTTCTGGGCCTTGCGCTCATCGTCTGACAGGCTCTGGTCCTGCTCTATTTTTCCCATCGAGTCATGCATCTCCCGCAGGATCGGCCTGACCTGGTCCTCCTGATCGGGCGTCAGATTCAGGTCTTCGCTCAACTTTTTCAAATGCTGCTCAACGGGATCAGTGCTGTTTTGCGTGCTGCCATGTTTATCTTTCTCAGTCCCTGCCGGCGTGGTGGCAGTCTGTTGCGCGCCCGCCGTCAGCGCGAACATCATCAGCGTACCGATTGCAAACAAACGAATCTGATTCATAGTTTGTCTCCGACCTGCTGGAATGAAATTCTGTTCTGCCCGAAGTTCTCCGCTCCCAGGAGCGGCTACTCGTCTTATGATTCGCACTGTAGCCCCGCTAACTCGGCGCCGTCGAGAGCCACTTCCGCGATGTTGAACAAAGAGGCAGCCCATGTCCGGAAAAGCAGCGCATAACCCGCAGGAACAGACGCCTGCCACCCAAAAACACCGCAAACTCGACGCCCGCACCCGCCGCACGCGCACGCTTCTAGGAGACGCCTTTCTCCGCCTGATCATGGAGAAGCCCATCGAAGACATTACCGTGCAGGAGGTTCTCGACCGCGCCGGCGTTGGCCGCTCGACCTTCTATCTGCACTTCCGCGACAAAAACGACCTGCTCCTCAGCCAGCTTGAGCGCTTCCTCGAACACATGAGCAGCGTGCTCATGGTGAATAAAGAGAAATCTCTTCGCGTTGCTCCTGTCACTGAAATGTTCGACCATCTTAACGAGCAGAGAAAGCTCTACTGCATCCTTCGCGACGCGGGCCGCCTCAATGACTTCTTCGATCTTGCGCAGGACTACTTCGCACGCGGCATCGAACAGCGGCTCATCGACTCTGGACGCCTCTCGAAACTCTCCAAGCCCGAACTCGCCGCGCGCGCGAACGCCCTCGCCGGAAGCCTGCTCTCACTCTTGCGCTGGTGGATGGACCGCGTCGACAAAGAACCCGCCGTAAAGATGGACGAGATGTTCCACCGCATGGTGTGGAACGGGCTGCGGTAGCTTCAAATCGTCGCAGCCAACTCTCATGGATGTCATCCCGACCGAAGTGCGC
>JAFAMZ010000138.1 GCA_019232935.1 Silvibacterium sp.
CAAGGATATCGGCCCCGACAGCCTGACCATCGGCGGCGAGAAGGTCGCCACCGAACATTTCTCACTCTCGGGCGATATCGAGCGCGAGCTGTGGTACGACGCCGACGGCGTGCTGGCCAAGACGACCTTCCGCCGGCGCGGCTTCGGGATCGCGATCGTGCGGGATAACTGACCTCCGGCCGACGATCGCGTCCAGGCCAGAAAATCCGTATCTTACGGAAGATGCGGATTGGAGGTTCCGATGGCAAATACGGCATCGGCGTCGGAAGTTCAGAAAAACTTCGGCGCCTTTCATAATCGGGCTCTGACCGAACCCATCTCCCGACGTTCGTCGCCAATCAGACTCTCAACTCGTCTGGGACCCGGCAATCTCGATGGCAATCAGGGCTGGATCGGCGTTCATCCTGAAAATGCTTTGTGACATTGAAGATGCTAGTATGAGCTCGTGTGGAGGGCTCAACAGATGGCGATTCCAACCGAAGCCATTGGCAGCATTCCGAGGACCGCGCGTCTCGTGTCCGCTATAAAGGCCTTCGATGAGGGCCGGTTGGCCGGAGAGGAATTGGAACTCGCCTATGACGACGCCGTCCGCAAGACGGTCGCTCAGCTTGAAGCGACTGGCTCGCCGATCATCGGCGACGGCGAGCAGCGCAAGACCCACAGCTTTGCTACTTATCCCACGGAAGGGATGAAGAACCTGGCCCAGGACGGTTTCATCCTGCCTTTCGCCGACGGGCATACGCGATGTCTTCCAAGACTGACCGCCGGGCCATTCCGCTACGGCGCATCAGCGGACAGGTTCGTGGCCCGCACACGTCTGCTGACACGTCTTCCTATAAAACAGTCGGTCATCTCGCCATCCGCGTTAAGCCTGTTCTATCCTGAAACGCCGTTGGTCGATTATCCCTGGGACGTATTCATCAGCCACCTGGTCGCTGAACATGTCGGTGAAGTTAGGCGCTGTTTCGCGGCGGGGGCGGAAAAAGTGCAGATCGACTTCACCGAGGGTCGGCTGGCGGTCAAGATCGATCCGTCATTGCGCTTGCTCAGGAGTTTCGTCGACATCGTCAATATGGGGCTATCACATCTCACCGCCGAGGAACGCCGCCGGGTAGGGGTCCATACCTGCCCGGGCAACGACCTAGGTTCGACGCACAGTCTTGACACCAATTACATGGATCTGTTGCCCAGTCTCTTCCAGTTCGACGTCGGGAGCTTCTATATCGCAATGGCGTGCGAGAGCGACCGAACCCACGCTCTCAAAATGATCGGCAAACTCTTGCGTCCTGGACAAATCGCGTTCATCGGCGTGACGGATCCAGCAGCGACGCTTGTGGAGACTCCCGAAGAGATCTGCGAAAGTGTCGTCGAAATCGCGAGCTACCTGCCGGCCGGACAGTTCGGAACGACCGACGATTGCGGATTTTCTCCTTTTTGCGACAACAGCACGACAACCCGCGACACCGCTTTCGCTAAGATCAGGTCACGAGTCATCGGGACCGCCCTCGCCAGCCAAAAGCTCAAGGCCGCATAAATTCCGCCAATTGGCTCTCTGGCAGGTGGAATGCGTTTAGCGTTTTCGTCCGCTTCTCTCGAACGGCCAATGACCGTTGTGGGTCAGACTCGGCCTAAAGTTCGATCGGAGTTGACCGCCTGCATTCTCTAGCCCCGATGCTTCGCCAATCGGTGCCGCGCCCTAGGCGCCAGTCCGGAATCTAGTTGTCGGTACGACAAGGCGGTATAAGTTAATTCGAATAGTGGGGGAGCTGGTGTGGCCGAAACCAACGGACCGGTGGCTGATCGCCGACGATTCATCCAGTTTCTGGCCACGAGCGCATTGGCGATGCCGTTCGGTCGCGCCATGGCGCAACAACTCCCCACCGACGCGCTGACAGTGATCGCGGCCGCTAAAGACGGTCTGCAAGTTGTAGATTTCGAGGGCGCCGCTCGACGCATCCTTCCTCCTGCGCACTGGGGCTATTTAGCGAGCGGCGTTGACGACGACGAGACGCTGAAAGCCAATGTGGAGGGGTTCCGGCATATTGGGTTGAAGCCACGCAGACTCGTGGACGTCTCAAAGCCCAACCTTGAAACCGAGGTTTTCGGCGCACGCTGGGAGACGCCGCTTTTCCTCTGCCCAGTCGGCTCCCAACGGGCATTCCATCCCGAGGGCGAACTGGCGACAGCACGCGCCGTTAAAGCCCGGCGACATACTATGATGTTGTCGAATGCCTCGACCTATTCGATTGAAGAGGTAACGGCCGCGCTGGGCATTCCACCTTGGCAGCAACTCTACATGCCCGTGAAATGGAGTGACACTGAGCGCTTGGTCAAGCGTATCGAAGATACCGGATGCCCTGTCCTCGTGTGGACAATTGATCTTCAGGGCGGCAGGAATACTCCAACTCTGGCTCGGTTCGAACGACTCGATAACAGCACCTGCCGCTCGTGTCACCAGGGAGGTAACGATGAGCCGATTCACATGCCAATGTATGGTGGTCTCGGCGATGATACCGACCCGACAGATATGACCTGGAAGACCCTCGATCGCCTCAAGAAATTGACCAAAATGAAGGTCGTCTTGAAAGGCATCGATAGTGCCGAGGACGCGCGACTCGCTGTCCGGCACGGAGTCGATGGTCTCGTCGTCTCTAACCATGGCGGCCGTTCAATAGAAACGCTCAGAGCGACCATCGATTGCTTACCCGAGGTGATAGCCGCAGTGAAAGGTCGTGTGCCGGTGTTCTTGGACGGTGGTGTTCGCCACGGAGCAGACATATACAAAGCGATCGCTCTTGGCGCCCGCGGCGTAGGGATCGGCAGGCCTTACGTCTGGGGCCTGTCGGCGTTTGGCGAGGAAGGGGTGGCGTGCGTCCTTGACATCCTGGACGCAGAGCTTCGGATGACCATGCAGCAGATGGGCACTCCGACCGTCAAAGAGATTTCCGCCACAAGACTGACGCGCGTTTAGCAGTGTATGCACTTTGGGAGCACCGGCAGAGGCTCGAGTCTGTGGTACAAAAATCCGTACACAGCCCGAAATGCTTCCTACACGCGATTTTCTTGACGCCGATATTTCTTCAGGGCAGCGAGATGACCTTGTAATGTCAAGAGACTGGCGTCACGGAATGAGTGATGAGGGGGCAAGATGGCTGAGGGCTTGCTCAATGGGCTAAAAGGCGGCGAGGTTGAGTCAATAGAACGTGAAGCGATCGCAACCGCGATCGCGGGCCAAGTGGCCTCCGGATCAGAGGCTGCCGCCACCGCTGTCTCGCTTAATTCGGCGATCTACGGGCCAAAAGTCGAAGTTGCAGCACAGATGTTCCTCAAGGGACAGGCTAAAGTCCTGAAAACCCAGGAAGAGGTCCTCAAAGCTCAGAACGAAGTGCTTCAAGAACAGCGGCGTCAGATTCATGTGCAGACCCACCACCTCGAAGCCGAACATGGCCTGCGCATGGGCCTGCTGCAGGGCCAGCTCGTCTCACAGCGCCTCCGCATAGGATTGCAGCTATTCGGCGTTCTGTTACTGACAGCGCTCGGACTGGGGATCTTGTTGATGTTTCACGACGCTGTCACCTCGAACGCAGTGGTGGTGGACGTATTCGAAACGCCGCCAGCGCTGGCATCGCGTGGCGTTACAGGCACGGTCGTGGCGTCCGAAGTCCTAAATACTTTGAAGGCGCTGCAAAGCGCCACGCGTTCCACCGAAAAGAACCAAGACACGGTCGGCGCCTGGCAATCGGACATCCGCATTGAGGTGCCCGAGACGGGCGCTTCCATCGGTGAGATCAGCCGACTGATACATGAGCGGTTCGGGCACGATCTGCATATCCACGGTGAGCTGGTACAGGGCAATTCAGGTGGGCTCGCACTCACAGTGTGGGGCGACAATGTCCAGGCGAGAACCTTCACCGGTGAGGATGAGGACTTCGGCAAACTGGCGCTGCGGGCAGCCGAGTATATATATGGCCGCGCCCAGCCGGCCGAGTACGCAAAGTACCTTGGCAACCACCACCGTGCCGAGGAGGCCTTAGCTTTCGTCTCGGCGACGATGGGCCGCGCGACAAGCAATACCGAACGTGCCGCACTGGCAAATATGTGGGCGAACGCGTTCGCCAATCTGGATCGCCCGGCCGAGGCTGCAGAGAAGTTCCACCTTGCGCTGTCGTATGAGCCGGGAAACTGGAGATATTGGCGCAATTTCATCAATGGCCTATATGCCCTTGGTGGGGAAGGCGAGGAACGGGCTTGGCGAGAGGCCCAGGCGTTCCTAGGCGAGGCAAGGGCTGCCTCAGGAAAGGGCGAAGTGCCACTACGGTGGTATGAGGGTGCAGCGTCCGTCGTCTGGGATCGGCCCCTCGTTCTGTCCGCCGATCAATCCGACAGCCAGTTCAATAGCGGCGCTGGATCCGGGATTTCCATCGCTGGACCGGGGATCGCCGAAGATTTCGCCCTGATGCACGACCTGGCTTCCGCTTCACTCACTTTGGCCACCAGCGATCCGGAAGATCCGCTCACCAGGATGGAGGGGCTGATGCTCGCCGCATACGACGCACTAGATAGCGGCCACTTCGAAGACGCGGTGGCGCCGATGCATGTGTTCTGGCAGATGTGGCAGACCGAAAAGAGCCTGCACTGGGGTAACGGAGACGATCTGTGCGTTGCAGGTCTCGTTTTTGGCCTGGCCGGGCAGGTCGCCGACGCCGAGGCTGTGTTCAGGGCGGCGGTCCCGTCGTCGCGTTGCTTGGCCTTCCACGGTGACGTGTTGGAGCATGCAGGTCACCTGTCTGAAGCAGAGAAAGTATGGTCTGACGGACTCAAGATCGGTCCCGATTTGCCGCAAATCTATCTCCATCGCGGCATCTCCGAATTGCAGCGGGGCGATTTCAAGAACGCTTCCGCCGATCTGGCTACTGCCAACGAGAAGGCGCCGCATTACGCTGACCCCCTTAAAGCGTGGGGCGATTTGCTGGCAATACAAGGTCGAGAGAAGGAGGCTTTAGCCAAGTATGATGAGGCGCTGAGATACGCCCCGGCGTGGGAGCAACTAAAGCGAGTTCGTGACGAGACAGCTGCGAAGGCGAAGTGAGTTAGGGATACTGGGGGGGAATGCCCCGAAGTAGCGAGTCGTGTCTATTCGAAGACAGCTCGGGTCTAGGCACACAGCGGCCGATCGCCAAGTCAATAGGCAAGGTCCGCTCATGCGCCGAACTCTTTCGTCCGAGCGACCTCCGGCGCATGCCATCCCGCCACTCGAACGCGGATGATCCAATAAGCCAGCAGGATCAAGGGGATGAATTGAGGCAGAAAGAATATGGTGGGCCCGGTCTCAGATGGGCCAGAAGCTGCCGGTCGCGGATCATGGCAGCACTCCTTTTCATGCAACCTGCAACAGAACAGAATGAATCAGCCGCACGTTTTGCAAGATACCCTGTGCAGTGATAAAGTCTTTCAGCTTTTCACAACTGAGCATTTTTAGAGGGGGTCATGATGCGCAAGCTTCTCCTTCCGATGCTTGTGGTTGCTTGCT
>JAFAMZ010000203.1 GCA_019232935.1 Silvibacterium sp.
ATACGAGGTGCTTGATATAACTCTGGAAAAAGCCGAAGACGGCTGGATCGCAGCTGAATGCCCCGAGCTGCCGGGGTGCATCTCGCAGGGCCGGAATGAAACAGAGGCCCTTGAGAACATACGCGAGGCCATTGCTGCGTGGTTATGGGCGGAGGGACAGAAAACTCCGTCCTGAATTGCCACAACCCTCCGTTGCGAACTGGGTTCATGTCGTTGATAGGGGTCCAGCGGCATACCTATAATCAGGGTGTCCTCGTGTCTCTTTATGCCGGCTTCCTTTCTCCATGCAGGACGTTCCCGCCTGCTCCCGATAGCCGGCTGCATCTGTGTGCTTGCTGCAGGGTTAGCAGCCCCCACGGCTCAGCAGCACGGTTCGCCAGCGCATTCGCCGTTTGACAAGGCCCAGCGCATGCGCGAAGGCCTCGAAGGCAAACCCGAGCGCCAGCGCACCCGGGCAGACTACGACCGCGTTATGGCGGCATACCGCGCGATTTATCATGGCGATCCTTCATCGCCGAAAGCCGATGCATCCGTTTCCGCCGTCGCCGATTTGCTCGCCGAAGAGGGCCGCGTCTTCGACGACGAGAAGGCGCTTCACGATGCCATCGGGCAGTACGAGTTCGTTCGGAAGCAGTATCCCGGCAGTCATTATCGTTTCAGCGCACTGCTCACCGAGGGCGAAATCTACCTGCGCGATCTGAACGACCGCGACTCGGCGCGCGCTAGTTTTGAGCAGTTCCTTCGGCTTTATCCGCAGAATCCACTGGCGAACGAGGCCCGGATCGAGCTGACCAATCTGAAAAATGCGCCGAAGAATTCGCACAGCACGACGGCCGCGCACAGTGGCGCGACAAATGAGGGCAGTGCGCATCCGGTATCGGGTCGTCGAACCATCCTGGCCGCTGCTATCAACTCGCAACGGCAGAGCAACACGCCGGCGAAGCCCCCTCCTGCTTCCTCTCGCCCGCAGGCAGTCGCGGAAAGCGACATCCCTCCTGCGCCGCAACAGCAGCAGCCGGTCGCCGAGCCTGCCCATCCTGCAGACGCCTCACTCAACACGACTCCTCTGACGCGCAAGAGCAAGCTGCCGATGGTGACCGGCATCCGGCACTGGTCTACGCCGGTCTACACGCGCGTGGCCATCGATCTTCAGGATGAGGTCCGGTACGAGGCGGTGCGTGTGCCGAATCCTGATCGCATCTTTTTTGACCTGCACGGAGCGAGCCTCTCGCCGGAGCTGATCGGCAAGTCCGACGAGGTCATCGATGACGGATTCCTGAAGCGGGTGCGCGCGGCGCAGTTTTCAAACGACGTAACGCGCATTGTGCTCGATGTGAGCGACGTGAGCGAATACTCAGCTTTTTTTCTGCCGAATCCCTCGCGGCTGATCATCGATGTGCATGGGCGAAAGTCGCGCAGCGGTCCCGTTTACACCGCAAGCGCTGCGCCTGCGAACACCCCGGCTCCCACGCCGCCGACTCCTGCGCCGAAGGCGACCACGCCAGCACCCACCATTGTCGCGGCCGCGACTGTCGTCTCTTCGAAACCTACGATCGGCATCGGAATGGAACTCCGCGACGTGGATACGCTGGGAGATCCGCTGCCATTGGCGAAGAAAGCCAGCGTTGCGCCGCCTCTGTCCAGGACAACTCAGCCCTCGGATGCCTCTGCGCTATCCGACGTGGCCACACTTGGACAGCAGCCGAATGAAGTGAAGGCCACGAAGAGGCCGACCAAGGCTCCGGTGGTGCAGTCGGTGGCGGGAACGACCCCGGCATCTCAGCCGGATGAAGTCGCAGCAGCCACTCCGCCCCCTGCTCCCGCTCCCAAGCCCCACAGCACGCGCAGCCATCCTGCGACTCCGGCGACCGACACGGCTCCGCAGCAGATTCACGTTGCCGAGCCTACCGCCGACGGTCAGCGCTCCATGGTGCGTGCGCTCGGCCTGAAGATAAACCGCATCGTGGTCGACGCCGGACATGGAGGCCATGATTCGGGAACCCTCGGGCCTGACGGCATTCAGGAGAAGGAGGTCGTGCTTGATGTCGCACTCCGGCTCGGCCAGCTCCTCAAGCAGCGACTGGGTGCAGACGTGATCTACACGCGCGACGACGATACCTTCATCCCCCTCGAAACGCGGACTGCAATCGCGAACAAGGCGCAGGCGGACCTCTTCATCTCAATCCATGGAAACTCCAGCCCCGACTCCTCCGCCCGCGGGGTCGAAACCTATTATCTGAACTTCACCACTTCCGCCGATGCCCTGGAAGTCGCCGCCCGCGAAAACGCCGTGTCTGACGAGTCGATCCACCAGCTCTCCGATCTGGTCAAAAAGATCGCTCTGCAGGACAAGATCAACGAGTCACGGGAGTTCGCAGCCGACGTCCAGCAGAGCCTTTACGCAGGCCTCGAGGAAGGAAACCCCGGCCTGAGAGACCGTGGCGTAAAGAAGGCCCCCTTCGTCGTGCTCATCGGCGCAAATATGCCGTCGATTCTCGCCGAAATCTCCTTCCTTACCAATCCCAGCGACGCGCACGAGCTGCGCGAGGGCGCGTATCGTCAGCGCATAGCCGAGTCGATCTATCGCGGAGTCGCCCGCTACGTCGGCAGCCTCAGCGGAGTGCGCATCGCCGACGCCACACCGCATAACGCAACGCGGTGATCCAAATATACCCGCCGCGGGCGCTGCTTTTTAGAAGCGAGGGTGAGCCTGTAAGCTGGTCTATATGCTCGATTTGTCATTTGTCCGCGCCAATCTCGAGTTGGTGGAACAGAAACTCCGCGACCGCGGACAGGATCCGGCGGAGTTGTTGGTGAATTTTCGTGCGCTGGATATTCAGCGGCGCGCACGCATCACAGAAGCGGAACAGCTCAAAGCACAACTCAACAAGCTGAGCGAGGATGTGGCGCGGCTAAAAAGGTCTGGACAAGATGCAGCGGCGCTGTTGGAGCAAGCGCGGCCGCTCAAGTTACGCATGGAAGGGCTGGAGGCTGCTGCGGCGGAGTCTGAGGCCAAGATGCAGGCAATTTTGACGCGGATTCCGAATCTGCCGCTGGCTGATGTGCCGGTGGGCAAGTCGGAGCAGGACAACGTGGAGATCAAGCGGTGGGGCGAGATTCCGAAGTTCGATTTCGCACCCAAGCCGCACTGGGAGTTAGGCGAGCAGCTCGGCATCCTTGACTTTGAGCGGGCGGCGAAGATCTCCGGGGCTCGCTTTGCGGTTTACTGGCGCGACGGCGCGAAGCTCGAGCGCGCGCTGGCGAACTTCATGCTCGACGTCCAAACCCGTGAGCACGGGTACGCGGAAGTTCTGCCCCCTTTCATGGTCAACAGCAAGAGCCTCTTCGGAACGGGCCAGCTTCCGAAGTTTGCCGAAGATCAGTTTCATTGCGACGACCAGCCATACGAGCCGGGCGTGCTGCGCGACAACGACCACTGGCTGATTCCGACTGCAGAGGTTCCGGTAACGAATCTCTACCGCGACGAGGTGCTCGACGATGCTCAACTGCCGAGGTTGTTGACTGCGTGGACGCCCTGTTTTCGGCTGGAAGCCGGCTCTTACGGGAAGGACGTTC
>JAFAMZ010000215.1 GCA_019232935.1 Silvibacterium sp.
CTGGGCCTCGGACTCGCGTGCACATGGGTCGCAACGCGGCTGCTCAAATCTTTCCTGTTTGGTGTGGGGCAGCATGATCCATTCACTATCGTGACGGTTTCAATGCTGTTGGTGGTGTGCGGCCTCATAGCGGCGTTCGCGCCTGCGCGGCGCGCGGCCTCCATCGATCCCATGCAGGCGTTGCGGAGGGAATAGAGGCCCTGCGTGGCTGCAGAGGGAGGATCGCGCGTTTTGATGGGGCAGCACCCGACAGAGTGTGCCATCTCACTCAAGCCAAAAGCGCGCTTGAGTGGGGCACCATCTTTCTCTCGCTTATTCGTTGGGATGGTAGGTGCGTTCGGTGTGTGCCTTGATCTGTTCGGGATAGAAATAGATTTCGCGCAGGTTGCCGTCGGCGTAGCGCTGCGCCTGATCGTTGAAGTGCGGCGATTGCGGGTTGCCGCTGGCTCCGCCGGGGGTGATTCCGCGGGCGCGCACCTTGTCTCCGAACTCGACGACTGCAACAAAGGTATTGCCGTCACTGCCGTACCAGCGCTTCGTTCCGGGATAGGCGCGCGAGGCGAATGAGGCGAGGGAACCCCATGCCGAGTAGACGAATCCGATGGGGATGCTGGGGCCGTCGTCGGTGAAGGCCGGGGCGATCTCGTCGGTAAGGCGCTGGAATCGGTTGATCTGGCCCCATGGCGTGCGCCAGGTACCAAAGGCATTCGAGAGCTGGGCGGATGCGATGGCGAGGGCTTTCAGCAGATCGTCCGGCGAGACGCGGGTGGCGACCCATTCTTCGCTGGGAACCTTTGCCTGGCGTGCGAGACGGCCGTTGGTCTTCATAAGCTCGGTGCCCCAAAAGATGGCAAGCGCGGTCTCAACGGAGTTGACGTCCCAACGGTCGTCCCAAGCGCGGAGGAGTTTTATCTGCTCCGAGAGGCGGGTCTTCAGGGCCGCATCCGGAGGCAGCGCATCGTAGGCTTTGACCAATACGGGGACGGTTCGCGCGAACCAAGGGAGCGAGGGGTCGTATGCGGCCTCGACCAGGGAGTCGAGGGTGAAGTCGCGGCGCGGAGTTCCGTTGGGCGAGAGCAGCTGGATGGCGTGAATCCCGCGGGCGGACTCAATTCCCTGCTCGACGTAGGCGGGGTAATCCGATTTGCGGAGCGAGGCTGGGCCGGCGGCGTTCCAGGGGGAATCGTTGACGTTGAAGAGATAACCGCTTTTGGGATTAAGGAGATGGGGTGTCTCTTTGACGGGGAGCAATCCCTGCCAGTTGGTCGCGGGGTTGCTGCCGTCGACGGGTCGCGTGTAGTCGAAGCGAGGATCGCGCCGGGGAATGAAGTTGCCCTGCCAGTAAGCGATGTCGCCGTCGGCGTCCGCGAAGACGGTGTTGTTGGAGGAGTTGGCATGGAGATCCATGGTCTTGAGGTAGTCGGCGTAACTGCGGGCTTTGTTACGCAGGTAGCTTTGCTCAAGAGCGGGGATGGGCGTGTTCATGAGCTGAATGGTGAGGAAGCTGTCGCCGTCGCGGGCGATGACGGGGCCGTGCAGGGTGTAGAGCGCGGCGAAGGTGCGGGAGTGCAGTCCGTCCCGAGCTTTGAACTGGAGCTTGATCTCGCGGGAAGTGAACGGCTTTATCTCGTTGCCGTAGCGGTAGGCGAGCCTGCCGCCGTCGCGGATCACGGTCTCGCGATATTCGTCGACGGTATCGACGCCGCTCGAGGTGTGCATCCAGCCGGCGCGGGAGTTGAAGCCCTGGTAGATGAAGAACTGTCCCCAGGTGACTGCGCCGTAGACATTGAGGCCCTCGTCGCTGGACATCTGGAGCTCGCTGCGGAAGAAGAACGAGGTGTGGGGATTGATGAGCAGCAGGGCGTGATGGTCGCGGGTGTTGGAGGGGGCGATGGCGATGCCGTTCGAGGCGCTGGGCGGAAGCTCCATCCACTCCTGCGCGGCTTGCGGACGCAGTTGCCAGGGGACGGCAGAGGCGGGCTGTGTGCGGGAGGTGTCATAGAAGGCCTGAAGGCGCTTGAGGTCGACGCGCTCGATGTCTCCGCCGATGCTGCCCTCGGTGAAGGAAAGGGCCATCCAGGGCTCGAATCGGGTGAGGACTTCGGGTTTGGTTTCGGGGTGGCGGGCGAGGTAGTAGTTGATGCCGTCGGCCCAGGCGTCCATGAGCTTGCGGAGCCAGTCGGGGCTGGCTGCGTAGTCGCGCTTCAACTCTTCGGGATCGATGAAGAGGCGCTGGCGGAGATCCTGCCAGAGTGCGGGCTCGCCGTCGGCTTCGGCGCGGCGGCCGAGCGCGATGAGGTAGTTGGTCTCGACGCGATGAAAGTCGTCTTCGCACTGCGCATAGATCATTCCGAAGACGGCGTCGGCGTCGGTCGCGCCGTGGACGTGGGCGATTCCCCAGTCATCGCGGACGATGATGACGCGGGCGGCTTCGGCTTTCCAGCGGACCTGGTCGGCATCAGGCGCCTGTTGGGCGATTAAAGCAAAGGAAGTGATGATGCAGAAGAAGGCGAGCAGCAGGGTTTTGCGCAATATGAATCTCCGATCCTGCGCCGAATGTTATAGCTCGCTCCATGCATCGAGACGGCCCTTGCTGTCGAAGGTGACGGTTCCGCGCAGGTAATCCCAGGACTCGTAGAAGCGCGAGACGGAGACGCGGGTGGGCTCACCGAGCAGATGACGGACTTCGTCTTTGGACATTTTTCTGTGCAGGCTGCGCCAAGGGGCACGGTCGGCCTGAGCGGGGGTTGCAGCCTGGGCGGGGGCCGGGGATTCCGCAGATTGCGCGACTCCGGCGGCACCGCCACAGGCGAACAGAGCGACCGAGACGAAAACGAGCGAAGCGGACAAGCTGCGCCGTGAGATGTGGACCATGTGTTTCTCTCCTTGCCGTCCTATCGGGACTATCAGGAAGATAAGCTAAAGCAGCGTTCGAGTTCTACCTCCTTCGGGGCTATCTAAAGGACACCTTGAAGTGCATACCGTGTTTCGGGCGCCTGAGTCTACCAGACTACTTTGAGGCCGCGATAGAGGTGAAACTTCTCGTCACAGGTCACGACCGTTGGATACGGCGGATGCGATGGCCTGGCGGCGGGATTTGATGTCGCGCATGGGCGGCTGTCCGAAGAAGCGGCTGTACTCGCGATTGAACTGGCTGGCACTTTCGTATCCGACTTCGAAGGCGGCACTGGCGGCGTCGAGTCCGCCGGCAAGCATGCGCTCGCGGGCGACGTGCAGGCGCAGATGCTTCTGATATTGGAGCGGGCTCATGGCGGTGAGGGAGCGGAAGTGATGGTGCAGGGTCGAAACGCCCATCTGCGCCATGGCGGCGAGATCTTCGACACGGAGCGGACGGGCGTAGTTGGCGCGCAGCCAGGAGACGACGCGGGCGGTGCGGTGGCTCTGCTCTCCGAGGGTGGCGATGGCGCGGAGGTGCTTGCCCTGCGGAGTTCGGAGGAGGCGGTAGATGATCTCGCGCTGGGTGAGGCCGGCGAGAAAAGGAATGTCGGCCGGGGTGTCGAGCAGGTCGATGAGGCGCGAGCAGGCGTCGAGGAGCTCCGGGGAGCTGACGCCGACGGCCATGCCGCGAGGATCGGAGGGTGCGGGCGGCATGGGGAGCTCATGTTCGCTGAGGATGCGGCGGACTTCGGGCATTTCAAGGTGGAAGAGCAGGCCGAGAATGGGCTTTTCAGGCGTGGCGGCGATAACCTGGCTGACTACGGGCAGGTCAACGGAGGTGAGGAGGAAGGTCGATTCGTCGCAGATGTAGGTGGTGCGGCCGAGGTTGATGCGCTTCTGTCCCTGGAGGAAGACGACAAGGCTGGGCTGGTAGGCGGCCGAAGTGCAGGCGGTGGGCTCGCTGCGGCGATAGAGGGTGAGGCCGGGGATGGCGGTCGGGTTGTCGCCTTCGGCGGTGGCGCGAGAGGCAACTTTGCGGGCGAGCGCGGCGCGGAGTTGGGTGGTGGGGGAAATTTCGCGCGAGTGTTTGGGTTTTGGCATCGGAGGCTCTTCTTTTTCGGGGCCGTTTCTTCTCGCCGATAATGCGGAAGGAACGTTCTTCAGTGCTAAAAGCCCATGATGTTTTATCGGCCTTGCAGCACGGCTGAAGCCGTGCCCTGATACAAAGCTTTGATCTCCTCGTCGAAAATCAACGTTTCGGCTTCGCTCAAGGCACGCTGTGGGCATCCGCGCCCTGATACAAAGCTTTTGTTCCCACGTCCCAGAATCGGGACCCTTTGGCTTGGCTGAGGGCAGGCTGTGGAGCACCCGCGCTTACGTATTTAGCGTAGCGCCAAATGGCGGCCAGGTGTGCACAAAAATCCGCGTGGCGACAGGTTCGGGCAAGAAACAGGCAGGATCGGGATACCGCTTGAAGGGCGCGCTTCCGTAGTGTTGGATAGAGGCGGCGCCCCTGATCGCGACGGGCGCGATATTCGACGGAAAGGCCGAGGTAAAACGGATGTCCAACGCGAAAACTTCGACGGCCATCGCGGAGCGCGATGTCCAGGAACAGAGCTACAAGGCGAAAGCATATTCGGCTGCCAGCGCAACGTCAGGGCTGGCTTCAACGACGATCGAGCGGCGCGGTCTTCTGGAGAAAGACGTTCAGATTGAGATTCTGTTCTGCGGAATCTGCCACTCGGACCTGCACCAGGTGCGAAACGAGTGGAAGGATGTGATGCCGACGGTGTATCCGTGCGTGCCGGGGCATGAAATTGTGGGGCGCGTGACGAAGGTGGGGCCGGGCGTAACGAAATTCAAGCCGGGCGACCTTGCGGCGGTGGGCTGCATGGTGGATTCGGATGGGACGTGTCCGGAATGCAAGGCGGGGCTGGAGCAGTTCTGTCCGAACTTCGCGCTGACATACAACTTTCCGGACAAGCACCTGGGAGGGGTTACGTACGGCGGTTATTCGGACAGCATCGTGGTGACGGAGAAGTTTGTGCTGCGCGTGCCGGAGAACCTGGACCTGGCCGGGGCTGCTCCGCTGCTGTGCGCGGGGATCACGACGTATTCGCCGATGCGGCACTGGGGCGTGACGAAAGGCAAGAAGGTCGGCGTGGTGGGACTGGGCGGTCTGGGGCACATGGCGGTGAAGTTCGCGCATGCGCTGGGCGCGCATACCGTGGTGTTTACGACATCGCCGAGCAAAAAGGAAGATGCGAAGCGGCTCGGGGCGGACGAGGTGGTGACCTCACGCGATGCAAACGAGATGGCCAAGCACGTTGGGAGCTTCGATTTCATTCTGGATGCAGTTGCCGCCGAGCACGACATCAACGCGTATATCAACATGCTGGCGCGCGATGGCAATCTGACGATGGTGGGCGCGCCGGACAAGCCGCTCGCCGTTGGGGTGTTCGGGTTGCTGTTCCGGCGGCGGAGCTTTTCGGGCTCTATTATTGGCGGTCTGGCGGAGACGCAGGAGATGCTGGATTTTTGCGGGAAAAACAACATTACCTCGGATGTCGAGGTGATTCCGATCCAGAAGGTGAATGAGGCATACGAACGGCTAGTGAAGTCGGACGTGAAGTATCGCTTCTCGATCGATATGGCCTCTCTGAAGTCGGAGTAGAGGCCGCTATGAACTCTGCAGAGTGTGCCGGAATGGGCACTGAGCGCGAGCCCACTCAAGCCAAAATCGGGCTTGACTGGGGCACCCTGAAAACAGCGAGTAGGGATCAGGGAACAGGGATCAGGGCGATAGAAGGGGATTGCTTCCCACCCTTCGCGCAAACAGCAGGCGCTCAGGATGGGGCACCCGCATATAGTGGCTATCCCACTCAAGCCAGAACCGGGCTTGACTGGGGCATCCTCAGAGTTGTCGTGGTTGTTGTGGTGGTGGTGTTTTGGGGATTGGGGGCTGCAGTTGGTGTGGAGCAGGCTCCAACTCAGGACACGAACCGGTTCGTTGGAGCGTGGCGGCTGGCGTGGCTGGAACAGCCGGGCGCGGATGGGAAACTGCAAAGGATCGAATGCTGTGGGATGTTTGTCTTCACGCAGGACGGACATGCGTCGGTGCAGGTAATGGAGCAGCAGCCGCAGGAGCAGGGGGCGGCGGGGCCGCAGCAGTATTCTCAGGGCGGATATGAGGCGTCTTTCGGGACATACACGGTGGATGAGAGCGCTCATACCTTCACGTTTCATGTGGAGGGTGCGCTGGTGCGGAGCCTGATCGGCAGCGACCTGCCCAGGGCATATGAATTTTCGGGCAAGCAGCTCATCGTGAAGTCAACGCGTGCGGATGAGAAGTGGAGGGTGTGCTGGGAGCAGTATTAGCGAGCCCACTCAAGCCAACAGCGGGATCGGAGCTGCGGAGGGGCTTGCTTCCCACCCTAGAACCTGCAACCCACTCAAGCCAACAGAAGGCTTGAGTGGGGCACCATGAGATTGAGGAGAGTCGCGGATGGCTGGATGGGACAAGGAAGAATTGCGGAACATCGCGCACTCAGATGACCTGCATATCTCACCTTTCCGGGAGGATGGAGTGACATATGGGACTCCGACGTGGATATGGTCGGTGGCGGTGGGCGATGCGATTTATGCGCGCGGGTACAACGGAGTGAAGTCTCGCTGGTACCAGGCAGCGGTGCGGCAGAAGGCAGGACGGATCAGGGCTGCTGGGATAACCAAGGAAGTGACTTTCGAGCCGGTCAGTGCCGCGAGCGATGAACAGCTGAACGACCGCATCGACGACGCGTACCGGATGAAGTATCACAGCAGTCCGTATCTGAGCCCAATGATCAGCAAGAAGGCACGGGCGGCGACGGTGCGGATCATGCCGCGGGAGACGGAGGCGTAGAGCACATGGAGATCAGGAGAGCGGGCACGCAGGCCTCGGGGAAGGGGCCGGCAGAGTGGTTTACGGGAACTGTGCGGATCGATCCACTGTTTCAGACGGCGGAGCCGGCGCGGGTGCAGGGCGCGAGCGTGACGTTTGAGCCGGGAGCGCGCACGGCGTGGCATACGCATCCGCTGGGGCAGACGCTGATCGTAACGGCGGGATACGGATGGGCGCAGCGGGAAGGGGGGCCGGTGGAGGAGATCCGGCCAGGAGATGTGGTGTGGTTCTCGCCGGGAGAGAAGCACTGGCACGGAGCGAGTCCGACGACGGCGATGACGCATATTGCGATACAGGAAAAGCTCGACGGGAAAGTCGTCGAATGGATGGAGCAGGTGAGCGAGGAGCAGTACCGGAAGTAGGGATCAGGGATCAGGGATTAGCCGCGACGGTGAAATTCACAGGAGCACAAAACAATGCAAAAACGCAAATTGGGAAAGAGGAATCTGGAAGTGTCGGCGATCGGGCTTGGGTGCATGGGGATGAGCTTCAGCTATGCTCCGCCGTTTCCTGACAAGGGAGAGATGATCGCGCTGATGCGTGCGGCCGTGGATCGCGGCGTGACGTTTTTCGATACGGCGGAGGTGTATGGGCCGTTCACGAATGAAGAACTCGTGGGAGAGGCGCTGGAGCCGGTGCGCGATCACGTGGTGATTGCGACGAAGTTCGGGTTCAACCTGAATCAGGATGGGAGTCCGGGATGGCAGGGGCTGAACAGCCGTCCGGAGCGGATCAGGCAGGTAGCAGATGCTTCGCTGAAGCGGCTCAGGACCGGCGTCATCGATTTGTTTTACCAGCACCGGGTTGATCCGGATGTGCCGATTGAAGATGTCGCGGGAGCAGTGAAGGAGTTGATCCGGGAAGGTAAGGTAAAGCACTTCGGTCTTTCTGAGGCGGGAGCGCAGACGATCCGGCGCGCGCATGCGGTGCAGCCAGTGGCGGCGCTGCAGAGCGAGTACTCGCTGTGGTGGAGGCGTCCAGAGGTGGAGATTATTCCGACGCTCGAAGAACTGGGGATAGGGTTTGTGCCGTACAGTCCGTTGGGTAAGGGATTCCTGACGGGGAAGATGGACGAGACGACGGAGATTGCGAGGGGCGATTTTCGCAACACGCTGCCTCGATTTACTCCGGAAGCAAGGAAAGCGAACCAGGCTGTGGTTGATCTGCTGACCAGGATCGCGAAGGAAAAGGGAGCAACGCCAGCCCAGATCGCTCTTGCGTGGCTGCTGGCGCAGAAGCCGTGGATCGTGCCGATCCCGGGGACGACGAAGCTGCACCGGTTGGAAGAAAACATCGGTGCGGTGAATGTGCAGCTTACGACCGATGATCTGAGGGAGATCGAGGAGGCCGCGTCACACATTGACGTTCAGGGCGACCGTTATCCGGAGCACATCGAAGCGATGACCAACCGCTGAAGGATAGAGAAACCGCGAACAGGCCTTTAGCAAAGAAATCTCGTGAGGCAGCCAGAGCGGACAATGATCAAGCTTAAGCGCGCTTACGATCCTGCAAGCGTTGATGATGGTGTTCGCATCCTGGTGGAGCGGCTGTGGCCTCGCGGCGTGAAGAAGGAAGCCCTGCATCTCGATGCGTGGCTCAAGGACGTTGCGCCGAGCACGGAATTGCGAAAGTGGTTCGGTCACGATCCGGCGAAATGGCCGGGCTTTCAGCGAAAGTACTTTGCCGAGCTGGACGCCCGCCCTGATGCGCTGGAGCCGATTCTCAGTGCGTTACGCAAGGGGCCGGTGACGCTGATCTTCAGTTCCCGTGATGCGGAGCACAATAATGCCGTGGCTCTCAAGGCTTACCTTGCGATGCACCAGGCTCGACACGAAAGCAGATGAACACAGACTTTGCTTCCCGAGACAACCAAAATCCGGAATCATGACTCTTCATGCCACAGAGCTGAAGTGTGCTCATCTCATCAGCAGGTCTCCTGCAATGATTACCAGCAAGGATAGACATCGAGGGGAAGCAGTCGAATCCGATGTCTCAGAAGCTGGTTTTCGTCAGCTCGCCGCTTTCCGGCACCAGATCCGGCGATTTCTTCACTTCAGTGAGGAAGCGGCGCGCTCTCATGGCATCGAGCCCAAGCAGCACCAGCTTCTGCTGGCGCTCAAAGGATTACCTAAGGGCGTTCGGCCTACAATCACAGCGCTCTCCCGGCAGCTTTGCCTTCGTCATCACAGCACGGTCGAGCTGGTTGATAGGCTCGTCGATCACGGCGCCCTGAGGCGCAGGCCGGGGGAGCTGGACCATCGCGAAGTTCTCGTGGAACTTACGCCAAAAGGTGAGGAGTTACTACGCCGGCTGGCGATCGTGCACCGGAAGGAGCTGCGCGTTTCCGGCCCCGCACTTTGTGAGTCCCTTCGCGCAGTCGTACAGCACTGCAGCAATGGCAAGAGGGTGGGATGAGCTCTCGTGTTGCAGAGCGCCGCCGCCGGCCATCCCTGGAAGAACTCGGCGATTTCACGACCACGGCGCAAGTCATTCCCATTTCACTGCTGGCCATCGGGATCGGCGTCATCAGCTCGTTCGTGGCCTGGGTTTTGTTGAAGCTGATCGGATTTTTTACCAATCTTGCTTATTACCACCGATTCGCGACCTCGTTTGTTTCGCCGGCAGGAAACCAGCTAGGGATTTACGCCGTTGCTGTGCCGGTCGTCGGGTCGCTGATTGTCGGGCTGATGGCGCGGTATGGCTCTGAGCGTATACGCGGGCATGGCATTCCTGAGGCGATTGAATCCATTTTGATGAACGGGAGCAAGGTCCGCCCGCGTTTGGCGGTGCTGAAGCCATTGTCCGCGGCGATCTCGATCGGCACCGGAGGCCCGTTTGGCGCCGAGGGGCCCATCATCATGACGGGCGGCGCCTTCGGATCGATGATCAGCCAGTTCTTCCATCTGACGAGCGTGGAGCGCCGCACACTGCTGGTGGCAGGAGCAAGCGCCGGCATGTCGGCTACCTTCGCAGCGCCGCTCTCCTCGGTATTGATCGGCGTCGAATTGTTGCTATTCGAGTGGAAGCCCCGGAGCGCTATTCCGGTTGCGTTGGCCAGCGCCACCGCATGCGTGGCCCGGCGCTTCCTTCTGGGCCTGGGCCCGCTTTTTCCCGTGCCGCCACATCCGGCCTTCATCGGACTGCGCGGCCTTGGCGGCTGCGTAATTGCCGGGCTGGCCGCCGGAGCACTTTCGGCTTTACTGACTCTCGGTGTCTACGCCGCGGAGGACGCATTTCAGAAACTGCCGATCCACTGGATGTGGTGGCCTGCCATCGGCGGGGTGTTCGTCGGACTGGGAGGTCTTATTTTTCCGCAGGCGCTCGGCGTGGGATACGACACGATCGGGAGACTTCTTTCGGGGAATGTGCCCCTCACGCTGTTTGCCGGAGTCCTTCTGGTGAAATCTGCCATTTGGATGATATCGCTCGGCTCAGGCACTTCCGGCGGTGTCCTGGCGCCGTTATTGATGATGGGTGCTGCCCTTGGCGGCGTTGAAAGTATCTTCCTGCCGCAGTTCGGCCACGGATTTTGGCCTTTGGTGAGCATGGGTGCCATTCTGGGCGGCACCATGCGATCTCCGTTTACCGGCATCGTCTTCGCCCTGGAGTTGACGCACGACCTCAACATGCTGCTGCCTCTCCTTGTGGCCTGCTTTCTGGCCCATTTATTTACGGTGCTGACGCTCAAACGCTCTATTCTGACGGAGAAAATCTCGCGTCGTGGTTATCACCTGAGCCGCGAATATGCACTCGATCCGCTCGAGATTCTGTTTGTCAAAGAAGTGATGAGGACAAACGTGGTGGTGCTGCCGAGCGACAGGACGCTGCAGGAAGCACATCGTCTCATTCATTCCACAACGGCACCAAAAGGGCAGCACCTGTTCCCTGTGCTCAATTCCAGCGGCGAGTTGCTTGGCGTGGTTACAAGGAACCAGATGGTCCAGCTCCAGCAGCGTATGCCGGACCAGGCTCCGGTTGTCATGCTTTCTGAAATTGCAACGCAGAAGCCCGTGGTAGCCTTCGCCGACGAGCCTCTACGCGCCGTGGTGAATCGAATGGCCGAGTCCGGCTTTACGCGTTTCCCGGTACTCGATTCATCGGGCGACGGAAGGATTGTTGGCATGGTGGCGCTCGACGATCTGCTGCACGCGAGAACGCGAAACCTTGCCGACGAGCGCGCGCGTGAGAGAGTGCTGCGAATACGCATGCCGTTCGGCCGGCAGGCAAAAGAAACTACAGCCAAGCTGGCCTCAGGATCGAAGGTTTGAAGCACATCGGCTTCCAGGCTTTCGCGCGTGTACTCTAAGCAAGTTTTATCAGCAGGATTTCAGGCGAAGGGCGCGAGGGCTGCGGTAAACAATGGTGAGCTTTTCGCGGTCGAGTATCTTGCGGGTCTGTCCGCGGGCGTGGTTGGCCCAGGGCCCGATGGGATCGAGCTTCAAGTAAGTGACCCAGTGACGCAGGGCCTTGCGGCGCTCGTTCTGGCGTTCGAAGGCGAGGGCCAGGTTGTAATGGGCGTCGGCGTATCCGGGGGCTAGTCTGATGGCGTTGCGGTAGGCCTCGATGGCTTCGGAGAGGCGCTGCAGTTCGTCGAGGACGTTGCCCAGGTCGAACCAGGCGAGGGCATAGTTGGGATCGGCTTCGGCGGCTTGCCGATAGAGGCGCTCGGCGGCTGCGAACTGGCGCTGGTTGTAGAGGATGGTTCCGAAATTGATGGCCGCAGGAGCGTGGCCGGGATCGAGCCGGAGGATGTTCTGGTAGATTTCGGCAGCTTCGACCTTCTTGCCGGCCTCTTCGCAGCGCACAGCTTCCAGAAAGAGATCGCCGGTGCGGGCGACAAGCTGCGGCTGGCTCATTCCCTGCTTTTCTTCGCGGATGAGATCCTGGTGCCCTTCGAAGTCAAAGACGAACTGGCGGGCAATGGGCTCCATGACAGCGCCGGAATGGCGGAAGAGGAGGCGAGATCCTTTGCGGGCGGTCCCGGCTTCGAGCAGCGGGTTGTGCATGCCGGAGACCGCCTGCATGGCATGAACGCTGGCGCGGATGCTTGAGGCAGAGAGGCGGGTAGCGCGGAGCTCGCGTAATTTGCGGAGCTGGACGAGGTCCTGGAAGGAGTAGGTGTCGCTAAAGGAAATCAGCCCGGCTCGCTCCCACGCCCTCAACTGTTTGGCGCGGATACGGAGAATACGAAGGACATCCTGACGGTTGTACAGGGTCACAGTATTCGTGCTCGTAAGAGGACCGTCACTCCCAGATCTACGCGCATCTGCTTCCACGCGTATCTAAACGGGATTATCGATGTGTTCAGGGGCGGACACAAGGGTACGAGCATGAAAATTTAGTGGATAAACGGGTATCAATCCTGATTCGGGACGATGCGAGCCGCTCCTCCACAGCGGCGCTCATCGGCACTCCCTTCTGGAAGGGGCTGAGTCCAAAGATCGCATCATGCTGGCGCCAGTAGAGGAGTGACAACTTCAGTCCGCGATTCTTCGTCCGGGGCAAAACGAGTCAGAGTTAACACCGTAATGTCATCCTGCTGGCCAAAGCGCTGCGCTTCCACAGCAATCTGCTCGGCGGACAGTTGGCTGATGGCGCGGGTGCGGTCGAAGCCGAAGAGCTCGCCGCTGGCCGTCTGCGCTTCAACGACCCCATCGGACAAAAAGGTGAGCCTATCGCCGGGGCCGAGTTGCAGAGTGGTTTCGGTGTACTCGACGATATCGGCGATGCCGAGCGGCAGTCCTGAGTCGAGTTCACATTCCTCTCCGTTGCGGTAGGGCGGCAGGTGGCCGGCGTTGGCGATAGACAGGGTGCCATCGGGACCCAGCAATGCGCAGAGGCAGGTAGCGAAGCCGCCGTCGGTTCGTCCGTGCAGATGACGGTTGAGGCGGTCGAGCATCACGGCAGGGGCCAGGTTCTCCTGCGCCAGAGCGCCGGCAGCTCCCACAATGAGCGTGCCCACCATGGCGGCGCGAAGCCCCTTGCCGCTCACGTCTCCCACCAGGATGAGTGCCGAACCATCGGGCCGGGGAAAGACCTGGTAGAAGTCGCCGCCCACTTCGGCGGCGGCGCGGTAGGCGGCATCGCAGGCAAACGCTGCAAGCTGCGGCAGATCAGCGGGCACAAGCTGGCCCTGTACGCGGCGCGCTGCCTCCATCTCCGTGCGCAGCCGCTGCTCCTGCGTTGCGGAGCGGGTAAACCGCAGCACCAGCACCGCGCCCACCGCCAGATTGAGGAGAAGCTCAAGAACATTCCCCCACGTAATGTCGAAGCGCGAGCCGTGATGGAGAATCCAGGCGCTGCTCCACACGATGCCGGAAGTACCCAACGCCCAGATGATGGACCAGACGCAGTTCGAGAGAGCCCAGAGTGAGAAAGGAATCAGGAACAGTTGTGCATCGCGGTTGCCGCACCGCGCCAGCGTGTACAGGCGGATGAAAACGGCGATGGCGAGAAAGAGATACATCGCTGCCTCCGACAAGAAGGAACCCGCAATGCGGATCGCTCCCAGAACGACAAGGGGAGCGCTGATGCTCGGGATCCATGCCGCGGCCAGGCAGGCATAGAGCAGGCGGTCTGCCCGGGCGCGCACAAACTTCCATGTAAACAGCAGCCAGAGGCAAAGCAGTGCGGAGCCGGTGAAAATATACACGTGCGTGAAGAAGACGACGCTGGCTCCGGTTTGCTGGCTGACCCAATCGTAGAATTTGTCGGCGGGGAAGCCGCAGAAAAAGATCGCAGCATATGCATATTCGCGGGCGTGCCGCTGGAGAAGAAAAAGTCCGAAACTGAACAGGCCCACGGCAACACCCAGCATGTCGACTACCCAGTCTGGAATCTTCGCCACCCAGCGATTTTGCTGCTCAAGACTGACGAAGCGTTCCTCATCGCCCGCGGCTCCGAGCCCGGAAGGATAAGCGGCGGCCCCTGCGCTCAGGTACCGCGCCGCCAAAGGGGTTTCCCAGGCTCGAAGCGCAACTTCGACGGAGCGGCCATGGAGCGCTGCAGGCACGGCGATGGCGTAGACATCACGGGGTGCGGTCCACACCGGCTCGGGGCGCATGCGGCCGATGGCTCCCACGAGAGCGCCATCAATATAGACCTCCTCTGCGGTGGCCGGAGGGAAGATCGCGAGCGCAAGCGGCTCGTTGCCTTTGGGCACGGTCACGCGCATGCGATACCAGGCATATCCGCCCTGACCGCCGTAGCCGTTGTTGCGTTCGCTGGCCCA
>JAFAMZ010000363.1 GCA_019232935.1 Silvibacterium sp.
CAGCACCATGGCGAGATAAAGGATCACCCCCGGCCACCAGATGGTTCGCCGCAGGATGGACCACTCCCTGCGCAACAGGGCGAAGGCGAAAAGGATCAGAATGGCGAGGACTGGCGCGACGGGGCCCTTGGCGAGGGTTGCGGCTCCGACGAAGAAGTAGATGTCGAAGAGCCAGAATTTGCTGTCGGTCTCATACCAGGCATACCAGCCGAGCATCCCGATGCTGAAAGGAGCGGCGAGCTGCATGTCGGTGGAGGCGCCGCGGGCGAAGCTGAGGATGCCGGCGCAGGAAGCGGTGATGAGTGCGGCGTCGAGCTGGCCTCCGCGGCGGAAACGGCGGATGTGCAGGTAAATCAGGGTGACCAGGATAAAGGCGAAGCTGGCAGAGGGGAGCCGGGCGGACCAGTCGTGAACTCCGAACTCACGGAAGGCAAACATGGCGCGCCAGTAATAGAGAGCGGGCTTTTCAAGCCAGGGTTTGCCCCAGAGGATCGGAGTGATGAAATCGCGACGCCGAAGCATTTCGCGGGCGACCTGCGCGTAGCGGGGTTCGTCTGCGCCGACCAGGCCGATTCCGTCACCTCCGAAGATGGGGACGAGACCGTAGAACAGAAAGAAAGCTGTAAGGATAAAGAGCGTGGCTGCCTCGAGGACGGTTTCCACGGCAGGAAAACGCGCGCGCAAGCTCGCAGGGGTAGAAGACAGCACTTTCAATCTGGAAGGAATAACCACAGTCTATCAGGGAGTTCCGGGTAAAAGGCTAACAGATCGACCTGAGGCGATGGAGCGAGGGGTAGTTTTCGGGAGATGGCACACCTGAGCCGGGACCTCTCAGACCAGTTCGTGAACCGGAGGCTGCAGGCATCCGCGGAGCTGCTCGAGGATGTAGTCGGCTGCTTTGGGGAGGGGGCCGTCGATCGTGCAGCCGCTGGCGTGGGCGTGTCCCCCGCCTCCGAGGCGCTCGGCGACGCGGGCTACGTTCAGTTCTCCTTTGCTGCGCAGCGAGAGGCGCACGCGGCGGTTGGGTAGCTCGCGCAGGAACACGGCAACATCGACGCCGGCAATGGCAATAGCGTAATTGACGATGCCCTCGCAGTCTTCTTCGGCAGCGTGGGTGCGCAGCATGTCCTCATGCGTGACCCACATCCAGGCGAGGCGGCCATCGCGTTTCAGGTTCGAAAGTGCGGCGCCGAGCAGGAGCATCTTCGATGTGGGATTCGAGAAGTAGGTGTGCTGCGCGAGGAGTGCCGGATCTGCTCCCTTGCGCACGAGGTCGGCTGCAAGATCAAAGGTATGGGCGTCGGTGCCGGCGTAGCAAAAGGAACCAGTGTCGGTGAGGACGGCGGTGTAGAGGCAGGTAGCCATGGCGGGGGTGATCTCAACACCGGCCATTCGCGCCAGGTTGTAGATCATTTCGGCGACGGCGCAGGCATCGGTGTCAATCCAGTTGACGCTGCCAAAGGCACGGCCGCTGACGTGGTGGTCGATGTTGATGATGACATGCTTTTCGAGTCCCTCCAGGCGAGAGCGCTCGATTCCGTCACACTCGAGCAGGATGACGGCATCGTAGCCGGTTCCGATGCAAGAGATTTGGCGGATGGTATGAGCGCAGGGCAGTCCCTGATAGATGAGGGGGACAGGATCGGCAAAGACCAAGTCGGCATTCTTGCCGAGATGGTGGAGAATCATGCCACAGGCGAGGACGGATCCGACGGCATCGCCATCGGGGCGGGCGTGAGCGGAAACGAGAAAGCGTTTGCCGCGCTCCAGCGCGCGAAGGACCGAATGGATGTCGTCGAGTGGGTGCATAGATGGTGGCCGCGTCTATGACTTGCCCTGACTACGCCTGCGGCCCAGCAACTCCTCGATGCGCGCCTTCATTTTTTCGGAGCGGTCGATGTGAAACGTCAGATCGGGAATATGACGCGTCCCGATCCGCTCGTGAAGTTCGTGGCGGATGTATCCGCGAGCGGCCATTAGGCCTTCGATGGTGTTTTTTTCCTCTTCAGGGCCGCCGTCCACGGCGATGTAGATGAGCCCGGATTTGCCTCCGGGGTTAAGGACAACCTGTGTGACGTAAGCGAAGCTGATGCGTGGATCGGAGAGCTCGCCCTCGATCATTGCACTGATCTCTTCACGAAGGGCTTCTGCGACCCTGTCCCGGTGATATTGTCGAGCCCTTGATTCCGGCATCTTTCTCCAACAATTAAACGTTTGAGGATATCAGAAAGCGGCCGAAAAGCGAGGCCTATCCATCCAGAAAATCCCACCAGATATCGACGGCGTTAGCTCCCAGGTCGTTAGCGATGCGATGGACAGCATCTTCAATCTGGCGCATCAGGCCTGATAAGTAGTCGCGTGAGGCAGAGATGGCGGCAATCCCGAGAGTGGCAGACTGCCAGGTGATCGCCTCGTCCAATTCGGCGACTGAGATATTGAAACCGTGGCTGAGCTTCTCCTTGAGGCTGCGGACGACCTGGCGGCGGTCCTTGAGCGACTGCGCGTGCTCTATACGCAGTTCGATAGTCATAGCGGCGATGGGCATGGTGAGTTCATCGTAATGCTCCCAGCGACGTGGGGATGTACAACTCCGTTCGAAGGTGAATCGCAATGCTTATGTTCGAGGACATGCAGCATGCGAAGGCTCGAGCGGAGGTAAGGTCTGCCTCAAAGGTGATCAGCGCGGTAAAATACGCAGCAATCAGGGTGAGAAACTGTTTTGAGCTTGGGAAAGATGCCCTCCATCTTCATCAGCTATCGCAAGCAGGGCGTAGACAAAGCCAGTGCACTTCACCTGGCAATGGATATGCGGGAATCTCTGGGGCAAAAAGCCGTTTTTCTGGATGAACAGCTTGGGCTTGGCAGATTTGAGGATCAACTCGTCGATAATCTTCAATCCTGCCGAGCTATGCTCGCCGTGATTGGCCCGGACTGGAACCGCAGAATCGCCGAACTGCAGAATTCCGGGGACTGGGTTCGGCGGGAACTCGAGGCCGGACTTCAGCGCAGGCTTTTGATGGTCCCTGTACTCGTAGACGATGCACCACTACCGAGGGAATCCGATCTCCCGGTCTCCTTGAGGAAGCTGGTCGATTATCAGGTTGTTCACCTGTACCCTCAGCATTGGAAAGACGTTGTAAGCACGCTCATTGACGAGCTGGCGGAATACCTGAAACTGCCGAAGCAGCAGGTTGGGGTGCCGGCGATACCAAATCTCTCGGGCGACTGGTTTGACACCGATGGGGTCCATCTCAGGCTGGATCATCGGGGCGAGAACCTGGAAATTAGTTTGCTTAACAACTGGGGGCAGGTTGTGGGAGGTGGCAGCGCCACGCTATCCGGCAATCAGATTCGATTTTCCATCCGGCGCCCCGACTATGGTCCCGGCACAGGGACAGCGACCGTGAGTCCGGACGGCCGGCAAATAAGCGGCGCAGTGCAATACGCCATGCAACGCTTTGGTTTCAGCATCTCGAAGCGTTGAGGTCAGGATCTGTTCGAAGCCGACGCCTCAGCGATATTGCGTAAGCTCGAACGGCCAGGTGTTCAACGTTCCGGGTGTTGACGACGGACAAGAGTTCGTTGAAGTCTGAAAACATCCGGCCCTGCGCCGTTCATTTCAAAAAAAATCCGCGTAAGTTCAGATACCGTATCGAACAGTTCGTGCGCAGGCCGACTTTGCCAATAGCGGTACTCGTCGGCGTTCGTTTCGTAGAAGGTTGTGTATTAGCGGATGGTCTTGTTCATTGCGCGAGTCCTAGCTTGCGGTCAGCTCGGCGGCCACGCGTTCGGTGACGAACGCCTCCATGTGATCGCCGATCTGGATGTCATTGAAGTTCGACAGGCCGACGCCGCACTCCATGCCGCTGGTAACTTCACGGGCATCGTCCTTGAAGCGCTTGAGCGAGGAGAGCTTGCCCTTGTAGAGCTGCTCGCCGTCGCGCGAGAGCCGCACTTCGGCATCGCGGCGCAACACGCCGTCCGTGATCCGGCAGCCGGCGATGGTGCCCACCTTGGGAATCTTGAAGACGTTGAGCACTTCGGCGCGTCCGAGGTAGACCTCTTTGAACACGGGCTCGAGGAGTCCGAGCATGGCCTTGCGAATCTCGTCCTGCAGCTCGTAGATGATGGAGTGCAGGCGAATCTCGACGCCTTCCTGCTCGGCGAGTTCGGCGGTCTTGCGCTCGGGCCGCACGTTGAAGCCGATGATGATGGCGTTGGAGGCGGACGCCAGCAGCACGTCGCTTTCCGTAATCGCGCCCGCTCCCGAGTGGATGACCTTGATGCGCACCTTTTCGGTGGACATCTTCTGGAGTGAATCGGCCAGCACCTGCACGGAGCCCTGCACGTCGCCCTTAAGAATGATGGGGAGGTCCTTGACTCCGGCCTGCTTGATCTGCTCGGCCAGGCCTTCGAGCGAGACGCGCGAGCTCTTGGCGAGTTGGGCTTCGCGCTCCTTCATCTTGCGGTATTGCGCGATGCCCTTGGCCTTGTCGCGGTCGGAGACGACCAGGAAAGTGTCGCCGGCATCGGGGATGCTTTCGAGGCCGAGAATCTCGACCGGAGTTGACGGGCCGGCTGCTTCGACAGGGCGACCGCGATCGTCGAACATGGCGCGAATCTTGCCGAATGTGTTGCCGACGATGAAACTCTCCTGGTTCCGCAGCGTTCCGTTCTGCACGAGGACGGAAGCGACAGCGCCGCGCCCGCGGTCGAGCTTGGCTTCGATCACGGTGCCGACGGCGGAGCGTCCGGGGGTGGCTTTCAGGTCCTGGATGTCGGCGACGAGGCAGATCATTTCGAGCAGCAGGTCGAGGTTCTGCTTTTTCTTGGCGGAGACATCGACGAAGACTGTGGAGCCGCCCCAGGCTTCGGGGACGAGGCCGCGGTCGCCGAGCTGCTGCTTGACGCGATCAGGCTGAGCATCGGGCTTGTCAATCTTGTTAACGGCCACGATGATCGGTACGTTGGCGGCCCGGGCGTGATCGATGGCTTCGAGGGTTTGGGGCATGACGCCGTCGTCGGCTGCTACGACAACGATGACGATGTCGGTGACCTTGGCTCCGCGGGCGCGCATACGAGTGAAGGCTTCGTGGCCCGGGGTGTCCAGGAATACGATCTCGCGGCCAAAGGCGGGCGAGTCCTGCTTATTGATCTTTACCTTGTAGGCGCCTATGTGCTGGGTGATGCCTCCGGCTTCGCCGCCGGCGACATCGGTCTCGCGGATGGCGTCGAGCAGAGACGTCTTGCCGTGGTCGACGTGGCCCATAACGGTGACGACCGGCGGACGAGGAACTTCGAGCTCGTCTGGATTCTCCTGCGAGAGGATGCTTTCCATGGCCTCGTTGGCCATCTGGTCCTCGAAAGTGATGACCTGAGTGTCGGCCCCGAACTGGCGGGCGACATCCTTGACCAGTTCGGCGTCTAGCGATTGGTTCACGGTGACGAACACGCCGCGTAGGAGAAGGGTCGCGATGAGGTCCTTGCCGCGAATGCCGAGTTTTTCGGCGAGGTCCTTGACGCTGATGCCCTCCGTTACCGTAATAGTGCGGGTAATGGGCATCGGCTCCTGGGGAATCTGGGCTCCGCCAAAGCGCTGTGGCGGAGCAAAACCCTTCATCGGCCCTTCTTTGGTCTTCTGGTACGTCTGGCGGCCGCGGCGTTGTCCCTGGCCGGGACGCTGTGGACGGGGAGCCTCACCGGGTGGCGGAACAAGGCCGGGAGCTCCGGGGCCGCCGGGCCGCTGTCCAAAGCCGGGGCGAGGTCCCATACCCGGGCGTTGTCCGAAGCCGGGACGGGGGCCCTGAGGCGCGCCGGAAGGCGAACTGCGGGTAGGATGCATGGGGCGACGCTGGCCGGGCGCTCCGGGAGGCCCGGAGGGGCGCTGCGACGGGCCGCCGGCGGGTCGCCGGTCGAAGATGGGGCGTCCGCGCTGGATGCCGCCTGCGCTTTGCGGAGCAGATGGCGGCGGAGGCGCAGGAGCGACGGGGGCGGAATAAACCGGCCGGGGCCCTGTCTGCGGCATAATGACGCGGCGCGGAGCAGGGGCGGGCTCGGCAGGAGCAGCGGCGACCGGGGTAGCCGGACGGGATTCAACCGGCTGGGGCGGCGGCGCGACAGGAGCGGGAACCGGAGCTGGAGCGGCGGGCGGAGGCGCGGCAACGATCACAGGCCGGGGCGCCGCAGAGGGTGCTGCTGTTGCAACGACGGTCTCGCGGGGCGGAGTAGCTGGAGCTACGACAGGGGCTGCAGCGGCAACAACTGGAGGCTTTCCTACAACAGGGCCGGCGGGCGGTTTGGCGGCAATCGCCGGCGGCGAGGGCGGTGGAGCGACGATCGGAGCAGCGGGGCGAGGTTGCGGAACGATCCTGCGGGGCGCGGGACGCTGGGCCTCAGCCGGCGGTGGAGCAGGCCGCTCAACAGGAGCCGGGGCGGAGGCCACGGGTGCTGCTGGGCGAGCAGTAACTGCCGGAGGTGCGACGGGCGCGGGTGGTCGCGGAGCGGCGGCGGGAGCTGCAGTTACGGGCGCAGCCGGGACCGGCCGGGGCGGAGGGGCTGCGGCTTCCTGCTGTCTTTGCTGGAGAGCTTTGAGCACATCTCCGGGCTTGGAGACACGCGAAAGGTCAATTTTCGGTTTGGGAGTCGCATCGGCGCGCGCGCCGGCCGATGTGCCAGACCTCATCCGCTGAAAGTGAGCGCGCACACGATCGGCTTCGTCGAGCTCAAGAGAACTGGAGTGCGTCTTCTTCTCAGTAACACCCACGTCATCGAGAACATCGAGAATAGCCTTGCTCTTAACTTCCAGTTCGCGCGCTAAATCGTTGATTCGAACTTTACTCATCCGCCCCTTTTATGCTCCCACCGGCCTTAGCTATACATAAAAACCTCGTGGCAGTGGACTGTGAAACTGTTTCTATTATGGCCCGAAACTACGCGAATTGCGCTATCGGTCCGTAGTCGAAATGTATACGGAGGGCGCATAACTACGCGCCGCCCTCCTCTTTCTGGTCGTCTTCTTCGCGAAGCTCGCCGATCTCGGCTATATCGGCATCGGAATTCACGGCATTTTCGCGAAGCTTTCTGCTGAGATTATCCTGGCCGGGCGCGACCGCCTTTGCGCCCTCGGTATCGAGGTCGCGGCCTACTTCGGTGACCTCGGCAAGCTCTTCTCTGGCCACATCGTCGACGATAGTGCCAGTGCCGTCCTCAGCCGGCGGCTCGCTTTCCTGAGTCAGGTCCAGCTGGAGAGCCTCTTCTTCCTCGGCGAGACTGGCTTCATCGGCGCGGCGCGCCTGCTCGAGCGCAGCTTCATCACCAGGACCTTCTATGGACGAGGCTTGGATCGGTGCAGGACGTTCTTCGCCCGGTTCGTATTGTCCAAAGTAATGGCGTACGGCAACGCTGATCTTTTCCAAGGTCTTCTCTCCAATCCCGGGAATCTCTTCCAGCTGTTCGGGAGTCATGTCGGCGAGCGCTTCTACCGTGGTGATGCCCGCAGCGACAAGTTTTTGGATGATCGATTCGCCAAGTTCGCCTACCTGCTCGATCGGAGTTGTGGGGCCGCCACCGAGCCCCTGCATCTGCTGTTCGACTTCCTGACGCTTCTCCTCTTCGCTCTTGATGTCGATTTTCCAGCCCAGGAGCTTGGCCGCGAGGCGCACGTTCTGGCCTTTCTTGCCAATGGCGAGGGAGAGCTGGGTGTCGTCGACGATGACTTCGAGCTGCTTTTCGCCAAGGTCAGTGATGCTGACACGGCTGACTTTGGCGGGCTGCAGGGCTTTTTCGGCGAAGGTGGTGATCTCTTCGCTGAACTCGATGATATCGATCTTTTCGCCGCGCAATTCGCGGATGATCGACTGCACGCGCATGCCCTTCATGCCGACGCAGGCGCCGACGGGGTCGACGTCCTTGTCGCGGGACTGGACGGCAATCTTGGTGCGTTCGCCGGCTTCGCGGGCGATGGCGCGGATCATGACGGTGCCGTCGTAGATCTCCGGAACTTCGCTCTGAAAGAGGTTCTGGACCAATTCCGGCGCGGCGCGCGAGACGATAACCTGAGGCCCCTTGGCAGCGCGGTCCACGCGCAGCAGGACGACGCGGACCCGCTCTCCGACTGCGAATTGCTCAAGGCGGGACTGCTCACGGCGGGGCATGCGGGCTTCGGCTTTGCCGAGGTCGAAGATGACGTCCTGCGGTTCGATGCGCTTGACGGTGGCGTTCAGAACCTCGCTGGCGCGATGGTTGTACTCGTTGAATACGGTGTCGCGCTCGGCCTCGCGGACTTTCTGGAAGATGACCTGCTTGGCCATCTGCGCGGCGATGCGGCCGAGGACGTCGGTCGGCTTGTAGTAGCGGATTTCGCCGCCGACCTCGACTTCGGGCGCGAGCTCGCGGGCCTCTTCGAGGCCGATCTGGTTCACGGGATCTTCGATCTGCTCGGGGGTCTCGACAACGGTCTTATAGATGTAGGCCCGGATCTCGCCGGTGTCCTTGTCGAGCTCGGCGCGCATGTTCTCCTGCGTCTTGTAATACTTGCGCGTGGCGAGGGCAATGGCGTCCTCGACGGCGGAGACCACGATGCCGGGGTCAATGCCCTTGTCGCGGCTCAATGCTTCGATGCTCTGGTAAAGCGCACTTGCCATGATTCTCTCTCGGTCGCTCTCCCGACAGCGCTCCTGGCGCGGTCGATGGTTCAGATGGTGACGGAATTCAGATCTCAGGAACCAGGTTGGCCTTCTCGATGTTCGAGATTGCGATCTCGGCCGTTTCCTCGTTCGGTTTTTTGCTTTGACCCTTCTGCTTGAGGGCGCCCCTTTGCTTCAGGGCCCTTAGGTCGATGGTGATGGCATGATCGCTCACATTCGTGAGCCGCCCCTGCCAATGACGGTTGCCCGCAACGGGGTCAATCGTGCGGACCTTTACGAGGCTCCCGGTAAAGCGGCGGTAGTCGTCCACGCGGTGCAGTCTGCGGTCGAGCCCTGGCGAGGAGACTTCGAGCACGTATTCGCTCCCGGGAACCAGATCTTCCACATCGAGCAGCGTGCCGAAGTCGCGGCTGAAGCTCTGGCAATCGTCGTGAGTGACGCCGGAGAGATGCTCGACGGGGATGCGATCTTCGTTCTCATCGCCCGATGTTGCCGACTCCAGGCGCAGCCGTGCGCGTTCCTGGGAGTTTTTCTCGATGAAGATGCGCAAGAGGCGGTTCTTGCCCGAGCCCTGATACTCGATGTCGACTACATCAAGGCCGTGCGACGCGGCGACGCGCTGCGCAGTGGCACGGATTTGGTCTAAATTAAGGGCCATCGGCTGCTTGCGAACGAGTAAGGAATTTACCTTTTCTCCAAATAAAAAGTGGGCTGGAAGCCCACTCATCTCTCCGAGCCTGCCGGAAGTACACGGTCCAGGCGCGGACAAACTCGTCTGCACAACTAGAATAGCTCTTTTGAGGGAATGCGGCAAATGGGGCCGGTAATCGGAGTCAGACCCCGGAGGAGATACAGAATGCGCGGCTTCATGGCCCTCGCTACGGCGCTGGCTTGCTGCAGTCTCACCCTGGCGCAAAAGACCATTTCTTTTCCGACAGCTGACAGGGGAGTGGTTTTCGCGGATGTTTATGGGTCGTCCAGCAAAGGAGTTGTGCTGGCTCACGGGGGCCGTTTCAACAAGGAGAGCTGGGCGAAGCAGGCGAGAATCCTGGAAGGCGCCGGCTTCGAGGTGCTGGCGCTGGACTTCCGAGGTTTCGGACAGTCGCACGGGCCGGGGGATTCGAATCTGGATAACGCCCCGTTCGAGCAGGATGTTCTGGCCGCGGTGCGCTACATGCACAGCCATGGCGTGACGAGTGTGTCGATTGTAGGCGGCAGCTTCGGCGGAGCGGCAGCAGGCGATGCGTCTATCGCATCGGAGCCGGGAGAAATCGATCGTCTGGTCTTGCTGGGTGCGGCGCCCAATGGACCAGCCGACAAACTCAAATCGCCGGTCCTCTTTATCGTCGCTCGGGAAGACGCCAACGCGAGTGGACCGCGGCTGCCCAGAATTCAGCAGCAATTCGACAAGGCGCCTCAGCCGAAGGAGCTGATCATTCTTGATGGCTCAGCACACGCGCAGTACCTGTTTGAAACGGACCAGGGCGAGCGCGTCATGCGCGAAATCCTGCGTTTCCTCAATGCGAAACCGGGAACAGAGACGAGCCCAAGAGAAAAATAAGGACCGAAGCACGCAATCATCTAGCAGAATACATGGGCTTTCTATTATGCTCGCGGACATGCCGCCCACCCGCATCTGCCCTCGGTGCCAACTGCGTCTACACGATGCATCCATGGCCATGCGCCGCCATTACACTCTGATGGAGACGGGCATCAGGCTGTCCCGCACTGACCATACCGAGGAAGAACGGCAGGAGTTCAGAGCCAGGCTTGAGGCGACATTCAATGACGGACAGACCGCCTGGGACGCCTACCGCGAGCATCTCACTGAGCACGGAATATTACCCCCACCCCGAATTTCAAACTGAGACAATTACCGCTGCTTTATTGCGATTGACACCTCAGACGAGCCCACCCTAGCATTGGCGCGCCCCCCATCTTCTTCAACGCAGGCGGACCGGATCAGGCATGACATGGTCGCAAACCTATCTTCTGTTCGGCAGAGGTCTGGGGTTTTCTGCGCTGCTTGCAGCGACTCCGATATTCACTCTGCTGATTCTGCTCGGGATTTTTCGTAAGCCGGCTTGGCTTGCCGGGATCTGCGGACTCGCGGTCGCCTTTGCTCTTGCAATCGGGGCATATCACATGCCAGCAGTCACTGCCGCAAGCGCGGCACTCCATGGAGCGGCGTTCGGGCTCTTTCCCATCTGCTGGATTGTTTTCTGGGCAATCGCGCTGTTCCGCGTGACCGAGGTGACCGGCAAGTTCGAAATCATCAAGCAATCAGTCGGTAGATTGACTCCGGATCGCCGTCTGCAGGCGCTCCTGATTGCCTTTGCCTTCGGAGCGTTTCTCGAGGGCGCGGCAGGCTTCGGCACTCCGGTCGCTATCGCCGCAACTATGCTGACGGGCCTTGGCCTTACCGCATTCAACGCCGCTGCCATTTGCCTGCTGGCGAACACGTCGCCAGTGGCGTTTGGTTCTATCGGCATTCCGATTGTGACGCTGGCGGGTACTACGGGCCTGGCGCTCGAAAAGTTGAGCGCTGCGGTGGGTAGTCTCGTCGCCCCTGTTTCCCTCATCCTTCCCGTGTATCTCATCGTCGCAATGTGGGGCGTGAGGAGCCTGCGGAGTGGGATCTGGCTGCCGGCCGCGGTTAGCGGCTTCGCCTTCGCATCAGTCCAGTTTCTGGTTTCTCATTACATTGGCCCGCACCTTACCGACATTCTGGCCTCAATGACGGCGATGGGGGCGCTGGTTGTCCTGCTGCGCCTTCGGCATCCGGCAGTGGATAAGGCAAGCGAATGGGCGCAGACGAAGGGCGCTGAGCCTATGTACAGCGCCAGCGAAGTGATTTATGCATGGCTACCCTATGGATTGCTTGTCGTTTGCGTGCTGTTGTGGGGCTATAAGCCCGTGCAGACCCTGCTGAATTCGGCGAGCGTGCGCATACCCTGGCCGCTTCTGCATAATGTGGTGCGGCGCATGCCTCCGATCGTGGTCCACGCAGCGCCTTATCCTGCGATTTTCAATCTGAACTGGTTTGCTGCCTCCGGCACTGCGTGCATGACGGCTACAATTCTGTCGGCCATTTGCCTGAGGATGAGCGCCCGAAAGTTCTTGCGCACGCTTTTCTCGGTTCTGCATTCACTTCTGCTGCCGATCGCAACAATCACCTCGGTGTTGGCCATTGCATTTCTCATGAATTATTGCGGAGCGACGGCAACGCTTGGACTGGGGTTCTCAGCAACCGGCGTGATGTTTCCATTCTTCAGCGCGGGTCTAGGCTGGCTGGGTGTGTTTCTGACCGGCTCGGATACTGCAGCAAACGCTCTATTCGGCAGTTTGCAGGTGGTTACTGCAAGCCGGCTCGGACTGGATCCGGTGCTTATGGCTGCGACAAATTCGGCTGGAGGCGTGATGGGAAAGATGATCAGTCTCCAGACGATTGCCGTAGCCGCTGCCGCCACAGGCATGCCGGTTGCCGAACAATCGGAACTCTTTCGCTTTACGCTGAAGCACAGCCTTCTGCTGGCCTGCGTTGTGGGTGGGCTGGCGCTGCTCTACGTTTATGTATTTCACCTCCGCTGGGCCTAGTCCGAAAGCGGCTCGTCGAGATTGCATCTAACGAATCGGCAGCGGTTGAAGAAACGGTCCACGAATAGATGGCTACCCCGGTAATCGATCAGGACCCCGTACAGTCTGCGAAAGAGGCAGGCCTTCGTTACGTCACCGATGCACAACCCGGCATCCGGCGGAAGCGCAGCGGTAAGGGCTTCCGTTACATCGATGCGGATGGCAAGCCGGTCCGCGATAAAGAGACGCTCGCGCGAATCAAGTCGCTGGTGATTCCTCCGGCGTGGACGGATGTGTGGATCTGCGCGAATCCGCGGGGACATCTGCAGGCGACGGGCCGCGACGCGAAGGGAAGAAAGCAGAGCCGGTATCATCCGCGCTGGCGCGAGGTGCGGGACGAGACGAAATATGAGCGGATGCTGGTCTTCGGGCTCGCGCTGCCGGTTATCCGGCAGAAGGTAGAGGAGGATATTTCGCTGCCGGGAATGCCTCGGGAGAAGGTGCTGGCGACGATCGTGCGCCTGATGGAGACGACGTATATCCGAGTGGGAAATGAGGAGTATGCGCGGGAGAACGGTTCTTACGGGCTGACGACGCTGCGGAACAAGCATGTGCAGGTGGAAGGCTCGACAGTCACCTTCAAATTTCCCGGCAAGAGCGGCGTGAAGCACGTCGTCGATCTTGAGGATCGCCGGATCGCGCGGATCATTCAGCGCTGCCAGGACATTCCCGGATACGAGCTGTTCCAGTATATCGACAGCGACAGAGAGCCGCGCTCGATCGACTCGTCGGACGTGAACGATTATCTTCGGGAGATCAGCAACCAGGATTTCACCGCGAAGGACTTTCGCACCTGGGCAGGGACGATGCTGGCGTGCATGAGTCTGCGGGAGTTCGAGGCATTCCAGTCAGAGACACAGGCGAAGAAAAACATAGTGGCGGCGATCAAGTGCGTGGCCGAACGGCTCGGGAACACGCCCGCAGTTTGCCGGAAATGCTATGTGCATCCGGCGGTGCTGGAGTGTTACTTGAGCGGAGCGATGGCCAGGCTCTTCGAAAAACGTGCCCGTCAGAATAGCGAGGAGCTGAAACACGCCCTGCGCGCAGAGGAGGAAACGCTGATGCGCCTGCTGCGCAATGGATACAGGAGCGGCGGCAAGCACGGCCATAAGAACGGGCGCAAAGCAGCCTGAATCTGTTCTCTTTTTCTTCGCTGTAGAATAGTCGGGTGCCAGGTCTTACCAGCAACGGGCTGCGGTGCGATTTGAGCCAGCGAAATGGCGCCCGCGCGCGAGTCCATGATCACGAGCTGTCGTATGGCGCGGTCCCGAGTGTGATCTACAAGGAGCAGGAAGGAGGGCACGGAAACTTCATCGCGGCATCCTACCGGGCGATCTGCCGCGATCCGGAGTGGCGCAGACGGCTCGATAAGACTTACACCGGCTCTCAGTGGGTGCCGCGTTCGCGGGAGCGGAAGCGCCGCGAGCTTGATTGCGCCAACAGCTCCGACGCGCTGCTGATGAATGTTTTTTGCTATCCGGGAGTGCTGCGCCGGGCGGCAACTTGCGCGCTGCTGGGAGTAGAGCCCCGGCTCAGGCCCGAGTTTGGATGGCGCGCGCGGGTTCCTCTACTGAATGGGCGTGGCGACCGGACGGAAGTGGATATGCGGCTGGGCGGGCTGCTGATTGAGGCGAAGCTGACGGAGGGCGGATTTCAGCCAGCGGCGGAGCGGCTGGTCTTGCGGTATCGTGATTTCGATGAGGTCTTCAACCACGACGAGCTGCGGACGAGCGATGGAGAGTTTCGAGGATACCAGCTCATTCGCGGGGTGCTTGCGGCGTTTGCGGCGGAGTGCTCGTTCATGCTGCTGTGTGATGAGCGCCGACGCGACCTGATCGACGGCTGGTTTGATGTTGTGAAGACGGTGCGGAGCTACAGCTTTCGCAATCGGCTGAAGCTCTTAACATGGCAGGAAGTTGCCGGGATGGTTCCCGGAAGGCTGCAGAAGTTTCTGGCAGAGAAGTATGGCATCACGAGAAACGGCCGGCGGTGCGGGGTGGAGGAGGATCTGTAACTATCACTGATCTATGGGCAAAGACAGCGCCGCGCACAGCCTTACGATTGACGGGCACGAGGTCAGGGTGACGCACCCGGAGAAGCTGTACTTTTCGAAACAGGTCAGACTGACCAAGCTGGACATTGTCAACTACTATCTTGCGATTGCGCCAGGCGCGCTGGCGGGGATTCGCGATCGGCCGGTCGTGCTGAAGCGGTTTGTGAACGGCGCTGAGCAGGAGCCGTTTTATCAGAAGCGCGCGCCGGAGGACCGCCCGGAGTGGCTGAGGACGGTGACGCTGTCGTTTCCGTCGGGGCGCACGGCGGACGAGATTGTCGTGGATGACACGGCGGGGCTGATCTGGATCGTCAACCTGGGGTGCATGGAGCTTCATCCGCATCCTGTGCGGTCGGGCGATCTGGACCATCCTGATGAGCTGCGGATCGATCTCGATCCGGGGCCGGGAGTGAGGTGGGAAGATGTGCGCCGCGTTGCACTGGAAGTAAAGTCGGTGCTGGAGGAGATGAATCTTCAGGGCTGGCCGAAGACGAGCGGATCGCGCGGCATGCACATCAATGCACGGATCGAGCCGCGCTGGACCTTCACCGAAGTGCGGCGAGCGGCACTGGCGCTGGCGCGCGAGGTGGAGCGCCGCGTGCCTGATCTTGCCAGTTCGAAATGGTGGAAAGAGGAGCGCGATGGTGTGTTTCTGGACTACAACCAGAATGCGAAGGACCGGACCACAGCGTCGGCATATTCGGTGAGGCCTCTGGCGGATGCGCGTGTGTCGGCTCCGTTGTTCTGGGATGAGGTGCTGGTCTGCGATCCGGCGGACTTCACCCTGTTCACGATGCCGAAGCGCTTTGCCGAGATTGGTGATCCGTTCGCGAAAGCAGACGCCGCGGCGGGGTCGCTGGAGAAGCTGCTGACACTGGCCGAGCGGGACGAGGCTGCCGGGCTGGGTGATGCTCCCTGGCCGCCGCATTTTCGCAAGATGGAGGGCGAGGGGAAGCGGGTTGCACCGTCGCGAGCGAAGAGAGTCAGTGCGAAACCGGCGGCGAAGAAGCCGGGCCCGCGAGGGCCACGGTCCAAGGCTCCGCTGATTACTGTCGCGAACTCGCCGAGTGAAGAGGCTGCGTTGGCCGGGCTGGAGCGTTGGAAGAGGAAGTATCCTGAGGCGGCGGCTTTGCTGCATATCGATGATGTTCTGGTCGATCGCATGCGCGGGCGGTCGTCGACGTGGACGCGCATTCGCGTGAACCTGCGGCATGTTCCTGAGGAGTCGCGTCCGGTGCAGGAGAAGCCCGACCCTGATGAAGATCCGACGCGGGAATGGCGCGAGCACCGGTGGGGATAGAAGTCAGCGGCCGCTGGCGAAGATTTCAGTCAACTCCTGTGCTGGGATGACCTCGAGCTGTGCGTAGGTGCAGTCCTGGGGCCGCTTGTCAGGACGCCAGCGCTTGAAGTGCGACATGTGGCGGAAGCGGTCGCCCTGCAGGTGTTCATAGTTGACCTCGACGACAAGCTCGGGACGCAGCGGTTCCCATGAGAGATCCTTGCCCTGGCTCCATCGGCTCTTGCCTCCGGGCATGCGCTGCGGCTCGCTGCCTTCGGGGCTGGCCCAGGATTTCCAGGGATGGTCATCGAGGGCGTTCTCATGATAGGGCGCGAGGAAATCTACCAGCTCACGGCGCTTTTCCTTCGAGAAGCTGGCACAGACGCCGACGTGCTGGAGCGCGGCTGAGTCATCGTAGAGACCGAGGAGCAGCGAGCCGATGGCGGTGCCGGGGCTGTCCTTGTACCAGCGGAAGCCGGCGACGACGCAGTCGCATTCGCGCTCATGCTTCACTTTGAACATGACGCGCTTGTCCGGTTCGTATGTTCCTGAAAGCGGCTTGGCAAGGACGCCGTCGAGGCCGGCTCCTTCGAAGCGGGAAAACCAGTCGCGGGCGACGGCCCTGTCTGTCGTTGCGGGTGTGAGATGCAACGGCGGAGCAGCCGAGGCGAGCAGGGCTTCGAGTCTTTCGCGGCGCAGCTGAAAAGGCTGACGCAGCAGGTCTTCGTCTCCTTCACAGAGCAGGTCGAAGAAGACGATGGAGGCAGGCATTTGCTCTGATAGCAGCTTCACGCGGGACGCAGCGGGGTGAATGCGAAGTTGAAGGGCATCAAAGTCGAGCGTGCCATTTCTGGCGATCACCACTTCGCCGTCGAGCACGCAGCGCGACGGGAGTTGGGTCTTCACAAGGTCGATCAGTTCGGGGAAGTAGCGATTAAGGGATTTCTGATCGCGGCTCTGGAGGAGGACCTCATCGCCATCGCGAAAGACAAAGGCGCGGAATCCGTCCCATTTTGGCTCGAACAGCCAGCCGTCCCCAGCAGGCAGGTCGGAGACACGCTTCGCGAGCATCGGAAGAACAGGCGGATTGACGGGCAAGTTCACTGGACGATGTTACATCGGCGATGAGCTGCGCACCTTGCGCGCCCAAAACCTTGCCTGTGCCAGCCACATCGCACTCGCAGCGTCATATTGCGCCGCAAAAGACTCGCACCACGATAATTCACCGGCTTCTGCCAACCGAAAGCTTCTTTGTACCTTCTGAAGAAAAAGGTTTGTACGTTTCAGTAAGTGTTTTTTGATTCAGGACTTCGACGACGGGAGAAGTTGATGGTAGAAGCCATCGTGCTCTGGAATGAGCCCAATAATCTTTCGCATTGGAACTTCCATCTCGATCCCGACTGGGCCGTCTACAGCGATCTTGTAAAGCAGGCTTCCTCCGCGATCCGGTCTGCGAATCGAGACCTGAAAATTGTGCTGGGCGGAGTGTCCTCGTGCGACAGCGACTTTCTGCGTCTGATGTCGAGCTATGGGGTGATGGACTACGTGGATGCGGTGGGAGTGCACGGGTTTCCGCTTGACTGGAACCACTGGCAGATTTCCGAGTGGCCCCACCGCATAGATGAGGCTGCGGAGGTATCCGGCAAACCGGTGTGGGTACTTGAAGCGGGAGCGTCTTCCTTCGGCGCGGAGGAAGTGCAGGCTTTCGCACTCGAGAGAACCATCGATCTGATCGGGCCCAAAACTGAGCGGATCCACTGGTACAGCCTGTACGATCTGCCGCCGAGTTGGCCGGCTGAGACTCGCCATAAGGAAGCAGAAGGTTCGGCTTACTACCGGCACTACTATCTGGGAATACTTAAGAGCGATGGCGGCCCGAAATTATCAGCTCACCTTTTTCCGACGGACGGATCTGTCGGGCTGTGCCAGTGGTTCCATTTTGAGGACCATCGGCTGGAGAGCGCGACCGAATGGATGCGAGAGCATGGAGTGCGTCATCTGCGGACCGGACTGAGCTGGGCCGACTCGTTCCGTCCGAACGCGATTGTCTGGTTCGATCGCATGATGGCTGCGCTGGAACCCTTTGAGGTTTCGCTCACGCTGTGTTTCACGCCGGCGCACCTCGGAATCGAGGCGCACCATACCAGCCCTCCTCGCGATAACGATCAATTCGCGGAGTTCGCCCGGTGGGCAGTGGAGCGCTATGCGCCAGCCCTAAAAGAGAGACACGCCGAGAGACAGGAGGAGACATCGATCGCATGAGCAAGCAGATTCTGATCACTGGGGGCGCCGGATTTGTGGGTTCTCATCTTGCCGATGGGTTGCTTCGAGCAGGTCATGCGGTGCGCATCCTCGACGATCTGAGTCCTCAGGTCCATCGCTCGGGACGGCCGTCCTATCTCTCGCGTGATGTGCGATTGATAGCAGGGGATATCCGCGATCCCAACAGACTGAGAGACGTGCTTACGGGCGTGGAAGTGGTGTTTCACTTTGCAGCAAATGTGGGCGTTGGCCAGTCGATGTACGAAATCAGCCGCTATATGAGCGTGAATACGCAAGGAACAGCGGAACTGCTGCAGGCCATGCTGGATTCCAGAGCTCCGATCGAGAAGCTGGTTATTGCATCGTCAATGTCGATTTATGGCGAGGGCAGGTACAAGTGCTCCAAATGCGGACGCAGAAGCGCGCCGCCGGTGCGGTCGATTGGGCAGCTCAGGGCAGGACAATGGAACCTTGACTGTGACGAATGCGGAGGAGAGCTGAAGCCGCAGCCGACAGATGAAGCCAAGCCCTCGGAGATTAACTCCTTCTATGCACTCTCGAAGCGCGATCAGGAAGAGATGTGTCTGATATACGGCCGAACTTATGGGCTGCCGGTAACGGCGCTGCGGTTCTTCAATATCTATGGGACGCGACAGTCGCTTTCCAATCCATATACCGGTGTGGCGGCCATCTTCGCGTCGCGATTGCTGAACAGGCAACAGCCGCTGATTTTCGAGGATGGCGAGCAGATGCGCGATTTTGTGAGCGTGCACGATATCGTGCGCGCCAACATGCTTGCGATGGAGCGTCCGGATTCGAATGGGGAAGTGATCAACATAGGTTGCGGGAAGCCGATTTCCATCCGGCAGGTGGCGGAGTTGCTCGCGCATTGCCTGGAGAGCGACATCGAGGCGAAGGTGACTCAGAAGTTCCGGGCCGGCGATGTGCGGCATTGCTACGCGGATGTTACGAAGGCGCAGAAGCTTCTCGGGTACGAGCCCCAGGTGAGCCACGAGGAGGGATTTCGCGAGTTAGCAGAATGGCTGCGCGAACAGGAAGCGGAAGACAGGGCTGAAACGATGCTGAAGGAGTTGACTGCATATGGCTTGACTGCCTAAATGCGCACCGGGCCGGAAACAACCGCATCCACCCATTTGATTGCAGTCACTGAGGGGAACTGGATCGATGAAAAACGGAGCAAGCCGCACGGTTCTGATTACCGGAGGCGCAGGATTCATCGGGTCTAACCTGGCGGAACGCCTGCTTACAGACCCCCGTACTCGAGTTCGGATATTCGACAACTTTTCGCGGCAAGGAGTTCAACACAATATCAAGTGGCTGCAGTCGCTGGGCGCAGGCAAGCGTCTTGAGATAGTTGAGGGCGACGTAAGAGACACTCTTGCTGTGCGGCGTACAGCCGCCGATGCAAATGAGATTTATCACCTGGCCGCACAGGTTGCAGTTACAACTTCGGTGGAAGATCCGGCGACAGATTTTGAAGTAAACGTTCGCGGTACTTTCAATATGCTCGAGGCGGCCCGCTTAAGCGGGCGACGGCCTTTTGTCCTGTTTACATCGACAAACAAAGTGTATGGCTCCCTTGAGCGGCTTTCAGTTGAAGTAGAAGGCGCGCACTATCGGGCGTCGCTGCCGAACTTCTGCGGCGTAAACGAGAGCGAGCCGCTGGACTTTCATTCTCCGTATGGCTGCTCGAAGGGCGCAGCCGATCAATACGTTCGAGACTATGCGCGCATCTATGGCTTACCGACGGTTGTTTTTCGTATGTCGTGCATCGCCGGGCCGCGGCAATTCGGCAACGAAGACCAGGGATGGGTTGCGCACTTTCTCTATTCGGTGCTGGCCCAACGACCGATCACGATTTACGGGAATGGCTGTCAGGTTCGTGACGTTCTCCATGTTGCCGACCTGATGGATGCGATGATGGCGGCGCGGGATGCTGTGACCCGCACACGGGGCCAGGTGTTCAACCTTGGCGGAGGCATGGACAGAGCGATCTCTGTCATCGAGATGCTGCGCCAAATCGAAGAGAAAACCGGTTGTCCACTTCACCGGCGCTATAAGCAGGTACGACCCGGCGACCAGCCTCTCTATGTTTCAGATACAGGAAAAATGGAGCGGTACACCGGTTGGACGGCGCGCCGGACGCTGGCGCAAACGCTGGATGCGATCTATGAGTTCTGGCTGGAGAACCACGAGAAGATTTTTGTTCCAGCGACGCAGATTCGCCGGAGCGCCGGCGTGCTGGCGATGGAGGTGGCATGAAGTACGCGCTGCTGAATCCGAAGTGGAGTTTTGAAGGATCGACCTACTTTGGTTGCGCGGAGCCGCATTTTCCGCTGGAACTGCTCTCTGCTCGCGAGATGCTTCGCGCGGCAGGGCAGAAAGTATTGTTGATCGACGCCTTCATGGAAGATCTCGGACCGGGGCCGGTATCGGAGCGGCTGAATAAGTTCGGCGAGGAGTTTCTTGTTATACCCACGGCGCCTTCGTACTTGTTCTGGCGCTGCCCACAGCCGGAGCTGCGCGTAACCCAGCGGTGGATTGCGGAACTGAATCGGCGTTCGAAGGTAGTTGTGATAGGACCGCACGGGTCGGCTACTCCATACGCGACGTTGCGGAAAACGGGTGCGGATATCGTTCTGCGGGGCGAGCCCGACCAGACGCTGGCGCAGCTGGCCACGACGCCGTGGGAAATGGTGGCGGGATGTTGCTGGCGCGATGACGATGGCACGTTTCACATGAGCGAAGGTCTTGGCGCAACCGACATGAAGGCTCTTCCGGAACTGGATTATTCGGACTATCCGGTCGAGTTGCACCGTCATCTTCACCATATTTTTCCAGGGAATGGCGGGGACCACCTCAGATTGGGAGCGGAAGTAGAGTTTGCGCGAGGGTGCCCATACTCCTGCATGTTCTGCAATAAGACATTGTTCAGGAACAAATTTCGCGAGCGGGATTTGTCAGCGGTGCTTGCCGAGATCGACCAACTGATCGGGCGCGGCGTTGACTATATCTACTTTATCGACGAGATATTCGGAGTGGGCAGGCAGGTCCATATGCTGCTCGAGGAGATCGCAAAGCGACAGGTTTCGATTGGCTTTCAGACGCGCATTGATTTGTGGAAAGAAGAGACTCTTGAGCTGCTGGGCAGAGCGCGATGCGTATCGTTCGAATGCGGAATTGAATCGATTACAGAGCAGGGCCGTGAGGAGCTGAACAAGAACTGCCGTATTTCTACCGACCGTATTACTGAGCTTCTGATCTACGCACGGAGATTCATTCCGTGGGTGCAAGCCAACCTGATCAAGACTGCGGATGACGATCCGGGAGCAGTGGCTGCGTGGCAGGACCGGCTGAAGAGGAATGGAGTCTGGGTCAGCGAGCCGGTACCGATGTTTCCGTTCCCAGGCAGTCCGGAGTATGTACACACATTCGGCGCAGAGCCGGACGACGAGGCCTGGGAGCGGGCGCACTCGTACTATCTCGATTCATTTTCCGGTAAAGGCTACAGCGATATTCAGGACCAGAACCCATTGTCTCTTCGGGAGCTGGAATGCGCGTCCTGATGACGACGGACACTGTCGGCGGAGTCTGGACGTTTACGCAGGAACTTGCTCGCGGTCTGCTGGAGCGCGGGTGCGCAGTGTATCTCGTAAGCCTTGGGGGCGCCCCCAGCGATTCACAGAAACTATGGCCGGAACGGCTGAAGCACGAGGCAGGAGCTTGCTTCAGCTATGAAGCCTGGACCACACCGCTGGAATGGATGGAGGAGAACGATCGCGCATATTATCTGGCGGCAGGCCGGCTGATCCGGATCGCGTTTCGATGGGGAGCGGACCTTCTGCATAGTAACCAGTTCTGCTTCGGCGCGGTTCCGTTGAGCATACCGAAGATAGTAACCGCACATAGTGACGTTTTGAGCTGGGCGGAAAGCTGCAGGGGCGGTGTTCTTGAGGAGTCGGCCTGGCTTCGGCAATATCGGAAGCTGGTTGGGGACGGACTGGAGTCCGCGGATGTTGTGTCGTGCCCGACAGAGTGGATGGCCAGGACTGTCACGGAATATTTTTCGGTCCGGGGGGAGTTGGTAGTGATACCGAACGGCAGATCTGTAACGCCGCCACAAGGCGGAACTCGCCTGCAGGCCGTAACTGCAGGGAGACTTTGGGACGAGGCGAAGAATATCGGGATGTTAGGAGACTTCCGGTCGCCGCTGCCGATCTTTGTCGCGGGGGAAACGCGGCACGGGACCGCTGGTTCCACACACATATTGCCGGACAACATGCTGCTTGGCCGCTTATCGCAGGAGGAACTGCTCTCCTTGTTCCGCCAGAGCGCCATCTACATTTGTACTTCGCGCTATGAGCCGTTCGGTCTGGCCCCGCTGGAAGCTGCGTTGTGCGGCTGTGCAGTCATCTGCAACGATATACCGTCTCTTCGAGAAGTCTGGGAGAGTGGCGCGCTCTATTTCAGGGACAGCCAGTCGCTTCGAAACCTGTTGTGCCGGCTAAGTGAAGACGGGGAGGAGTTAGTAGCTGCACAGCACCGGTCATACGCCAGAGCCAGACACTTCTCCGCGGACACGATGACGGAAAGGTATCTGAGGCTTTATCGAAAAGTGGTGGCAGGGGCGGAGAGATCAGCCAATGTCGCGTAAGTTTCGTCTCGCCTATTTTGCACATTCGTTGCGCTCGGACTGGAACCATGGGAATGCGCACTTTCTGCGCGGCCTGATGCGAAACATGATCGCGCTTGGGCATGAAGTGAGTGTCTTCGAGCCGCGCAGCGGCTGGTCGATTCAGCATCTGCGCGAAGAGGAGACTGGAAGCTACGCCCTCAGGCAATTTTCGGAGACATATCCGGAGCTTCGGATCTCTTTGTATGACGCTGACGCTGTTTGCGATACCGGACTTTGGCGCGATGCGTTAAAAGACTTCGAGATCGTGGTGCTGCATGAGTGGAATGCGCCTGCGCTTGCTCATACGCTGATCGACGTCCGTGATGAACTGGGGTTCCGGCTGCTGTTTCACGATACGCATCATCGGGCAAGCTCTTCTCCCGAGCAGATACGGCTGTTCGGCACGGACCAATTCGATGGAGTGCTGGCGTTCGGAGATGCATTGCGCAGCATTTATCAGCAGCAGTTCGGAATGAGCAGAGTGTGGACGCTGCATGAAGCTGCAGACACGAGCGTGTTCCGTCCCCGACCGCACACAGAGAAGACCACGGACGTGGTCTGGATCGGGAACTGGGGCGACGACGAGAGATCGCAGGAGATCTGCCAGTTTCTTCTGAGGCCGGCGGCCAGTCTGCGGGACTACAGGTTTGCTGTGTTCGGAGTTCGCTATCCGGAGAATGCACTGAGGGCATTGCAGCACTCCGGAGTGCGCTATGGCGGTTATCTGCCGAACCTGGATGCGCCCGCTGTTTACTCCGCCGCGCGGCTGACGGTGCATATTCCACGGCAGGAATATGTGACTGCGATGAGGGGCATTCCGACGATTCGCGTCTTTGAGGCGCTGGCGTGCGGTATTCCGCTGATTTCTGCACCGTGGGAGGACAGCGAGCAGCTTTTTCGCAAAGAGGATTTCAGGCTCGTGCGGGATGGGCACGAGATGCAATGCGCGATGAACTCATTGCTGAGCAACAAATCGGCGGCCACAGAGCAGGCATTGCGGGGCCTTGAAACCATTCTGGCGCGTCATACCTGCCGGCACCGGGCAGAGGAGCTGACCGCGATCTGTGAGGAGATCGTGCAATGAAGATATTCGTCTTCGGCTCGAGTATCCTGTCGTGCTACTGGAATGGCGCGGCGACTTATTACCGGGGCGTCTACAAGTATCTTGCCCGCAGAAGGCATGAGGTGGTGTTTGCCGAGCCAGATGCATACGCGCGACAGCAGCACCGGGACGATGACGATTTCTCGTATGTGGAGTCGGTTGTCTACCGGCCGGGTGCTGATATCGACAGCATGCTGGACCAGGCCAGCGGCGCGGATGTCGTCATCAAACATAGCGGTCTGGGGGTGGACGATGCAGTTCTCGAGGAGCGCGTGCTCGAATTGAAGCCGATGTGCGGCGTGTTGTTCTGGGACGTGGATGCTCCGGCAACGATAGGACGGCTGCGCGGAGATAAGCGCGATCCGTTTCGAGAGGCGATTCCGGAGTATGACGGCATACTGACATACGGCGGTGGGCCGGGCATTGCGGCTGCGTATAAGAGCTTCGGCGCGCGGGCGTATCACAGCATTTATAACGGGCTCGATCCTGAGACGCATTATCCCGTGCCTGTCGACCCGGAGCTGGCGTGCGATGTTGTGTTTCTGGGTAATCGTCTGCCGGACCGGGAGGCAAGAGTGGACGAACTGTTTTTCAGGGCAGCAGAACTGGCCCCCGACAAACGGTTCATCCTGGGCGGCGAAGGCTGGGGCGACAAGCCGCTGCCTGCGAATGTTCGCTGGATCGGGCACGTATCCACGGGCGATCACAATCGCGTGAACAGCTCGGCGGGCATGGTGATGAACATCAATCGGGCGTCAATGGCGAGCTTCGGATTTTCGCCTCCGACCCGCGTGTTCGAAGTGGCCGGCGCGGGGACATGCATGCTG